>DATAKA010000079.1:0-9503 GCA_036261855.1 Phycisphaerales bacterium | reverse complement strand
CGGTCGTCCACCCGCGCAAGGGCCGCGAGTTCCGCCGCGTACTGCCTCTCCGCCGTGTCCCGAAGGACGGTCTGCGCCGCGGTTGTTGCTTTGCTCACGATGCGAACTCCTTGTGCATGTCCACCCGCAGGCGCAGGCGGTCGAGAACCTTGGGAAACTCTCCACGGGCCATCTGGTCTTCCGCGGCTTTGGGCGCCACGCCCAGCAGCCACGCCTCGTACGCGCGGGCGACCGCCGGGTGGATCAGTTCGGCGATCAACCCGAGCGACCCGCCCCGGACGAAGTACACCGCTCGGAACTTGAACGCACCCGCCGCGAGCGCCTCCATCACGCGCCGGGAAAACACCTCACCCCACGGTGCCGGCACCGCGCCGGCGCACGCAAAGCGGTCGTCGCTGCGCATCGCGTCGTTCTTCAGAACCTTGATGGCAATCGCTTCAATGTCGTGCCGAGGCAGCCGCTGCCACAGCGGCTCGTACGAGCAATACCCGGCTGGCGCGTGTCCCGCGTGAATCCGTTCCAGGTACACCGTGGCCAACATCTCCACCCATTCCGCGCTTGGTGATCGCACGCAGGCATGGAACCACCCGGCCTCGATCTCCTTGAACGAATCGCTGGACGCGAGCTTCTCTCGCAGTTCCTCCGGCGTCAGGCCCGCGAGCCTGCACCACTCCATCGGGTCCGTCGCGCTCACGATCTGCTGCAGCCACCAGGCCCGCGCGCCCTTCCCCTGCGGCGGTTTCGCATCGATGCCGTCGCGCTCCCACGATGGATCAAAGTCCTTGGGGGGCTCCACCTCCACCGTCACCGTCTCGCGCCGCAATATCCCGCCCTTCTTCCGCTCCACGCACACCATGGCCGCCAGCCGCTCCGCCATCCGTGCGCGCAGCTTCGAGCCCGGCAGTTGCGCGAGCAGGCCCACCGCGCACTGCCGCACGCTCTTCGCCCGGTCGTCGAGTGCTGTTTCCAGGAACGCTTCATCCGTCCCCGACAGCCCCTCTTCAAGCACGTTCAGGAACCGCACACGGTCGTCCGCGCCGTCGGTCTTCCACGTCGATTGCACCATCTCCAGCGCCCGTGCCGCGTCCGCCCGCCGCACCGACGCCAGCACCGCGGCGCGTTCCGGCCCCGTGCCCGTCTCCCACACCTCCGCCGCGTTCGCCGGCACTTCCTGCGTCGCCACCGGCTTCTTCCACGCAGGGTTCAGTGCCGCCAGCCACTCGCCGCGTTGCCCCAGCGCATGAAACACGGCTACGGGCCGCTGCGGCTGGCGCGCCCACCAGTCCAGCACCTGCGGCACCGCCGCATCTGCCACGCGCACGCCGCGTGCGTTGGCCAGTTCCGCCCACTCCGTGATCAGCCCCGCATCGGGGTTCGAGAGCAGCCGCAGCAGCGTGCCCATGGGCGCACTGCCCGCCACAGGCCGCGGGTCCACCGGGCACGCAACCACGCGCCCCGTCACTTTCCTGGCCCGTTTCCCCGCCCGCGCCTGCAAGCCCAGCACGCCCGCGCGGGCCAGCACCTTCGCCGGTGCTTCGCCGCTCCCGGACCGCTCCGACCCGATCACGGCCGCTGTCGCGAGCGCACGCAGAGATGCCACAGGAGATGCGCCGCTCATGCCGCCCACCTCGGCGCAAGATCAAGGAACGCATCCCCCACACCCCCCACCGCCCCCACCGGCATCGCAGACTCACCATCCCATTCCACCAGCACCGTCGCCTCGTCGCCGCGGCTGGCAGAGAGCAGCCGCCACAGGTTGATCCCGCCCGTGAACGCGCCCCGCAGCGGCAGCCCATCGCCCGCGCGGTCCACCAGGCACCACTCCTCGCGCTCTTTCACCAGCCGCACACCCTCCAACAGCAGCGGCCACCGCCCCGTCCACGGGTTCGCCGCCAACGCTGCCGCGTACGACGCGAGCCCTTCTTCGATCGTCGCATCCGTTGCGCCCGCGAGGGCGCCCATCGGCAGCGGCTCCCCCGCACCCTTCACCAGCGCCCGCAGCGGCTGCCGCGACGGATAGAACGCAAGCTCCCCCTCCACCTCCACGCCCGCGGGCACCGTCGCCTCCAGCGGCGCGAGCCCCGCGGCGAAGTCCAGCAGCAGGGCGCGCCTGCGCGTGCCCCGGCCCACCAGCCACGTCCGCCGCGTGCGCAGCCGGTCTTCCTCTTCAACCACCTGCCCCAGCACCACCCAGCGGTCGCGCACACCCTCGCTCGCGAGCACCTCGTCCTTGGACTGCGGCCACCCCAGCGCCACGCGCACATCGCCCGCGACATCCCCCGGCAACTCGCTCAGCCGCTCCCCCGCGCGCATCAGCGTGTGTATCCGCCCCAGGTGGTCCAACGTCCGCACTTCCCACCCTGCGCCCGACGCGATCACCTCCGGCATGCGCCGCACCATCGCCGCGAGCCCCGGCGCCTGCGCATCCACCATCCGCGCCGCCATCCGGTCCCACGACGCCGCGCTCTCTCCCTGCGCCGCCGCGAGCCCGCGCCGCACGAGGTCCTCCAGCCACACGCGGCAGCCCGCGATACCGTCCTGCACGCGCTGCGTCCGCTGCGCCGCCCGCTTGGCCTGCGCCTCTATGTCTACCGGTTTTTCAGCCGCGGCCTTGGCCTTCTCGACCTTCTTCTCCGCCCGCTCGCTGCGCCCCGCGATCCACTCGCTGACCCACCCCGGCTCCGCCTGCGCCTTGAAGACGCCCGGGCTCTTGGCCAGCAGCAGCATGAGCGCCAGCCCGTGCTTGCACGGGAACTTGCGGCTGGGGCAACTGCACTTGAAGGCGGGTTCCGAAAGGTCCACCCTCGCCTGGTACGGGTCTTTCCCCGATCCCTGGCAGAACCCCCACACCGCGCGGTCGCTCCTGCCGATGCCCGACCACTTGCGCTCACTCGCGAGCGCCTGCCCCGCCGACGCGGACGCCGCGTCCGGCGCGAGCGCGACCACACTCTCCACGGTCCAGGCCTGCATGCACCCAGTTTACAGGCTGTTAGCCCATTGTGGTGCCAGCCAATCGCAGGTCATAACGACGATTACCCATGCCCTACCCGGGGCATTTTCCCATCTTCACCTTCCCTAACCCCTTGAAATCTGGCATAATGCATCAAGCGGCACCGCGGGAGCGGGTCCGCGACGTGTGTGGCCGTTGACGCCCGCCCCCGCCCATGTGCCGCCCCATTCAGGAGGCACAGTCATGAGCACGGTCGCCACCATCCTCTCGCACAAAAACCAGATCGGCAAGGACGGCGTTGTCACCATCGACCAGCACGCCACGGTGCTCGATGCCGCCCGCGCCATGAACCAGCACAAGATCGGCAGCGTCGTCGTGACCTGCCCCCGCTCCTCCGGCATCGTCGGCATTTTGACCGAGCGCGACATCCTCACGCGCGTCGTCGCCCTCTGCAAAGACCCGATGCGCACGCTCGTCTCCGACGCCATGACCCACCCCGTGCAGACCTGCTGCCCCGACACGCCGGTCGAGGAACTCCGCCACGCCATGCGCGAGCAGCGCATCCGCCACGTCCCTGTCCTGAACGACAACGCCCTCGCCGGCATGGTCTCGATCGGCGACATCAACGCCTACGAAACCCTCTCCCTCTCGAGCACTGTGGAAACGCTGGAGGCGTACATCGCGCGGGCGTAAGCACGCTCCCGCGGCGTTGCTCCACTTTTTCCATTGGCCCTCTAAGAACCCTTGCGTTGATCACACACCGTCGGCGCCTCTGAAGAGTGCCGCGTGCCCCGGCAGCAACCCGCCGGGCCGCGCCACGGGAGGTGCCTTATGGCCATCGAAGTTCGCTCAGGACGGATCGACATCCCCTCCGGGACCGGGGTGCGTGCCGCATCGCGCACGTTCCTCCTGGACAACCTGCCGCGCACGTGCCACGTGGGCATGTCCGGCTACCGGGCCACGTACAGCAACAGCGACCACCACATCAAGACGCTGGAGGTGGACCTCTCCTGCGGCTCGGGGATGAGCGAGTTCGGCCCCGCCGTCTTCGTCACCGCGCGCCTGCACCTCCGCGACAAGAACGGCGACGACCCGTTCTCCGGCTTTGTGGAGTTCGTCCTCTTCGTGGACACCGACCGTCCGCGGCCATTCGACCCCAACATCATCAACGCGGGAGTCGAACGATGGAATTCGTGACCATCCGCCTGGGCGGGCGCGACCGCGTCTTCTCGCCGCAGAACCGCGTGCGCGTGCCCTTCACGCTCCCCCAGCCCGCGCGGGCCGTGCACCCCATCCTCCAGTCGCTGCGCCTCACGCGCAGCGACGACGACATGCACCTGCAGGACGTGCAGGTGCGCCTCATCCCCTTCTTCAACGCCGGCGAGTCCACCACGCAGGGTGAGGTGGAGATCGAAACGATCTTCATCGACGATGGCGGCGGCATCATCGTCGCTTCACGGCTGATCGAGCTGGAGGTCGCGGTGCTGGTGGTGGGGATGTAACACAACCACCCACGCGGCACCCCGTACGCTCTACCCATGCCCGCCAAGGTCCGCTGCGCCTGGGTTCCGGAAGACAAGCCCGATTACGTCCACTATCACGACACCGAGTGGGGCGTGCCGGTGCACGATGACCGTGCGCTCTTCGAGATGCTCATCCTGGAAGGCGCTCAGGCAGGGCTGAGCTGGTACTCCGTCCTGCGCCGCCGCGGCGGGTACCGGCGGGCCTTCAAGAACTTCGACCCCGCCAAGGTGGCCCGGATGACGGACACCCAACTGGAATCCGTGCTCGCGACCGGTGACATCATCCGCAACCGTCTGAAGGTCTATTCGGCCCGCACCAACGCCCGGGCCTTCCTCGCGATCCAGAAGGAGTTCGGCTCCTTCGACGCGTACGCGTGGTCCTTCGTCGGCGGCACGCCGAAGGTCAACCGGCCAAAGACGACCAAGGACATCCGCCCGATCTCCCCGGAGTCCGATGCGCTCTCCAAAGACCTCAAGAAGCGGGGCATGAGCTTCGTCGGCTCGACGATTCTGTACGCGTACATGCAGGCGACCGGCATGGTCAATGACCACACGAGAGACTGCTTCAAGGCCGCGAAGTGAGCGAACGCAAGAACACGCACGCCGTAGACGCGACCACCGTCACAAGGGCCGAACGCCGTTGAGCCGCGCTGCCAGTCGCAACGTTCGTCCGATGCACGTCACCGCGCTCCCGACCGCCACCACACACAACACCAGCCCCACCGCCCCCACCTCCACGCCGCGGACATTCACCGCCACCCGTCCCACCCACGCACCCGGCAGCACCGCCATCGCGACGCACGCCACCGTCATCACCGCCATCCGCCGCGGCTTGCTCATGATCCCCGAAAAGTCGCTCCCCTGCCCCGCGCCCTTGCCCACCGCGCGCACATACGCCGTGAGCACCGCGAAGATCGCCGCGACAAACCCCGCCTCCGGCACGCCCGTCAGCGCGTAACCCGCCCCGATCAGCGTCGCGGCGTCGCTCACGCGGTCCGGCAATTCGTTGTACAACTCCCCCACCGGCGACGCACGCCCACCCTCCACCGCCACCATCCCATCCAGCAGGTTGCACAACAGCCGCGCCTGGATGCACACCGCGCCCGCCCCAAACAGCGCCCGCTGCCCCAGCGTGATCGCCGCAACCTCCTGCGCCCCCCACACACCCGTTGCCGCGAGCGCCGCCCCGCCCACCACGCCAAACACCATCCCCGCCACCGAAATGGCGTTGGGCGACACCCCGGCCCGCACCAGCGCTGTCGCCAAACGCCCCATCACCGGCCACGACCGCGACGCCAGCGGCCTGCGGTCACCCGTTGCTCCACCAGCCGCGGCCATGACGCGTCCTCCCTGTTGTCTCTTCGTGCTCTCCGTGCCTCCGTGGTGCACCGCCTTACAGCCTCTCAAACCCCGGCAGCTCCCCCACCAGCGGCAGGCAATACTCGATGAACTTCTTGCTCACGTTGTTGTGACCGCTCAAAAACTCCGCCGGCATGTGCCGCGTCTTCGCCGCCACCTGCTTCAGCGCCACCCGCTTGAAGTCGCTGCGGTACGCCTCGCCCTGCTGCTCGCCCAGGTACGTGTCGCTCCCGCTCCCCGTCCGCACGATCGTGATGCTCCCCTCCTCGTGCCCCTGCAGCGCGAGCTGCGCCGCGAACCGCGCGCTCCGCCGCGCCTCGATCTGGTCCACCACGCTCGCGTCCGGCCAGCACCGCTGGATGTACCCGAACGTGTCCGCCCGCACCCGCGGCGGCTTCCCGCCCACCGGCGTGAGCTTCTCCTTCAGCAGGTCGCCCAACTGGTCGCCCAGCGCGCCGCTGCCCGAGAGCTGCACGTTCCCGTGCGCGTCCACCTGCGCGTTCTTGATCAAGGTCGCCCCGATCGGCCGCCGGTCCTTGTCGCTGATGCCCTCGCTCACCACGATGTGGCAGCGCCCGCGCTTGCTGTAGATCGAGTCCACGTCCGCCACGAACTTCTCCAGGTCAAACGCGACCTCAGGGCAATAGATAAGCTGCGGCCCATCGCTCGTGTGGCTCGGCAAGTCGTCAAACTCCCGGTCGCGCCGGCGCGCCAAGGCGCTCGCCGCCGTCAAGAAGCCCGCGTGCCGACCCATCACCACGTTGATCTTGATGCCCGGCAGCGAAATGTTGTCCATGAAGTCCGCCATGCACGCCATCGCGACAAACCGCGCAGCGCTGGGGAACCCCGGCGTGTGGTCGTTCTCCACAAGGTCGTTGTCGATCGTCTTGGGCACGTGGAAGCACCGCATGTCATACTTCGCGGCCCTCGCCTTCTCGTGCACGATCCTGCACGTGTCCGCGCTGTCGTTCCCGCCGATGTAGAAGAAGTACCGCGCATCGTGCTTCTTGCACGCCTCCAGAATCCGGTCGCAGTACGCGTCGTCGGGCTTGTCCCGCGTGCTCCCCAGCCCCGCGCTGGGCGTCATCGCCAGCCGGTCCAGCCGGTCCTGGTCGATGCTCGTCATGTCGAGCAGGTCGCCATGCACCAGCCCCTTCACCCCGTGACGCATGCCGTACACGCGATCCACAAACCCCGCCGCCACCAGCCCCATCCGCAGCCCCTCCACCACACCCACCAGCGACTGGTTGATCACCGCCGTGGGGCCGCCAGACTGCCCAATCACCGCGTTCCCGCGGCACAAGTCCTTCAAGTGTCCGAAAGGCATGGAAAACTCCGTAGAAAGCGTCGCCGTGCGCACGCGCGCCAAGGCGATCATACCGCCATGCCCCACCAAGGGCATATTGACGCGCGCCGCCGCGCTGCACCCCTCAATTCCCTGGCATTGGCCGCGATCCGAGGTATGCTGAGCGCGGCACCTGCTCGCGGACACCCACCGTCAGGAGCGTCCCATGAACACCCTTGCCCGCTGCGTCCTTGCCGCCCCGCTCGCGCTCGCCTGCGCTGCCGCCGCGCAGCCACTCCCCGAAGTCGAGCCCAACAACACCATCCCCGGCCCGCCGCTCCCGCCCCACGGCATCCCCTTCTACGCCATCACCGGCCAGCTCGCGCCGGGCGACTTCGACGCCTTCGACCACGGCCCGCTCAACCCCTTCCCCAACATCGTCCCCGTCTTCGGCGCGTGCGTCACCGCCGCCACATGGACAGACCCGCTCGGCGCCGGCGACACGCTCCTGGGCGAGTGGTTCGCAGGCCTCTCGCCGCCGATGGTCTTCGCCGTGGACGACGACGAGAACCCCGGCCGCAACTCCGGCATGCAGTGGAACCAGCCCTACGGCCCGCCCCTCACGCACCTCGTCACCGGCTCCGGCGACCCCACCTTCATCGGCCACCACCTCCACACCACGCCCTACTGCCTCGTCGTCTCCTCCTGGGGCGCGCCCGAGGCCGAGCCCAACAACGCGCCACCCCTCGCGAACCCCATGCCCCCGCTCCTCCACGGCGCCACCGCCGTCGAGGGCACCTTGGGCCCGCCCGGCGCCTTCAGCGATGTGGACATGTTCACCATGCCTCTGCCCGCCGGCGCATACGTCACCGTCGGCTCCTACGACTTCTCCGCGCCGCCGCTCCCCTACCCGCCCGTGGACACCTTGATCGGCGTCTTTGACCCCGCGGGCTTCACCTACGCCGACGACTTCGAGGGCCCCGCACTCGGCGGCGCACTCTCCTTCTACACCTCCGTCGCCGGCCCCTACACCTTCATCGTCACCGGCACCGGAGACGTCTCCTTCGTCGGCCTCCACTCTCAGACCGGCCCCTACCGCCTCGTCGTCGCCATCTGCGGCCAGCAGTGCGACTCCATCGACTTCAACAACGACGGCCTCTTCCCGGACACCCAGGACATCGACGACTTCCTCTCCGTTTTCAGCGGCGGCATGTGCAGCACCGCCCCCGTCCCCGGCTGCAACGACATCGACTTCAACAACGACGGCCTCTTCCCCGACACCCTCGACATCGACGCACTCCTCAGCGTCTTCTCCGGCGGGCCGTGCCTGTAAATAGCAACACGCCTCGCGCATGAGCCGCCACAGCACGTGCGCACACAGCACGCATGACGCACTGCGCCGCAATCTCATAAATCGCGCCGAGAATCCCCCACACGCGTCGTTGCAAATCTCCCCAACTTCGCGCACTCTATCGCTCCGGCGTCCGGGGGTTCACTTACGACGGACTCCGTACATCCAGCCGCGTCCATGCCCACGCGCATGTTGTGCGTGGGCACGTTCGCCCTGCCACGGAGCCCGCTCATGCGTGGTCCTGTCCTCTCATTCGCGCTCGCCGCGATCACCGCCTCCACGTCCCTCGCCGAAGTGCGCTACCAACGCAGCGGAGACGCCGCACCAACACCCCTCCCACCGAACAACCTCATCCCGCTCACGCCCACCACCACCTCCATCCGCATCTTCTCCACCAACCCCACCACCGAGAGCATCCCCGCACTCACCATCACCGGCGCCACGCAGGCCTCCTCGCTCGACATCGAAGTCACCAGCGCATCCCAGCCCGTGCCCGAGTACGTCGGCGCCACCCTCAGCCCCGCCTGCCTCGACTTCGGCGGCCTCTCCTTTGCCGATGCCGCCACCCGCGACAAGGCCCGCGCCACGATCGCCACCCACGGCGCGCTCCGCGGCTCGATCATCATCGGCCAACTCATCCGCCTCGAGGCCTCCGGCGGCATCCAGCTCAACGACCCGCAACGCACCATCGAAGCGACATCCCCCGGCTCCGAGTCCGCCCGCGCCATCGAGTCCATCGTCTGCGGCACGCAGGAATCCCTCTCCGCCGCGTCCATCACCGCCACGAGCGGCGACATCGGCACCATCCTCGTGCCCACCGGCCGCATCGGCGACCCCGGCGCACCCGTCACCATCAACGCCGCGAACATCCAATCGGTCACCGCCCTTGAGGTCCACGCCGATATCACGACCCCGGGCGTGCTCAACGAGCTCGCCGCCACCGCCGGCGGCATCTTCGGCACGCTCGATGCGGGCTCAGTCATCGACTTCAACCGCACCGACGGCGTCTGGCCCATCCGCGCCGCCCAAACCTCC
>DATAKA010000075.1:0-5776 GCA_036261855.1 Phycisphaerales bacterium | reverse complement strand
CGCTCGCCCTTGAGTTTGCCGAAGAAGACACGCTTGCTGGACAGGTCCAGAGGATCGAGCTTCGCGATCAACTCTGCGGAGAGCAGGTCGTCAACGGCTTTGGGGCGGGTGATGGTGGCGGTTCGGAGCATAAAGACAGATCGCGGAGGGAGCGGAGAGGGAGCGGAGTGACGCGGAGGGGGAAGAGACTGGGAAAGAAGGACGGGTTGCGGAATGAGTAGAGTGGGTCAGGAAGGTCGCGGAGAGAGATCGGCGGAGAGGAACGCAGAGGGCGTTGGGGTGTTGCGGGTGCGGACGCGGCGGTAGAGGCCATCTTTGAGGCGGGCGACGTTGAAGTTGATGAGGAGGCCGAGAGGCTTTCCCGAGGCGGTGAGATAGGAGACAAGCTGTGCGAGGTGGACGTCGTGGACCGCTTCCACGGACTTGAGTTCGATGACGAGCAGGTCCTCGACAACAAGATCGAGGCACTGTTCACCGATTTCTGCGCCCTTGTACGTGAGACGGATGGGCACCTGCGACTGCACGCTCAGGCCGCGCGCGGTCAGTTCGTGGACTAGGGCACGCTCATAGTGCTTCTCAAGCAGGCCTGGGCCCAGGTGGGAATGGACTTCCATGGCAGCGCCGATCACGGTTTCGGTGACGCGGTTCCACTCCGGCGGAACGTCATCAAACTTCCGCCTCTGCACCTGGGTTGTCGCACTCACTTCATCCACTTCATCGTCTCCGCGTTTCTTCGCTTCTCCTCCGCTCCTCCGCGATCTGACTTACACCTTGAGGGGCTCGGTCTGGGTGGCGTCGAGGATTTGTTTGACGATGGTGTCGCTGTCGATGCGGTCGGCTTCGGCTTCGAAGTTGACGAGGATGCGGTGGCGGAGGCACATGGGGGCGATGTACTTGATGTCGGCGAAGCTCACGTGGTAGCGGCCTTCGATGAGGGCTTTGACTTTGCCGCCGAGGATCAAGGCCTGTGCGGCGCGGGGGCTGGCGCCGCAGCGGATGTACTTGTTGGTCACGCCGCCCGCGCCGCCGCTGGCGTACTGGCCCTGGGGGTGGGTGGCGAGGACGAGGCGGGCGACGTATTCCTTGACGTGGGGGGCGACGATGCAGCCGCGGATGAGCTTCTGGGCGTCGAGGATGGCGGTTGCGTCCATCATCGGGCCGACCTCCGGGGTTGCGGCGCCGGTGGTTCGGTCCAGGATGGTCATGAGGTCGTCGAGCTGGCTGTAGCCGACGACGATCTTGAACATGAAGCGGTCGAGCTGGGCTTCGGGGAGGGGGTAGGTACCTTCCTGCTCGATGGGGTTCTGGGTTGCGAGCACGAGGAAGGGCGCGGTAAGTTTGTAGGTGGTGCCGCCGACGGTGACGCTGCGCTCCTGCATGGCTTCGAGCAGCGCGGACTGGGTCTTGGGCGTGGCGCGGTTGATTTCGTCGGCGAGGACCACTTGCGCGAAGATCGGGCCCCTCTGGAACTCGAACTTGCGCCGTCCGGTGGCGGGGTCTTCCATCACGACGTTGGTGCCCAGCACGTCGGCGGGCATGAGGTCGGGCGTGAACTGGATGCGCGAGAAGGGGAGCGTGAGCGTCTGCGCGAGGGTGCGCACGAGGAGCGTCTTGCCGAGGCCGGGCACACCCTCGAGCAGGACGTTGCCACCGGCAAAGAGGGCCATGAGCGTGCCCTCGACGACCGGGCCGTGTCCGACGATGACCTTGCCCACCTCGGCCTTGAGTTTGAGGAAGGCGTTGCGGAAGGCCTCGCACTGGGCGCGGACTTCGGCGGGTGTGTCGAGCGCGGGCTGGCGGGCCTGAGAGGGTGTCGGTGCGGCGGACATGGGGGGCTCCTGGAAAAACAACAAAGCGATAAGCGATAAAGCGAAAATAGATCGGGCTACTGCGGGGGGGTGTCGTCCATGCCTTCCTGGGCCTTCTTCTTGGCTTTCAGGAGGCGGCTCATGCCTTCGTCGGGTTGGGGTTTCTGGCCGGGGTCGGCGGGGCGTTGTTTCTGTTCGATCTTGCGGACCTGTGCGTCGGCGCCGCCCATGGCGATGGGGCCCTTGGCGGTGTCCTTGAGCATGTCGGGCGTGGCCTCGAACTTGGCTTTGGCGGTTTCCTGGGCTTGTTTGGCCGCGGACTTGGCTTGGCGTTCGAGCTCGGCGGGTGAGAGCGTGGAGGTGCGTGCGGCCATTTTCTCGCGGGCCTGTTCGCGTGCGGCGCGGAGGCCGCCCAGTTGCTGGTTGCTCACGGTCTTGCCGCGTCCGAAGCCGCTGCGGACCCAGGAGGCGATGGCGGGGATGTCGATGCGGACGCGGCGGACTGCGACGTCGACCAGGAAGAGGCTCATGCCCATGACGGCGAGCGCGAGCCAGATGCTGGTGCGCGCGACGGGCATGGTGAGGCCCTTGTTCTCCCAGAGGTTGACGGTGCGCGGGTCGTTGCTCAGGACGCGGCCGCCGGTCATTTCCGCGATGCGGGTGAGGAGGGCGGAGTTGTCCTGCAGGACGCGGTACTCGTCGGCGAAGGGGCGGGTGACGGCGGCCTGGACGCTGCCCTCGAGCGTGCCGCCCTGCACCTGGGGATCTGGCGCGGCGTAGCGGAGGCTGAGCATGTAGGAGCCGGACTTTTCGGTGGGCATGAGCGCTTGGTAGCGGCCCGGTGCGACCTGGGTGAGGCGGACGTCTTCGCCGGTGCCGTCGGGGTTGGCGAGGCGGCCGACGAAGTTGGCGAAGGAGAGGCGCTCGCCGCTGCTGTCGAGGGCTTCGACGGTGACGAGGGTCTGGTCGCCGCGGTTTTCGGTCATGACGCGGAGGTTGGCGGAGCCCTGCGGGCGGAGCGCCCAGCGGACGTGCTGCTCCCAGAACTGCTTGTAGCCTTCCCAGCCGGTCCACTGGGAATTCCAGCGTGGGGAGGCGTCGCTGGTGTAGGCGACGACGCGGCCGAGGCCGTACTGCCACTGGGCGAGGAGGGGGTCGCCCTGCTCGTTGCTCTTGTTCTTGTTGATCTTGGCGGTGACGAGGGCGAGGCCTTCGCGTTCGGCGGTGACGACGTAGCCGTTGACGTTGGGGACGGAGGAGAAGCCGCGGAGGGCTTCGCTTGCGCCGGAGAGGAGGCTGGGGGAGAGGCCGTCGCCGGACTTTTCCCAGATGAGGGAGCGGCGGACGGTCATGGCCTCCTTCATGAAGATCTCGGGGAGCTTGGCGAGGCCGGCCTGATCGTTGATGAAGTAGTACTTGCCTTTGGTGGTGTCGGCGATCCACTTCATGCGGCCGGTGTCTGCGCCGCCGTGGGGGAAGACGCCGACGCAGGAGACGGTGATGCGGTTGTCCACGAACTCCTGGAGGAGGCTGGCGGGCGGGGCCTGGGGGTCGCCGTCGCTGATGACGATCATGTGGCGCTGGCCGGCGTCCACCTTCTTGAAGCCCGCGAGGGCGAGCTGGAAGGAGGGGGTGAAGTCGGGCATGTCGCCGAACTGGAGCTTGTTGATGGCACGCTTGATGGCGGTGCCGTCGCCGATGGGCTGGATTTCGTGAACCCAGGAGGTGCCGCCGCCCCAGCCGTACTCGTTGATGCCGGCGAGGTCGAGGCGTGAGAGGCGGTTGATGGCGGCTTCGCAGACCTTCTTGCCGTAGAAGACGCCCTCGGGCATTTCGCAGGAGTGGATGGTGAGGACGAGCGCGCCGCGGGGCATCTGGCGTTTCTGCGGCGGGTCGAGCTTGAGGGGGAGGGCTTCTTCCAGGGGCGAGCCGATCCAGCCGCCTGCGCCGAAGGACTGGGGACCGCCGATCATGACGAGGCCGCCGCCGGTGTCGTAGACGTACTGGCGGAGTTCTTCCTGCTGCTTCTGCGAGAACTCGCTGGCGGGCTGGTTGACGAGGACGATGGCCTCGTACGCGTTCATTTCGGTCAGGCTGGTGGGGGCCTGGGAGGGCGGCAGGAAGTCAACCGTGATCTTGGCCTGTTCGAGCGCGCGGACGAGGTTGTTGTACTCCTCGGGGTTGTCGGTGGGGTCGCTGGGGTGGCCGCCGATAACGAGGACCTTGCCTTCGCCCGAGACAAACGTGACGGCCTCGCCCCGGTTGTTCTGGGCGAGGGAGTCGCCCTGCGCGACGCCGGCTTGCGTGCGTGCTTCGAAGACGGCTTCAAACTTCTGCGGGCCGCTGCGGAAGGCGGTGACGGGGACCTGGAAGACGTTCTGGCCTTGGCGGAGCTCGACGGGCATGCCCATGCTTTCAGGGTCTTCGTTGAGGTCCACGGCCTGGCCGTTCAAGAGCAGGTTGAGTCTGCCGTCGGCGGGGGCGGAGGCCTGGAGGACAACGCGGACGTTCATCGTCTCGCCCTCGCGCGCGTTGGCGGGGCTCAGGAGTTTGTCGACGATGACTTCCTTGTCGTACTTGAACTGGATGGGGAGGACGTCGATGGGGATGCTGAGCGCCTTGGCGGCGTCGGCGGCGTCGAGGACGTCGCCGGTGGTCTGGTTGCCGTCGGTGATGAGGAGGAAGCGGTTGGCGGCGTCCTTGGGGGCTGTGGCGATGGCGAGGCGGAGGGCGGTGGCGAGGTCGGTGGCGTCGCGCGTGCCCTGGTGGTTGTAGTCGAGGGAGCCGATGTACTGCGTGGCGAGGCGGTTGACGAAGGCTTCACGGGCGGTGGTGATGATGCCCATCTCGGAGCGGTCGCGCTCGGCTTTCTTGGAGGCTTCTTCGATGTAGGCCTGGACCTCGCGCTGCGCGGGGCCGGGGATGGACTCGCTGACGTCCATGATGACGGTGACGGCGGTCTTCTCGCTCTCTTCGCGGAGGTAGGGGTCGGCGATGGCCATCGTGATGAGCGCGATGACGAGGATGCGGATGGCGAGGGCGATCCAGCGCGAGGCGTTGCCCAGCCCGGAGAGGCTCTTCCTGGCGATGAGGACGGTGAGCACCGCGAGGACAGGGAAGACCCAGAGCCAGACGGGCGCGTCAAACTCCAGTGGGCCGACGACCAGCGCGGGGCGCGTCGCGTGCAGGATGGCGTCGAGCGTGAGCATTTAGGGGCGGGGCTCCGTGTGGGTGGCGACGCGGGCCTGGCCGCGGGGTTTGTCGAAGGCCTGGACGCGGCTGTTGCCGGAGTCCAGCACGTAGACCGTATCGCCCAGGACGGTGAGGCCCCAAGGGGTGGCGAGCTGGCCCTGTGCGCGGCCGCCCTGGCCGAAGAGGCCCAGGCAGTCGCCGGTGGCGAGGTCGATGCGTTGGAGGCGGTTGTTGCCGTACTCGGCGATCATGGCGGAGCCGTCGCCCAGGAGGGCGATGCCGTAGGGGTACTTGAAGCGGCCGGGGGCCTGCGTGGGTTCTTCGGGCTTGCCGTACCAGGCGAGGAGTTCGCCGTCGAGGGTGAAGCGGCCGATGCGGTGGTTGCAGGAGTCGGAGACGATGAGTTCGTTAGCGCGCGTGTCGATGGCGAGGGACTGGGGGCGGCTGAGCTGGATGTCGTCCTTGCTCTCGCCGCTGCCGTAGTGACCGAAGGAGCGGACGAAGGTGAAGGTGGGGGCGGGCTGGGCGGGCGACCAGGGGCCGCCGGCGGGCTCATAGATATTGATGCGGTCGTTGCCGCCGTATTCGGAGACGTAAAGGCGGGTGATGGCTTTGTTGTCGGGGGTGGTGAGGACGGCGACGTCGGTGAGGTAGATGAACTGCCCGGGGCCCTCGCCGGCGGTGCCGAATGAGGCGAGGAGGGGCGGCGGGGGTTCGTCCTGGGCGGCTGGGTCGTTTGAGTTGGGGTTGTGCGGGTTGGCCTGGTAGACCATCAC
>DATAKA010000073.1:0-18796 GCA_036261855.1 Phycisphaerales bacterium | reverse complement strand
GCGAGTTCTGGCCACGCTGGACGGACGACGACGTGATGGTGTTTGAGCGGACCACGAACACGGGCACCAATGGGTACTCGGGCAATTGCCTGGTGGGTACGAACGACCGGTACGACAACGGGTTTGACTCGCGCACGGTTTCGACGCACTTCCCGGCGGGCACGGTGCTCGTGGAGTACACCGGGAATGCGACCAACGCCACGGTGGACCCCAATGGGGATATTCTCGACACCATCACGGTGGGCGCGGGGGGGAGCGTGACCATCCGCGTTCCGCGCAACAAGAACGCGAGCGGTGTTGAGCACAACAAGGGCTTTGTCATCTACGCGCCGGCGATCCCGAATGCGACGCTGCAGTTGGTGGGCGCGACCGGCTCGCTGCCCAGCGAGGCGGGCGGCCCCTCCTGGCGTCGGCGATTCAACGCGCTGCCGATCATCAGCACGCCGAGTTTCACGGTGCGGCTCACGACGACCAACGGGCAGCCGGGCGCCGCAAACAACGACAACGCGGACGACAATGCGCTCTTCCGCCTCAATGCCGGTTATCAGGACTGGAATGGCAACGGCGGGCACGATATCCCTTACACGAACGCGTTCGCCCCGGGCTACGAGGAGTTTGTCACGACGCGACAGCCTCTGGCCGGCACCGCGAACACGCAGGGGCTCTACGAGCAGACGATCAACGCATCGCTCCTGCCGGAAGGCATGAACTACCTCTCGGCGCTGGCGTTCCGCAAGCGCAACACGTGGGACGCGCCATTGTTCCGCGAGGTGAGGCAGGCGTTCTATGTGGACCTGCTGCCGCCCCAGGCGCAGTTCGTGTCCGCGCCGTCGACGCTCCCGTGCGGCACCACATCGTTCACGTTCTTCGCGAAGGCCCTGGACCGCACCGCGACGAAGCTGCACATCATCCTGAACCCTGCAAACTTGAGCAACCCGGTCTCGCTCGCCAACACGGGCAACCTTGCGACCCAGGCCAACCGCTTTGATTGGCAGCGAACGCTGGTGGGCATGGTGAACGGATCGAACACCGTGCTGCTGGTTGCCGTTGAAGAGACGGGCAACGCGTCCTGGCAGGTGGTCAACGTGGACGTCTCGTGCGGCCCGGCGTGCGACCCGATCGACTTCAACGGCGACGGGCTGTTCCCCGACACGGCGGACATCGACGACTTCCTGAGCGTCTTCTCCGGCGGACCGTGTTCCACGGGAACGTGCGGCGACGTAGACTTCAACAACGACGGGCTCTTTCCTGACACGCTGGACATCGACAGCCTGCTGAGCGTGTTCAGCGGGGGGCCGTGCCTGTAGCGACGGGAACGCTCTCCACTACCGCGACGCGTCGGTATACAGCACAATCACGAAGAGGTCGCTGGGGGCGAACCGTCGTCCTGGTCCCTCCTGCGCGAATGGAATCTTGCTGGTTTCACCGTGCCCGATGACTGTTTGAGGGGCGATGTTGCCCTGGATCGAAACCACCCTCGCACCGGACTGTGCGAGCCATGTATTGATTTCTTTTTCAAGGTTGTGGACGTTCTCTTCGGTGTCGTGGAAGAGTTTCACCTGCTGCATGTGCGTGTCCTTTCCCGCTATCGTAGCGGCAAGGACGGGTGATCAACACTGCGCGGTCTACTTCTCGATCGCAAGGGTGCGTCGGTCGCCGTTGGTGTGCGTGAGTTCCGCGGTGCGTGCTTTGTCGTCGATGGCCGACACGGTCCACTCGGGCGTTACTCGGTCGCCCGTCCGGTAGAGCTTACCTTGGATGACCGCGACAGCACCGCCGGGCGCTTTCATCACGCTGCTGAGGGCAATCCCGGTCGGCAGGTCGATGCTGGCGCGTGGCTTGCCGACGGGGATCACGGGTTGGGGTGCCCCGATGCCCGCATTGAGCCTTTGGGGCGCGTCGGCTTCCGCATCGGCGAAAGTCTTCATGAGGGCAATGTCTGCATCGCTGACGCCGGGCAAGGCTGGCAGGGGCGCGGGCAGCATCTGCGATTCCACCGCTGCGTGCGCGACCGCCGGCGTTGCGGTGGGCACAAACATGCGGACAACGAGGAATCCCAGCGCGGGCAGTGCGAATGCGATGAGCGCGAGCACGGTGTGGCGTGCGGGTGTGCTGCCTGTGTTCAATGGTCACCCCCGGACTCCGCCGCGATCAGCCTCAGGTGCGCGGTCTCGATGGTCGCCTCGACCCGGTCGCGCTGCGCGTCTTCGATTGGGGCAATACGGAACTTGGTCACGCTGCTGGTGCCGAGCGAGTGCTCGCACGCGTGGATGAATCGCGCGACCGATTCGTACGTTCCCTGCACCGTGATGCGGTACTCCTGGACCTCCCCGCGTGCCGAGGAAGCCGCGTTGGCCATCGATGGTCCCGCGACCTGTCGGAAACCGGCCGGGTCCAGTCGCATTACCTTGACACTGCTCGCCGTCGCGAGGCGGTTGACGGCATCGTACAAGCGGGAGGAGATCGACGTCAGTCGCTGGGCGGTACGGAGCGATTGAACGGTGTCGGCCGCTCTCGCGGCTTCGGTCTTGATGCGTTCCACCGACGGGGTGAGCACCGTGGCCTTGTCAACCTGCTCTCGGACAGCGGCCACCCGCGCGCGATCATTCGCCAGCGACCGCTCGGCAGGCTTGATCAGCAGGTACCACCCGAGCGCGACGATGGCGACGGCCGCCGCACACTCAACCGCTCGGGCTCGGATGGTGGGAGTCAGGTGCTTCATGGCTTGGCACGCTCCTGGACTCGGGACTCGCCGTGGATGATGGGGAGGGAGGCGGGGAGGCTGGCGAGGGTGACCTCCATGACGCACTCACCGCCTTCAGTGTCGTTGCGGGCAGAGACCACCCGGGCGGATGCGACAAGGGGCGACGTTGTGAGCGACTCGACGAACGCAGTGGCCGCGTCCGACCCCGGCGCACCCTCGCTCGAAACACGCGCGTGGATCGTGAGCACCGGCGGCGCGCCGGCTTCCTTGGAACGTGATCCCTCGACACTCAGGATCGTCAGGCCGCTGTTCTTATCCTGCGGGGCCAGTGCGAGAGCACCGAGCCACGACGTGTGCCGGCCAAGGGCTGAATCGATCAACGCCGTGTTCTGGGAGATGAGCACCCCGTCGGCGGCTGTCTTTTCCTGGAGACTGATGATGTGCGCGAGCCGCGCGGCCTTGGGCTCAAGCTCCGCGAGCTCGGCCTGCGTCGAAGCCGAGGCGCGGCGGGTCGAGCCCCACATGGCGCCCAAGAGCAGTACGGCGACCGCCGCTCCTGCCCGAACGCACAGGGTGAGCCGTCGGTTCTCCACCCGGGCACGCTCGCACGGTGGAACGGTCCAGAGTGCTGAATCACGGTGCTGCACCGCGATCGCGAGGTCGCCCACCTGATCGTCCGCGACTCCGCTGTTGGGGCCCGCGGCGAGTTGTTCCGTGGCCAGGTCGCACTCCAAGTGATCCGCGAACGCCTTGGTCATGCCCGGGATGATCGATCCTGGCCCGCTGAAGTGGATGGCGGCCCGGACGATGTCCTGTTCCTGCAGGCCGAATCGGAGGGTTTGGCGCACTTCGATGACACACCGCTGGAGCGCGGGCTGGACCAGCGGCATCACGGCATCCGCCAACAGCCCCCGGGATGGATCGACCACCTGACCCCGGACAGGGATACCGGAGGTGAACAGGAGCCTCGCGGCATAGTCACGGGGCGGGAGTTCGCCCGTGCTGGAGCGTGCGGCCCGCTTGAGGGCATCGATCATCAGGGCGTAGCCCACGTCGGCACACCGGGCGAACACTAGGCGGCGGTCAACCCAACCGCACAGTGTCATCGCGTGCTCGTCGAAGTGAATGTTGACCACGGGTCCGGTGTCATGCTGCTCCGCTCGCATGGCATGCTCAAGCAGGATTGCGCGGGACGGGGCGATGGACGCGGGGCGGAGCCCGCACCGAGAAAGCCACTGCGCCAGGATGTTCTGGTTGGTCGCGGTATCGGCGGAAAGAATCAACACTTGGCGCTTCGCGGCCCCGGGCTCGGCGAGTTGCACGATGGGGTGGATGTGCATGGACCACCCCTGCCCGCCGTCCGGGAGTGACTGGCCCAGGTGCATCCGTGCTGCCTGCATCGCTGCCGGGCCGGTCGCCGGCGCTACAAACACCTCTGACATCACGCGCGGGCTGTGGTACAACACCTGGGCGTTGGCGCCGGGTCGTGCCCCGATGGACCGCAGCGCGCCGCGGAGCGCATCATCGAGCGGGCACAGGCCCTGCTCCCACGCCTCGTCAAAGTTCAGCGTGTCGAGGCTCACCCGCTCCACGCGGGTCACTTCGCTGTTCGTCGCCATCGCGACGCGGAGCGACGACGGCGACAGGCTGATGAGGATGGAATCTCGCGCGAGCACGTTGGCCTCTCTCTGCGGTTCTGGTCGTGTCGTACCGGTACCCCCACTATCGGGAGTTTTCGGCCTTCACTTGCCCCGCTCCCGGCGGACTTATTGGACCGAGAACTCGATCTGGATGCGGCGCTGCGCATCGCCGGACGTGCCGGTGATGATGATGTGCCCGCTCCCAGACGTGACCGTGACGGTGTCGTAAGAAGCTGTCGCAGCGCCCAGATCAAGCTCTTGCCCGGGCGTGGGGAGCGTCTGGTTCGCTTCCAGCAGACGGATGGCCGCGATGCCCGCCGACTCCGCCGCGTAGAACGCGCGGGCCGTCTGAGCGCGGGAAACACTCAAGTCCGACTCATCGGAACCGGCGGCGAGCACACCCATGACGGCGATGTTGAGCACGGCGAGCAGCAGGATGAGGGCGGCGATGCCCGTGCCGCGGCGGCGGTTGTGCTGACGGAAGCAGGTCATTGCGGCACCATCCTGACCCGCGGGAACGCGACGCAGCGCAGCTCGGCGCCGCCGGCCTTAACGGTGATAACAAACCGGTGCGTGCTCTGCGGGGTCGCGGCACAGTCGGTCGCGCCGTCCTGCGCCAGGTAGCGGACTTCAAACTCTTCCACGCCGTCGAGCAGCACCCCCTCTCCCGAGCCGCTTTCGGCTGCCAGCATGAGCTGGTCACCCTCGAGCGCGAGCGAGGTGCCGTCCGCGAAAACGACCTCGGTCGGTGTGGCGGAAGCGATATCGATGGTGTTCGCGGCCGCGCCGGCTGGGGCATCCCGCAAGAACCGGACCGCACGCTCCATCGCGAACGCGACTTCCTCGGTCGATCTGCGAGCGGCGGCGGCATACGCATAGTTGTCTGCCGCGCCTGTCACGACAGGGAGAGTGACAGCGGCAATGACCGCGATGATCACGATGGAAAGCAACCCCTCCAGGAGGGTGAAGGCGTGTCGGGTTGGGCGGGAGCTTTTCATGCTTACAGGTCCGTCACGAGGGCGGACATGGAGATCGATACCGGGGACGACTGCTGCGCAGAGGGAAACGAAACCGTGACGGTGACCGTGCGAAACAGGTCGGTCGCTGCGTTGCCGGTTGATGCTCCTGTCGAAGATACCGGCGCCGACGCCGTTACGCTGTACGACATGCCGATGTCGGTGTACAGGTCGGTCGCGTCGGCGGCACGGACCCTGAGCCCGGTCGTCGGCGAGTCCACGTACGTGTTTATGTCGGCGAGCGCCGCGTACCCCAGGCCCGGGCTGGTGCTGTTGACATCCGCGAGCACCGATTCCATGACGCACTGAGCAAGCGTGGTGGCTCGTTGCGTGTTGATGGCGTCCGCACGCTGCGCGGCGGATTGATCCAGGAATGCCACCGTGGGCGGGATAGCGATGGCCAGCACGATGATGACAACGAGCGCTTCGAGGAGCGTGAACGCACGCCTGGTTGGAATCCGTGCTTTCATGACCGCCCCACTGCGCCAGTGCGCTGATCGACCGTGATCGTTCGACCACCGGCGAAGACCAGCTCGGAGTCGGTCGTTGCATCGCCGGTGCGGACACCGTTGCTCGCTCGCACGGCCGGGTCGGCGTCGCTGTCAAACCAGATGATGCCGGACGCGTTGCTGATGCCGTCCGCAAAGGTGACGGCGGTGATGGCCGCGCCGGCGTACGCCGCAGGGAGCGTGGTCCACTCAGCGGATGCGAGTCCGCGGGCGGGCGCGGGCACCGGTAGTGCGCCCGGAGTTGGCATGTACAGGAGCCTGACCCGCTGACCCGCAAAGTCAACCTCAACACCCCAGGGGCGGCCCGTGGCCAGCGCCTGGGCGCGCGCCGTGAGGAGCAGCCGCTCGACGTGGTGCGCCCCCGCCTCCTGCGTCGCCGCCCGCACCGTGGAGAGCGCGGGGATCGCCGTCACACTCAGCAGCGCGAGAATGGCAACGACAACCGTGAGTTCAAGAATGCTGAACCCGCGGCGGGGCTTGGCGTGGCGGGCGGGTTTGTCGATTGCGTAGATCACGGGGGGATTCCGGGCAACGCTAATACTGGTTCGCCGTGCGGTTCGCGCCGTTTTCCACCTCCACCACGTCATCGCTATTGGCGTAGAAGATGGCGGCTGGCGGTGCTGCGCCGTTGTCCACGTAGTAGTTCCAGCCGTATGTGGATTCATTCACGACGGTGCGCGCCGCTGCCTGAGCCAGCGTCACGCTCTGGATGGTGGAAAGGTTGTTGTACGGGTTCTTCGGAAAGTCGGCGTTGAGCACGGTGTTCGGGCTGGTGAGCTGTGCGAGCGTGGGGTAGGGCGTGCTGCCGGCAAGGAGCTGCCGCGTGCGATACCCGGCAATGCCCGACCGCCACCCCGCGACCGAGGCTTTGAGCGCGGAGGCCTTGGCATCGCTGGTGATACCGCCGAACTGCGGCACAACGATCGCGGCAAGAATGCCGATCATGACGACGACGACCATGACTTCCAGGAACGTGAATGCTCGTGCCACGCTGCGCATGCGGGGAACGTCGGCCCCGCCGCCCCGGCACTTCAAGGTTGCCCGGCGGAATGTGATTACAGGACGGCGGCGATTGCGGGGTGCAACGCCGACAGTTTCGCGAGGGCGGTCAGTGGTTCAAACGAGCCATCTGCCACATGGGCAGGAACACCGAGAGCGCGACCAGCAGCACGATGCCGGCGAGGGCCACGGTCATGAGCGGTTCGATGATGGTGTTGATGTTGCGTGTCAGGTCGGTGGACTCGCGATCAAAGTGCCGAGACACGACGTCGCACGCGCCGGCGACCTCGCTGGCATCCTTCCCGGCGCCGAGCATGCGGCGGGCGAACGGGGGCAGGTATTGAGTCGATTGCAGCACATCCGCCAGCCGTTCGCCCTGACGCAGGCGTGCGGCCATGCTCGAGCACTCATTCACAAAGACCGGCCGACCCGTGGACCGGCCCGCCAGCTCGATCGATTCGGTCACGTCGATGCCCGACGACATCGCGATGCCCAGCACCCGCGCGAAGCGGGCGGTCGTCACACTGGTGATGATCCTGGAGACGTACGGCACCCGGAGCAACGCGCATTCGAGCACGAGGCGCCCGGCGGGGTTCTTCCAGGCGACCGTCACCGTCGTGACGGCCGCGGCCAGCAGCGCCGCGTACACGTACCAGTAGTCCTGCACCGTGAGGCCCACGGCCTGGACGATGCGGGTGGCCAGCGGGAGCGCGGCACCCTGGCTCGCAAAGGTTGCGGCGAACTTCGGAACAACAAAGCCGACGATGATGGTGACCGCGACCGCGACCACGCAGAGCACGATCACCGGGTATGTCATGGCGCGCCGCACCTGCTTACGGGTCTCCAGCTGCCGCTCGAGCAGCTCGGCGAGGTGGTTCATCACCGCCCGCAGGTTGCCGGACTTCTCCGCCGCGCGAATGGTCGCAACGTACACGTCGCCGAACGCCTGCCTGTACCGCTCCAGGGCGCTGGTCATCGGCTGGCCGGCCTCGATCTGCGCGGCGATGTCACGCACCATCGATGCGAGCTGCTGCTTGGGCTCGTGCTCCGCAATCGATATCAGGCCGCGGTCCAGGGGGATGCGTGCTTCGACCAGCACAGCGAGCTCGCGCGTTAGACCGACGATGTCGTTCAGGGTGACGCGCTGAAACGCGAAGAGCGGGCGCGACTCGCGCACTTCCTTGAGCTTGATGGGCGTCAGTCCCGCGGCGGTCACCTTGCGGAAGGCGTCCTGCTCCCCGGCGCCGCGGATCGTTCCTTTGCGCGGCTGGCCGGTGGAATCCAGCGCGGTGTAATGAAAAGTCTGGATGGTCACGCGGCCCTCCGCGCGGCTGGCACATCATCAAATTCCGCCCGCAGCGCCGCAACCTCTTCCAGCGATGTCAGCCGCTGAGCGGCCTTGTCCATCGCGTTTTCCCAGAGGGAACGCATGCCCTCGGCCCGGGCAGCCGCGGAGACTGCGGCGGCCGAAGCACGCTCCTCCACCAGGGCCTGCACCGCCGGGGTCATGCGGAGCATCTCGTACACCCCCAGCCGTCCTTTGTACCCAACCTGCTTGCACTCGGGGCAGCCGGCGGCGGCCGCGAACGGTGAGCTGCGGAGCGGCTGGGGCACCTGGCGGATCAGCGCGGCGTTTGCCTCGGGGACTGCGCAGGACGGGCACAGGCGTCGCACGAGGCGCTGGCCCAGCGCGCACAGCACCGAGGAATTGATTGCGAACGCCGGGAGTTCAAAGTCACGCAACCGGTTGACGCACCCCACCGCGTCGTTGGTGTGCAGCGTGCTCAGCACCAGGTGGCCTGTCATCGCCGCCTGCACGGCAATCTTCGCGGTGTCGGCATCACGGACCTCGCCGAGCAGCACGACATCCGGGTCCTGCCGGAGGATGGACCGGAGAGCCGAGGCGAATGTCAGGCCGATATCGGTGTTCACCTGAACCTGACGCACCAGGGGCAGCCGGATTTCGACCGGGTCCTCGATCGTCATGATGTTGGTATCGGGCGAGTTGAGCTGACTGAGCGCGGTGTACAGGGTCGTCGTCTTGCCGCTGCCGGTGGGGCCGGTGACGAGGATCATCCCGTGGGGCTTCTGGATGGCCTCCTCGAACCAGCCACACATCTGCGCGGGCATGCCCAGATCGGCGATCGTCCCGAGCTTCGCGGCCGGGCGCAGCAGTCGCATCACCACGTTCTCGCCGTGGATGGTGGGGATGACGGACAGCCGCACATCAACATTCTCGGTCTTGTGACGGAATCGGAACTTGCCGTCCTGGGGCTTTCTCGTCTGTGTGAGGTCGAGCTTGGCCAGCACCTTCAGACGCTGGACCATCGCCTCGTGGGCGCTGCGGGGCGGGCCCTGCTGCGGCAGGAGGGTCCCGTCGACCCGGTATCGCAGGTGCAACGTCGACTCGTCGGGGTTCAGGTGGATATCGCTTGCACCGAGCTCAACGCCGCCCGCCAGCACCTGGTTCACAGCCTGCACGATGGGCTCTTCGCCGGTTGTCAGAGACTGTTCCTGCGGCCCCGCCGCCATCGCATCGGTGTCGCTTGCCTTCGCAAGGCTGTACGCCCTGGAGATGAGCGCCCGCAGCTGTTCGCTGTCGCCCTGCACCGGGTCGACGTCGCAGCGCAGGTGCTGACGGACCTGGTCAATGGACTGGAGGTTCAGCGGGTCGAGCATCGCCACGGTGGCAACGCCGTCCACGACAAAGACCGGGAACGCGTTCAGCCTCTCGGCAACATTGCGGGGCAGCAACCTCGCGTTGCTGAAGTCGATCTCGTAGTGCGACAGGTCGACGAATGGATACTCGCAGATCTTGGCCTTCGCGATCGCCAGTTTGCGGCTGGAGGTGATGGAGAGCTGCACCAGCGAGTCCAGCAGTTCGCCGCCCGATGCAATGGAGTGCTCGGTCGCGCGCCGGAGATCGGCCTCGGTCAGCTGTCCGTCGGCGATCAGCGTGCGGATGACAAAGTTGCGGGAGTCGAGCATGGCTACTCGCCCTCCGACAGCAGCGCATTGAGGAACGCAATCTGCTTCTGCGCTTCCGCGTCCAGCGAGTGGAAGGAAGTCCCGATGTGATACGCCGGTCGCCGGTCCGTCATGATGACGCGCCGCACCACGGAGTCACCCTCAAAGAGCACCTTCTGCTCCTCGCCCGGCGCCAGCAGGCGGATACGCAGCACGGCGTGCCGGGGAAAGAAGACCTGCGTGATCAGACCCACGCCGCCCAGGGAAAAGTCGACGGCGTCCGCTTCCACCCAGCCGTCCTTGGCACCCGCGGCGGATGCGAGGCGCACGACGGAGACGTGCAGCGACGACACGGTGACCTGCGCGCGCATCGCCACGTGGTGACGCACGTCACGGCGCAGCTCAACAACTTTCTGACTGGTGGGCAGCATGCGGGGTCCAAGGCAACCCGCCCCGGTGCGGCCACGCCGCCCGGCCCCCGTGGGTTGTCCCATAGTCATCGACCAAAGTCCAACCCTAAAAAAGGTGGGGATCACCTCTCCAAGACAGATCCGGACACCACAACCACCAATTCACGGGGAGTTTCCCGCACGGATCGCGAGGGGTGGCTGCCGCTGAACGCCGGTCCTATCATCCCCCACTCTGTCCAGAGTCGGGACGGAGTCTCCAGAATGCCACGGGGTCTGTTCCGCCGGCATTCCGGGATGTATTCAACCCCGCCCGCCGGACACGGTCCGCCGGGCACCACACGAAGCGCCCTTGTCGCGGGACAGGGCTTTGGCGGGAGTCCCGCCGGAGCCCGCTGACTCTGCACCCGCCGGTGTCGCTGCAAAGGAAGTGAGTCATGGCCAACACGCTCGTCCAGGATCTTATTGAAGCCGGTATCCACTTCGGCCAGCGTTCCAGCGGCTGGAACCCGAAGATGGCGCCGTACATCTACGGCAAGCGCAACGGCATCCACATCATCGATATCAAGGAGACGGTCAAGGGCCTGCTCCTCGCCAAGAAGTTCATCGCCAAGTCCGTTGCCGAGGGCAAGGACGTGTGCTTTGTCGGCACCAAGCGCCAGGCCAAGAGCGTGCTCGAGACGCGCTGCAGCGACGTCAAGATGCACTGGGTCACCGAGCGCTGGCTGGGCGGCACCCTCACCAACTTCCGGACCATCCGCGGCCGCCTTAAGCGCCTCGATGAACTCGAGACCATCGCCGCCGGCGACAACTTCGCGTCCTACTCCAAAAAGATGGAGAGCCAGCTCCGCCGCGAGATGAAGAAGATGAAGCGCAACCTGGACGGCATCCGCGGCATGGAGAAGCTGCCCGGCTGCATCGTCGTGATCGACGTCAAGAGCGAGGTGACGGCCCTCCGAGAGGCCCGCAAGCTGGGCATCCCAACGATCGCCCTCATCGATACCGACGGCGACCCCGAGCTCGTTGATATCCCGATCCCGGGCAACGACGACTCGATGCGCAGCATTGATGTCGTCCTCCGCGAGCTCTGCCTCGCGGTCGCCGAGGGCAAGGCCACGCGTGAGCAGATGAAGGCCGCCGACAAGGGTGAGAAGCCCGCGGCCGGGGGTGGTGATGGCGGCATGTCCGGTGACAGCGGGCAGCCCCGCCGCAGCCGCCGCTCGCAGTTCAAGGCCGACGACGCGACCGCCGCCGCGCCGGCAGCCGGGGCCTGAGACGACGCCGGACCGAACCTCACCCGCACTTTTTACCCGGCGCCCGATGCGCCGCACTGGAGACTCTCTGGTCATGGAACTGAACGCCAAAGACGTGATGAAGCTGCGCGACAAGACCGGCCTGCCCATGATGGCGTGCAAGAGCGCGCTGATCGAGGCCAAGGGCGACTTTGAGAAGGCCGAGGACATCCTCCGCAAGCAGATGAAGGGGAAGATGGACTCCAAGACCAGCCGCGCCGCTGGCGAGGGCCGCATCGCCATCTCCGTGGCGCGCGAAGCGGCCACCATCATCGAGCTCAAGGCGGAGACGGACTTCACCGCCAAGAACGAGAAGTTCGTCAACGCCGCCCAGAAACTCGCGGATCTGGCCGTGCAGAGCCACGCCGGCGATGTCCCGGCCAGCCCCGCCATGAGCGCGGTGGTGGACGAACTCCGCATCTCCACCGGCGAGAACATCTCCTACGGCCGCGGCCACAAGCTCCTGCAGGACCCGGGCTCGGGCGCGTTCGGGTCCTATGTCCACCACGACGGCAAGACGGGCGTGCTGGTGCAGGCCGAGGGCTCGATCGACGACGAGACCCTCCGCAACGTCTGCATGCACATCGTGGGTTCCCCCATCCGCCCCATGGGCGTCTCCATCAAGGACATCCCCGCCGACCTCGCGGAGAAGGAGCGCAAGTTCCGGATCGAGCAGGCCGTCGAGTCCGGCAAGCCCCAGCAGATCGCCGAGAAGATGGTCGAAGGCGCCATGCGGAAGTTCTACGAGGAGCGGGCGCTCCTCGAGCAGCCCTTCATCCGCGATGAGAGCAAGAAGATCAAGGACCTCTTGGGCGGCAAGGCCAACATCGTCGCCTTCTTCCGGTGGCAGGTGGGCGAGGTCTGACCGAAAGCAACTCCGCACGATCGAAGGGCAGGCGATTCGCCTGCCCTTTTTCCTTGCGCCCGCGGCCAGCCATCAGACTTTGACGGCGGCAAACTTTCCTGTGCCGCCCATCGCCCGTCGAGCGGCTTCCGCGGCTCGGAAAATCCCGCTGCGCGAGTTCTCGCCGTCGTGGGCGTGTACGGGCCGCCAAACCTCGACGACGAGTGTGTCGTCCTCGGCGGGGCCCAACCGGTGCTTCTCGACCTGCCGGATGAGCGACTCCGCCCACGCGCCCGCGTCTCCATCGCACCGCACCGCCTGGCGGATGCCCGCGAGCCCCCACTGCTTGCCCGAATGACCGCGGGCTTCAATCACGCCGTCGGTGTAGGCGATCAGCGTGTCGCCCGGGTGCATCTGCACCTCAAGGCAGCCGGGGTCGTACTCCGCGTCCGGGCACGGCCCCAGCAGGAACGTGGTGGCGACGAGCTCTTCGACGGTGCCATCGGCACGGCGCAGGTAGGACGGCGGGTGGCCGCCGTTGGCGTAGAGCAGCGTGTTGTGCACCGGGTCCACGCGTGCGCACATCGCCGTCACGTAGACCGAGTGGGGTGCGAGCGTCAGGTGGGCGTATCTGTTCAGGGTGCGGAGCACCTCGGCGGGCGTGACGTTCGGTCGCTCGGCGAAGATGCGTGACAACTCGCCGTAGATGCGGTTGACAGTGAGGGCGGCGAGGATGCCGTGCCCCGTTACGTCGAGGAGCACCACGCTGAGCGCCCCGCCGCTCTCGGCGGGCTGGAAGGCGAAGAAGTAGTCCCCGCCGATCTGCTGCATCGGCTCGTAGCGGTACCGGACGCGGACAGGACCGGTCTGGATCGGCTGGGGGAAGAGCGCCTCGTGGATGCGCCGTGCGTCGTAGAGCTCTCGCTTGACGTCCCGGTAGCGTCGGTACAGGAACTGCCGCTCAAACGCCTGTGCCCGGCGCGTGTGCATCGCCCAGACCAGGGCGATCGCGGGGACAAAGAGCAGCGGCGCCCACGCGATCTGGAACAGGCCCACACCGATGCCGCCCCCGCCCACCGTCAGCTTCAGGATGGCCCACACTACAAATACAGGCACCAGCGGCTGCAGCGCCTGCCGGATCGTCCAAGGGAGGAAGCAGCACGCCAGAAAGTGCGTGAATGCAAAGCCCCAGATGCCGAAGCCCGCCTCGCTGGCCCCGGGTATATTGACCGCGCCGACGTGCAGCAGTCCATCGCACACCACCAGCAGATAGGTGAGCTGCAGGAAGCGCTCCTTGGGGAGCTGCTTGGTCTTGGCGACAAAGAAGCAGGCCGCATACGTTGAGATTGCAAGTAGTGAAACGACGTTCGCGATGATGATCGGCAGCCACTTGCGCTCCGCCGCCTCGTCGGGTTTGATATCCGCGATCAGCCACAAGAGCGACGCCCCCGCGAACTGGGCGATCAGGCCCACGATCAGCATCACCGCGCCAAGGCCCGTCAAAATGCCGGCGAACCACAAGAACCGCGACCGCAGGAGCGCGTGCGTCTGGGCCTCAAACTCGGCGTGGAGTTCCGCGGGGATCTGGGATGGGGTGGTCTTCCCGGTCACGTTCGTACAGCGTACCGCAGGGACGCCGTCCGTGCGAGGTATTCGGGGTTCGGGGCCGCCTGTTTCAGGGGATTGTCAGGCGGTGGCTTCCGCGAGGTCAAACCACCCCTTGGCGTTGCGGGACACCGTCCGGAGGGGGTTGCCGGGCTCATGGTCCAGCACCAGGAGCCACTTCTGGTCGGCCGCATGACCGAGGAACCAGTGCTTGGTGACCATGCTGGTGTAGGGCTCGACGTCATACGCCAGGGAGTAGGCCGCGCCCAGGTGCGCGGCGGTAGGCAGGACGTCCGGGGTAAAGACAACCGTCCGGCCGGTGGTGTCCGTGAACATGACCGCCTGTTGGCCCCAGGTGTGGCCAGGGGTGCGGAACACGCGGATACCGGGCACGGGCTCCTGACTCCGCTGGTCCAGGGAGAGCAACGGCAGTTGGGCCCGGTCCGGCGTGGTGCCGGGCGTGAACGGGGCGGGAGAGTCCACGAGCAGCACGCGTTCGGCCATGGCGTCGACGCTGGTGTTGTCGATGGCGTAGGGGCGCAGGTGGTCGGTGAAGTAGGTCCGGGTCATGACCGAGCGGTTCGCGAGCGCATCCTGCCACTCCCGGCGCTGCACGACGAGGCGTGCGTTGGGGAATGAGAACTTCACGCCGTGGTCCGGCCTTGCCCCGGCCATGCCGGAGGCTGGGCCGTGCCAATCGGCGGTTTCGCCCGGACGAGCAAGACGGGTGAGGCCGCCCGCGTGGTCAAAGTGCAGGTGGCTGACGAATACGGCACCAATATCGGCGGGGTTGCATTTGGCCTCGTGCAGTGAATCCAGCACGGAGCGGTCGGTCAGTGCGAAGAGGTCGCGGCTCTTTTCGTCGAGTTTGTCGCCGGTGCCGGTCTCGATGAGGACGACTTTGGGCGAGAACGCAGCGCCGACGGGCGCATCCCCCTGCCGCTCCAGCAGGAGACAGTTGTGGTGCACGCGCATCCGGTTCTTGTCGTCTACTTCGAGGGAACGCGACCAGACGGAGCGTGGGATGAGCCCCAGCATGGAGCCGGCGTCGAGGCGGAACTCGCCCGCGCGGAGGAGGCACCAGGAGTAGCGTGTCGTCATGGACGGATGATACGAACTGACTGCCGCGGCCCGCACCAGACTGCGCGCCTCACTTGCCCGTGATGCTGATGACGTATGCGTCCTTCACGACGATTCGGTAATCCGGCACCGGCTTGTAGGTGTTCGCGGGGATCACCTCGACCTTGTCGATGCGGCCGCCGAAGGTGATGAAGTTGCGGACCTCGGGCTCGTAGCCCTTGTAGAACTGACGACCATCGGGCACGACAGCCACCACCCAGAACTCGTTGATGAGCATGCCGCTGGCCGTGAACTGCATGCGGTAGGCCTTGCGGCCGGATTCATCGGTGATGAGCTGCGCGGGACCGCTCCAGCCTGTGGCCGGGAGCCGCTTGCCCACGAGTGCAACTGGCGCTCACCGGTCAATCGGCGACGCCACGGAGCACCGCCTCGACCCCCTCGACCACCCGCGCAAACCGCTCAAAGTCCATCTTGTCCGGCGTGTCTTCCGGGGTGTGGTACCACTGGTAGCGGAACGGAGCGGTATCGGTAATCATGAGGGCGGGCACACGGTGACGCCAGTAGCTCCAGTGGTCGCTGGCGCCGATGAGGGGGATCATGCCGGGAAGGCCAGCGCCGACACACGGGAACTTCGCGGCACTGCGGAACAGGCCCACACACTGTTTCACGAGCGGGCCCGCGTTGTCCATGCCGACGAAGGCGACAAAGTTACCGGTGGAAGGGAGCCCGGCGAGGCCTGCGCCGGGGATCGGGTAATTCTGGGTACTCTGCTCGTCGGTGTAGTGTCCAATGGTCTCGGGCGTCATCATCGCGACGATGTTCTCGCCCAGGGCGTGGCTGCGGTCGGCATCCACGAGGCTGCCCATGTGCCTGGTATAGAAGAACGGGGGTTCTTCATTGGCCCAGAGGGCGAAGCGGATGGTGCGGGCAGGCTTGGCGTTCGCGAAGCGCCTCGCGAGGGCGAGCACCGTGGCCACGCCGCTGCCGTTGTCGTTGGCCGCGGGGCACGGGCCGCCTTTGAGTTCGACGCAGTCGTAGTGGGCTCCGAAAACGACGATCTCGTCGGGGCGGGCTGAGCCGCGGACTTCGGCGTGGAAGTTGGCGACTTCGACACCGTCGGACTGGTACGTGTGGCGGGAAACTGCCAGCCCCGCGGCCCGGAACTCACTCGACAGGAACTCCTCGCACTTTCGGAGTTGAGAGACATGAAACTGGTTGCGGCCCAGGAGTGGGTCGGAGAGTTCGTGGACGTCGCGGGAGAGTTGCGCTGCGAGAGTTTTCTGGACATCCGTCAGTGGCGGAAGTGGGCCCGCGTGGGACGTGCCCGGCATGCGGAGGGTGAATCTCGGCAGTAACCGCAGCGCCGGAACGACACCACGCAGCGCTGTGCCGATTGTGGTGCGGTACTTGGCGTGGTTTGCGCGACGGATCGGGTGGGGCTTGGGCATTGCACGCGCTTTGAAGTCTGGCCGATGACTACTTCTTCGCGTACTCAAACACCCCGCGCCCCGTCTTGTCCCCCAGCCTCCCCGCCGTCACCAACTGCCGCAGCAGTGGGCACGGCTGGTAGCGGTCGTTGTTGAGGCCGTCCGCCAGCACGTTCATGATGTGGGCGCACGTGTCCAGGCCGATGAAGTCCGCCAGCCGAAGCGGGCCCATCGGGAAGTTGCAACCCAGCTTCATGATGCCGTCGATGGCCTCGGGCTCGGCGACGCCTTCCATCCAGGCGTAGAACGCCTCGTTGATCATGGGCATCAGCACGCGGTTGCTGATGAAGCCCGCGCGGTCGTTGGCCTTGAGGGGCGTCTTGCCCATCCGTGTCGCGAGCGCGATCGTGCGCTCCGTCACATCGGGGCTCGTCTGGATGCCCGGGATCACCTCGACGAGCTGCATGAGCGGCACAGGATTGAAGAAGTGCATGCCCACTACCCGGTGCGCCGATGCGCCCGCCGCGGTCGCGATCTCCGTGATGCTGATGCTGCTGGTGTTGGTCGCGAGCACCACGTGCTCGCTTGGGAACATCGCGGCGAGCTTGGTGAAGAGGTCCTTCTTCACCTTCACGTCCTCCACCACCGCCTCCACCACCCAGTCACTGCCCATAAGGCCATCAAGGTTTTCGGTGTACTTGATCCGGGCGAGCGCGGCGTCGGCATCGGCCTGGGTCATCTTCGCCTTCTCGACGAACTTCGCGAGGCTTTTCTTGTGGACGCCCTTGCACTTCTCGACCGCGCCGGGAAAGGCGTCGAAGACCGTGACATTGATGCCGGAAACGGCCGCGACCTGGGCAATGCCACCGCCCATTTGGCCCGCGCCGATGACGCCGAGAGAGTTGATCGTGCTCATGGGAAACGGTAGGAGCGGCGCGGCCATCCCCGCAGCCATGAAGCCCCCCATCCACCCCCGCAGCGCTCTAGACTTGCGGGCGTGCGGCGCTCCATTATCATCTCCGGCCTGGGCACTGTTTCTTCGCTGGGTGTTGGTGCACCCTCGCTCTGGGACGGGCTTGCCGCGGGCAGGTCGGGCATCAAGCCCGGCACCCGGGTGGACATGTCTGGCTTTGAGTGCCAGCTCGCGGCGGAAGTCACAGCGGCCGACGGCGGCGAGTTCTCCGCCCGCGAGTATGTACCCAAGTCCTACCGCAAGGCCACCAAGGTCATGGCCCGCGACATCGAGATCGCCGTGGCCTGCGCCCACCTGGCAGCGGCAGACGCCGGTCTGACCACCCGCGCCGCCGAGGGCGCGGCGATGACCTACCCCGGCGAGCGTATCGGCTGCCAGATCGGCGCTGGACTGATCGCCGCTGAGACTGACGAACTCTCGATGGCGCTCTCCACAGCCGTCGCGGAAGCCCCCGACGCCGCGGCCAAGTCCCGCGGCGGATTTGACTACCGCGCGTGGGGCACGGTGCCGATGGACGGGCAGAAGACCGGCGGCATGGAGAACCTGCCGCCGCTGTGGATGCTCAAGTACCTGCCCAACATGCTCGCCTGCCACGTGACGATCATCCACGGCGCAGAGGGGCCCAGCAACACGCTGACGTGCTCCGAAGTCTCGGGGCTTCTCTCGATCGGCGAGGGCTGCCGCGTGATCGAGCGCGGGTCCGCGGATATCTGCTTCTCGGGGAGCGCCGAGAGCAAGCTGAACCTCATGAGCCTGTTGCGGGTGACCGCGGCGCAGCGGCTGGCGAAGGCACCGGCCCAGTCGTCTGCCCTCGATGTTTGCCGTCCCTTTGACTCCGCCAGCACGGGCAGCATTCCCGGCGAGGGCGGCGGGATCGTCATTATCGAAGACGCCGAACTTGCACAGAAGCGCGGGGCAAACGTGTACGCCCAGGTTGCCGGCTTTGGTGCGGCTCATTCGGTCACAAACCTGCTCCCCCCGTTCAAGGCCGAGCGCGGGTCGATCAACAAGGGTCTGGCAAACGCCATCGCCGCCGCGATCCGCGATGCGGGCGTGACCCCGGACGCGATCGACGCGATTTTCCCTCAGGCGTGCGGCTGCCCGTTCTTCGACTCGCCAGAAGCAGGAGCACTGCACAAGGTGTTCGGCCCGCGGCTGCCGCAGATCGAAATCGTGCCGCTGGTGCTGTCGCTCGGCGACTGCTTCGCGGGCAACGGCGGCCTTCAGACCGCTGCCGCGGCGCTGTGCCTGAAGAACCAGGCCCTGCCAGCACGCCGCCTGCGCATCACCGTCGCCGCGGATGGGGCTGTTTCTGTCCAAAATGCCCCGGGGG
>DATAKA010000068.1:0-11341 GCA_036261855.1 Phycisphaerales bacterium | reverse complement strand
GGGCCTGATCGTCCTTTGGTTCCTGGGCAGGGCCGTCGCGGTATCGGTGGTGGGGGAGGCGGTGAGCAGGTACGGCAAGCGGCGTGTGCTGATCGGCGCGGCGTTGTTCATGGCGCCGATCCCGGCGCTGTGGGCGTTTTCCATGGACCCGGTGTGGCTGGCGATTGCGCAGTTGCTGGCGGGGATGTCGATCGCGGTGTGGGAACTCGCGACGTTCCTCGTGACGATGGAGACGTTCGACGAGGAGGAGCGGACGAGTCTGCTCAGCAAGTACGGGCTGCTCCAGTGGAGCGCGGGGACGGCGGGTTCGTTCGTGGGCGGGGCGCTGCTGGGGGCGTTTGGGAGGGAGCGGACAGCGTTTGTGGTTGTGTTCCTCGCGTCGGCGTCGCTGAGGTTTCTCGCGGCGTTGGTGCTGGCGCGGACGCACCGGTCGGGGCTGCCGAGCGGCAAGTGATGCGATGGGGGCTGCGCAGTCACACGGGGGGGCTGAAAGCCCCCGCCCCGGGAATGGCGCGTGGACGGACGACAGGGCAGAGCGCGAGCAGCAGGCAGAAGAGGGCCTGCATCGTCATGTTGAGGTACGTCGTTTCAAACGCGGAGGAAAAGCAGAGGGCGAGCAGCGCGAAGAGCGGGGATGCGCTGTACGAGCCCGGCTCTTCAAGCCACGCGGATGCGCCGATCCGGCCGCGGCCGGCACCCCACAGGACGCACGCCCAGGTCGCGAACAGCAGGCCGCCGCCGATGAGGCCGGTGGTGGCGAGGGCGTGGAGCGGCGTGTTGTGGGCGGTCTTGATCTTCTTCAGGCGGAAGTCGGCGATGTTGATCGCTCGGTCGGTGGCGTACGTCTGCACGAGCGGGAGGAACGACCCTGCGCCGTGGCCCTGGAGGGGGGCGCGGCTGAACGCGTCCACGGCCGCGCGGATGCCGATGATGCGGGCGCCGATGTCGGAATCCGCATCGCCTGCGGCCACGCGGGTGATCTCGGCGCGGGCCAGTGAGACACGATTGACTACACGCCCGCCGATGGCAGTCCACGCGATGGCGGACACCAGCGCAACGACGACCATGACCACTGCGGCGCGACGCCAGCCGGCGGCACGGCTGGCGGTGGAACTGCCCGGGGACGAAGCGTTTGTGCGTGCCGCGCGGGTGATCGCGAGCACGCCGGCGACAATGAAGAGCGCGGCCGCGGCAAGCATGGAGCCGCGGGCGCCGGTCATGAGGAGACCGGTGATGGCGGTGGCGGACCCTGCGAGGCCGGTCCAGCGTCGCCAGCCGGTGCCCATGAGTGCGGGGCCGATGTGGAGGCCGAGGCTCGCTGCGCACATCACGCCGCCCGCGGCCGGCTGCTGCCACCAGCCGCTGACGCGGGCGAGGGGGTCCGGCGCTGGTGGGTGCCAGAAGAGCGTGACGCCTTGGCGGAGGGCGATCCACTCTGCGAACTGGGCGAGGTGGGCCAGGGCGAAACCGATGCAGAGTGCGGCGATGAGCCAGCGTCGGCGGTCGAGGACGGGCCAGATCGCGAGCGCGAGCCAGAGCCACCGTGTGAAGGTGGCTTCGTGCCAGCCGCTGGAGGGGTCGCTGCTCCATGAGATGGAGATGAGGAGCCACACGGCCCACGTGACGACGCACAGGTTTGCGGGCTGGCGGAGCACAACACCGATGCCGCGCCAGACGAAGGGGAGGCGGGCGAGCCAGCAGACAAGCAGGGGGATCGCGCCGAGTTCGACGAGCACGACCGGGCCGGCAATGGAGAACGCGGCGAAAGTGGCGAGGGCGATGTGGAACGGGTAGCCGAAAGTGCCCAAGGGGTGGTCGAATTGAGACGCGAAAGTCGTATGGGCGGTGTTTGGGTGGATCCAGACACCGTCGAGCACCCGCACGAGCAAACCCGGGCGGGTAGGGCCGGGGATGGGAGGAAGGGACGGCGGGGCCATCGGCGGGCATTCTAATGCGAAGGGGAGGGGTGCTGTGACAAAGTTGGGACGTCCCTATCAGAACCCGCAACTGTTGGCGGACGTCTGAGTATGAGAATGTCGATGGAACGTACGGTTCCGTTAGGAGATCGCGCATGGATCAGGTTCGTCGAGTCGTGACCCGGGCCGGCCGCCGTCTGATGTTCAACACGTTCCTGCAGAACGTGTCGATCACGCTGACGGGCGCGATGGCGTTGGCGATCGTGGCGCGCCTGGTGGAGCGGGTGTTCAGCTTTGAGGCGTTCTTCGCGCCGTACTGGCTGTGGAGCCTGGTGGGCGTGGGCGTCATTGCCCTTGTAGTTGCGTTTGTGTGGACGTGGGTCACCCGCAAGCAGCCTGTTGCGGTGGCAACTGAAGTGGACGAGCGTGCGGACCTGCGCGAAGCGCTCAGCACCGCGCTCTACGTCGAGAAGAGTCAGGACGCGTGGGCAAACGCGATGCGGGAGACCGCGACGCGGGCCGCGGCGGGCGTGAACGTGTCGGGCGCTGTGCCGGTGGAAGCGCCGCGGGCGTGGCCGGTGCCGCTGGCGACGCTGATTGCCCTGCTTGTCTTGTGGTACGCGGTGCCGAGCATGGACGTGCTGGGGCACCAGAAGGTGAAGACCGCGCAGAAGGAGAAGGAAAAGGAGATCGTGCAGGTCAAGACCGAAGTCTCGGCGGCGGAGCAGAAGATCAAGGAGATGCTCCAGAAGGCGAACGCGGACTTCCTGGACGAGAAGCCCAACGACACGGCCGATGCGCCGGACCAGAAGGTGGAGGAGAACGACGCGGACGCGATCCGTCGCGCGGCGATCCGCGACCTGACAAGCCTGACGACGAAGATCGAGCAGGCGCAGCAGTCGGAGAAAGCGATGGAGTCCGAGGCGCTCAAGGAGGCGATGGAGCAGCTCAAGCAGCCCGGGCCCGGGCCGCTGGACGAGCTCTCCCGTCAGTTGAGCAAGGGCGAGTTCGGTGCGGCGAAGGCGGCGCTTGAGCAGCTCAGCAAGCAGATGAGCGATGATTCGCTGAACAAGGACCAGAAGGAGAGCCTCCAGAAGCAGGCGGAGAACCTCGCCAAGCAGCTCGACAAGCTCGCGCAGCAGCAGGACCAGCTCACCAAGAAGTTGCAGGAGCAGGGGCTGGACAAGAAGACGGCGCAGGACCTTGCGAAGAAGGCGGCCGACCCTGCGGCGCTCAAGGACGCGATGGACAAGCTGCCGCAGCTCTCGGAGGCGCAGAAGGACGCGCTGATGAAGATGGCGCAGGCGGCGAGCAAGAGCAGCGAGTCGTGCTCGAATATGTCGGAGGCCATGAGCAAGATGGCGCAGGGCATGAGCCAGGAAGGCATGCAGCAGGACGCCATGCAGGCGATGCAGGACATGGCGAACCAACTCTCCGAATCGGAGATGATGCAGTCGGACATGGAGAACCTCCAGGCCGCCATGGAGGAGGCGAAGGACCAGCTCGCGAAGCTGGGCGGCCAGTGCAAGAAGGGTGGTGCCCCGGGTGAGGGCGAGTGCGAGGGCTCGGGCAAACTCGGCCAGTGGCGCGAGGGCGATTCGAGCAAGAAGGGCAAGGGCTCGGGCGGGTCCGGCCAGTCCGAGGGCGGCATCAGCCCTGAGGCGCAGGCGTCGGACTACCAGTTCGAGAAGAAGAAAGCCAATGTGAACACCACGGCTGGCCCGGTGATTTCTAGCCGTCTGGTGCAGGGCGATCAGATCAAGGGTGAGTCCGTCGCTGAGTTTTCCGAGGCTATCGAGCAGGGCGAGACCACCGCAGCGGAGGGCATCGACAACATGCGGATTCCGCGCGAGATGGAGGGTGCCGTGAAGAACTACTTCGGCGCGCTCAAGAAGAAGGCCGAGCAGTCTCAGGGTAAGCCGGCGGAGAAGAAGGACGAGAAGAAGTAGAGGTAGTGCTGCGCGGAGCGGTCGATCCACCTCATACCGTGGAAGTCGATGACCACTCCATCCACCCGGCGTGAATGTCTCAAGGTGATCGCTGGGGCCGCGGCGTTTGCAGCGCTCGGTGCGTGCAGGCCGCCGCGACCCAAAGCGGCCAAGCCGGTGGTGCTGTACACATCAGCGGATTCGTTTCTCGTGACGCAGGTCACGGCGGCGTTCACCAAAGCCAGTGGCATTCACGTTCAGGCAGTGACGGACACCGAGGCGACCAAGGCCGCGGGCCTCGTGCAGCGGCTCCTGGCGGAGCGTGCGAAGCCTCGGGCCGAGGTGTGGTGGTCCAGTGAGGTGATGGGCACGGTGGCATTGGCACGGGAGGGCGTGCTGGTGCCGAGTGTTCCGAAGTGCCTGACTGCGGAGTTTGAGGGCTCATGGCCGGGAGGCCTGTGTGACGGTGGCGGGCTCTGGTGGGGCATCGGGCAGCGTGCGCGGGTGGTGGTATTCAGCGAATCTCGGGTGGTTGCAGAACGTGTGCCGACCTCGCTTGAGGATCTTGCAGCGTTTGCACCGGCTGGGCGCGTGGCGATCGCGCAGCCGCAGTTTGGCACGACGCGGACGCACTTTGCGTGGTTGGTGGCGTCGGTGGGTGAAGAGCGGGCGAAGGCGCTGCTCGGACGAATCAAGACCAACTGCCGCGTGTACCCGGGCAATTCCGCCGTGGTGCGGGCTGTTGCACAGGGCGAATGTGACGTGGGATTGACGGACACGGACGACGTGTGGGTTGGCCGGGCGAGCGGGTGGAAAGTGGGTGCTTCGTTCGGCGTGGGGGCGAGCGATGGGGAGGCTCTGCTCATCCCGAACACGGTCGCGATGGTGGGCAACGCACGGCCGCGCGCGGAAGCGCAGACGCTGGTGGACTTCCTGTGTTCTGCCGAGGGTGAACGGCTGCTTGCAACGTCCGAGAGCCGGAATGTGCCGGTGCGTGCAACACTGCGTGCAGAACTTGCGGTGTCCATTCCAGAACTCACGCTGCAGGAACCGGCGGGTGCCGCGGTCGCGGGACGCGGCGTGGATTGGGGGGCGGTGGGCGGTGCCCTGGCCTCTGCGGATGCGATGATCGGCGAGGTCTTTCCCGTCTAGGGCTGAGTTATGGACGCTCTTGGTGCCGAAATCTGCGCCGTGTGCGCGGGGCGTGTCGGCACCTCCCTCGTTCGAGAGGCAACATCTGTTCCACGGCCTTGCGAACGGACTGGATTGTCCGATGAAGCTGGGCCGTGTCACAATCCAAGAACAGCAGCCGTCCCTTCCGACTCAAAAGCCGCGCCGCGCTTGTGGCCGCGACTCTGTCTTTGCAGGCGCTGGTTATCGGCGTGGGCGGTTACCTGACGTTGCGTGCCGCGCAGGTCAGCCTTGCGGACCGGGTGGGTGAGTCCGCTGCGATGGACAACGCGCGGGCCTGCGAGGACTTTGTCAAGGTCCTGACCAGTGAGGTACAGGAGCCGTTCACGTACGCCTCGGCGGAGTGGGAGCGTGTCCAGCGGCACGTCGAGACGTTCTCTCTCCCGCAGGGGGCGCAGTTGGTGGTGCTGGATGATCATGGCCGAGTGCTGTGCCATCCGCGGCTTGCGGCCTCACCCGGCCTGCGCACGCTTGATATCGCGGCGCAGGTCGTCCGTGTGGACGGGTCCGAGGACGTGGTGGAGCTCTTCAGACTGAACCCGGCGGACGTGAAGACGGGCATGAGCGAATCCATCGCCGGGAAGGCGTCGGTCGCGGTGAAGTTTGTGCCGAGCCTGGGCGTGAAAGTGCTGGTGTCCCGGCCACAGGCGGTGCTGTCTGCCGCGGCGACGCGGATCAGTGAGCAGGTGGTGGTTTGGTGTACTGCCTCGGGCCTCGTCCTGCTGGGTGTTTCGCTCGTGGGCTCGTCCATCCTCGTGCGCCGGTACGACTCGATGGTGCTGCGGGTGAACGAGCAGCTCGAGCACGAGGTGGATCGCCGCACGCGCCGTGGGCTGACCATCCGCAATGCGGTCGTGTTCGGGCTCGCGAAGCTCGCGGACTATCGCGATACGGACACCGGAGCGCACCTGGAGCGGATCTGCCGGTACTGTGTCGTGCTCGCCGAAGAACTCAGCCAGGAGTTCCCGGAGATTGATCACGCGTGGATCGAGCGACTTCGTGTGGCGGCATCGATGCACGATATCGGCAAGGTTGGCATCCCGGACTCGATCCTCCTCAAGCCCGGGCGGCTGACGGATGAGGAGCGGCGGATCATGCAGACGCACACGATCATCGGTGCGGACACGCTGCTGGCGGTGCGCCGGCGCGTGGGCGATGACGACCTGCTGACAATGGGCATTGAGGTCGCGCTCTCGCACCACGAGCGGTGGGACGGGAGCGGCTACCCGTTCCAGCTCACGGGTGAGCACATCCCGCTGTGCGGGCGGATCGTTGCGGTGGCGGACGTGTACGACGCACTGACCTCCAAACGCGTCTACAAGGACGCGATGAACCACGAGCTTGCCGTACAGGCGGTGCTTGATGGCAGCGGTTCGCAGTTTGACCCGCGGGTGGTCGAGGCGTTCCTGCGTGCCACCGAGCGGTTCAACCAGGTCCGTGCGTCGGCGATCAGTGATGTGCCGGAGCGGCCGCGGCTGGAGTCGGTTGTTGAGCGTGCGAGGCTCATCCAGGAGCAGAGCGTGGCGATGCACGAGGTCGCGTCGGATGACCCCCTGCCATTTATGCACCCGCAGCGGCGTCGGCACGCGGCGTGAGGCACACTTGCGTTTGCGCTGCTCTTCCCGTACTCTTCCACCCGCATGGGTGACACACCTGACAATGGGCCGGCACCGGATTCGGCGCTCAGCAGTGCTCAGGTGCCGCGCGGACCCGCACGGTCAGACGCAACCCTTGCGTCGGACTCCGGCACGCTCGAAGGGCCGGGCTCAACGCTCGGGCCGTACAAGCTGCTGCAACTGATCGGCGAGGGCGGCTTCGGCGTGGTGTATATGGCGCAGCAGACAGCGCCGGTGCGGCGGCGGGTCGCCATCAAGGTCGTGAAGCCCGGGATGGACACCAAGCAGGTGGTGGGGCGGTTCGAGAGTGAGCGCCAGGCGCTCGCGATGATGGACCATCCCAACATCGCGCGCGTGTTCGATGCCGGGACGACGGCTGCGGGCAGGCCTTACTTCGTCATGGAACTCGTGAAGGGCGTGCCGATCACGGAGTATTGTGACGATGCGAACCTGACCACTGAGGAGCGGCTGAAGCTGTTCGTGACCGTGTGTGATGCGGTGCAGCACGCGCACAACAAGGGGATCATCCACCGCGACCTCAAGCCGAGCAACGTGCTGATCACGCTGCACGACGACAAGCCCGTGATCAAGGTCATTGACTTCGGCATCGCCAAGGCGATGAACCAGGACCTGACGGAAGCAACGGTCTTCACGGAGTTCCGGCAGTTCATCGGCACGCCCGAGTACATGAGCCCCGAACAGGCGGCGATGAGCGGGCTGGATGTGGACACTCGCAGCGATATCTACTCGCTTGGTGTCATGCTCTACGAGCTTGTCACGGGCACCACGCCCTTTGATAGTGAGAAGCTGCGCAGCGCGGGGATCGCGGAGGTTCAGCGGATCATCAAGGAGGAGGACCCGCCGCGGCCCAGCACCCGGGTGAGCGCTGTTTCCAGGCAGTCCAAGGCCGAGAAGGGGCCGGGCACGCGGCGGACGAGCGCCGAGCAGATCGCCCGTCACCGACGCACGGATCCGCGGTCGCTGCGGCGTGCGCTCGCGGGCGACCTCGACTGGATCGTGATGAAGTGCCTGGAGAAGGACCGCCAGCGGCGGTGCGAGACCTCCAGCGAACTTGCGATGGATATCGAGCGGTTCCTCAAGCACGAGGCCATCCTCGCGCATCCACCCACGGCGGCGTACCGGTTCCGCAAGTTCGTCTCCCGCAACCGTGGTCTTGTGGGCGCGGGGGCGGGTGTCGTCTTCGCGCTGCTGCTCACCATGGCGGCGTTGGCCTACGGCCTGCTTCAGGCGCGTCACGAGCGGGACCTGACTGCCCAGCGAGAGACCATGGCCAGGGCCCGAATGGTGCTGGACGGGATGAACGCCGTCCGAGACTACACCACAACCCTGGTAAGGCCGCGCCTGCTGGGCGAGGAAGGGGAAGCCGCGCACCCTTCGTACGCGAACTTTGAAAAAGAGATGGTCCCGGCGTTCGCGGCGCGCAGTGTGTTCGAGCGAGTCCGAGCGCAGACCCAGGGTGACCACGCGGGCTTTGTATACAAGGAGGCCTCACCCAACCCTACCTACAAGGAAAACAAGGCGGACGCGTTCGAGACACAGCTTGTCGGTGGGTTCGTTGCCGATCCCGCCAAGAGCGAGGTCCAAGGCACGCGAATCATGGATGGCCGTAACTTTTTTTACATTGCTCGCCCGATGCGCGTCACGAAGCAGTCGTGCCTGGATTGCCACACCACACCGGAAACCGCGCCGCCGCGGCAGATCGAGCTTTACGGCAGCGAAGGTGGTTATGGCTGGAAGCTCAATGACGTGGTGGCAGCGCAGATCGTGTACGCTCCCATGAGCGAAGCCGTGCAGGCTGAGAACCAGATGGCGACGGGCGTCGTGATCGGGCTGGGCGGGTTCTTTGTGGTGGCAGGGCTTGCGAGTGCGTGGATGCTTCGGCGGGCGTAGGGCGCGGTTACATGCGTTCGGGTACCGGGATGCCCAGCACGCCCAGCCCATCTTCCAGCACGCGCAGCGTGATGTGGCAGAGCTTGAGGCGTGCGTCCCGCGTGGAGGCATCGGGTGCGTTCACGACCTTGCATTGGTCATAGAACGTGCTGAACGCGCCGGCGACTTCGTAGAGGTACGCGCACAGGCGGTGGGGTTCGAGCGCATCGGCGGTGCTGCGCAGAGCGCCGGGGTAGCGAAGGAGGGCGAGCGCGAGCTGCTTCTCAGCGTGCTCATGGACCACAATGGGGGCGTGCTTCCACGCGTCGCCGGCACCATCGTCCGCGGCCTTGCGGAAGATGTTCTTGATACGGACGCACGCGTAGAGCTGGTATGGGCCTGTGTTGCCCTCGAAGGCGAGCATGCGGTCGAACGAGAAGACGTAGTCCTTCACACGGTCCGTGGAAAGATCAGCGTACTTCAGCGCGGCGATGCCAACGCACCGGGAGGTCTGGGCCAGTTCAGCGTCGGTGAGCGTGACGCCGCGTTCTTCGCACTTGCTGCGGACGGCAGCGCCGGCCCGGTCGAAGGTCTCCTGGATGAGGTCCGCCAACTTGACCGTGTCGCCGCTGCGGGTCTTGAACGGGCGGCCGTCCTCGCCCAGCACGCTGCCAAAGGCGGCGTGCTCCAGCACCGCGGGCTGCTTCGTGGCCGGGTGCAGGGAGTACCCCGCCTTCAGGCTCGCTGCGTAGACCTGGCGCAGGTGGAGATTCTGGCGAGCATCGATGACGTAGATCGCGCGCTCTGCGCCCAGCTTCTGCACGCGCCGCCGAACCGCGCAGACATCGGTGGTCGCGTAGAGGTACCCGCCGTCGCTCTTGCGGATGAGGCATGGTTCCTTGATGACACCGTACCGCTCGGCCCAGGGCGTGCCGGGCTCGTCCACGCGGACGATGAGGGCGCCCTGGTCTTCGATCGCGATGCCGCGCTTCACGAGGTCGTCCACCATCGGGATGAGTTCATCCGCGTAGGACGACTCACCCGCGGTGTGGGCGTTGGTGACGTTGACGTTGAGCATCGTGCACACGTCCACGCACACCTTCATGGTCACGCTGTAGATCTTCTGCCACACCGCGTACGTCTCCGGCTCCTTGGCCTGCAGGCGCAGCAGTGTCTGGCGCGCGTCCAGAAACGCCGCCGTCGCGCCGTCCACCTGGGCTTCGAGCTCGGCAACGGCCTTGGGGCCCATGCGCCAGTGCTGCGCGGCCTTCAGGCCGTCCATGTCCCGCTGGCACTCTTTCTGGGCGGCGGTGTAGGCCTTATCAAGATCGTCGAGCGTGAGCGTGTCGAGGTTGAGAGAGCCCTCCCTGACCAGGCGCATGACGCGCGCAGTGGTCATGGCGATGTTGAGACCCCAGTCGCCCACGTGGTTCTGGCGGAGCACGGTGTGTCCGAGTCGCTCGAGCACGCGCGCGACTGCGTCGCCGATGATGGGGCTCCGCAGGTGGCCCACGTGCATCTGCTTGGCCAGATTGACACCCATGAGGTCCACGACCATCGTCTGCGAGGGAGTGGCCGACGCGACGCCCAACGTTGGTGTGTCCATGGCCGCGACGAACGATGCAAGGGCGGGGGCACTGAACTTGACGTTGATGAAGCCCGGCCCAGCGATGGACGCGTCGGTCAGGGGTTCCAGGAGGCCCGTGGCCTCAACGTGCGCCACAACGGCCTTGGCCACGTCCCGCGGCGGCTTGCCGACACGCTTGGCGAGTCCCATGGCGACGTTGGACTGGTAGTCGCCCTGCTCCGGCTGTTTGCCGGCGGTGATGAGTGGATCGATGTCCTCGCTTGCGAGCGCGGGGAAAGCCGCCTTCACGGCAGAAGTGAAGCGGGCGCGCAGCAGCGCGAGGGGATCAGTTTCGGTCCGTGGCATGAGGGGCGATGGTAGCGCGGGGGCTCACCGGCTCATCCGCGCCAGCGGCGCACGCACAGCGTGTCATTCTGCCCGCCAAAGCCGAATCCGTTGGAGAGGCACACATCCACACCACCCTTGGGATTGAGGTCCCGCGCCTGGTTGGGCACATAGTCAAGGTCGCACTCGGGGTCCGGGTGGTGCAGGTTGATGGTCGCGGGCACCCAGCCGGTCTTGATCGCCTGCACACAGGTCATGAGTTCCACCGCGCCCGCCGCCTGGATGAGGTGCCCGAGGGAACTCTTGACGCTGGAGAAGGGCACCTCCGGCGCGAGAGGGCCAAAGACCTCCTTCACGGCGTGCGTCTCGATGCTGTCGTTTTCTTTGGTGCCCGTGCCGTGCGCGGAGATGTAGTGGATCAGCGGGCGGCCGTCCTTGCCGCGGGCGGCGGGGTCTACGCCCGCCTGTGCACAAGCCTGCCGCATCGCGTTTACCGCGCCCTTGCCATCGGGGTGGATGTCGGTCATGCGGTAGGCGTCCGCGGTGGAGCCGTAGCCGGCGACCTCGGCAAGTGGCACCGCGCCGCGGCGGAGGGCGTGCTCGGCGTCCTCGATGACGAGCATGCCCGCACCCTCTCCCATGACAAACCCGTCGCGGGTGGAGTCAAACGGGCGGGGCACCGTGTTGAACTCGTCGCGCCGCTTGCTCATCGCGGTCAGCCGGATGAAGCCGGTCATCCCCAGCAGGTGGATCATGCTGTGGGCAGCCCCGGCGAACATCACGTCCGCGTCCCCGCGACGGATGATCTCAAAGGCCTCGCCGATCGCCTGATTGCCCGCGGCGCACGCCGTCATGCAGTTGAAGGCGGGGCCGCCGCACCCAAACTCC
>DATAKA010000062.1:0-11188 GCA_036261855.1 Phycisphaerales bacterium | reverse complement strand
CGATACCGCCGCGTGGACTGCCCAGGACCCGTCCATCAGCGTGAGCGTGAACGGCAGCGTTGCGGTCGCGTACTGGGACAGCGCCCGCACGCAACTCAGGATCGCCAAACTCGTCGGCGGCTCATGGACCACCGAGACCGTTGCGACCATCCCCGTCGCCGCCACCGGCCCCGCGAAACTCGCGTACAACCGCGCGAACCGCGCGTGCCTGCTGTACTTCAACCCCAGCGACCGCGGGTTCTACTTCGCCCCGGACCCCGCGCTCCTCTGTGACGAGATCGACTTCAACGGCGACGGCCTGTTCCCCGACACGCAGGACATCACGGACTTTCTCGTCGTGTTCGGGGGCGGGGAGTGCCCAACCGGGGCTGGCTTGTGCGGCGACATCGACTTCAACAACGATGGGCTGTTCCCTGACACTACGGATATTGGTTCGCTGCTGAGTGTGTTCAGTGGTGGGGCGTGCCTGTAGCTTATCGGGCGTATGCGCGTGATGGGTGTCGAGCCAGCGATGTGGTGTGGTTGAGGTTGTGCGCGGGGAGGCGATGCTGTAAATTGTGACTTGCCGCGGCGACTGCCACGGTCTGGAGCTTTGCCATGCGTACGGGCCATTGCGTCGCGTCTGTGTGTGTCCTGCTCGCCTGCACGGGCCTGGCCCGCGCGACGGACCATTACATTCCTCTGACCAACAACTGGAACGGCATGTTCCACGCGGGCGAGGGGACGAACGCCGACGACCCGACGGGGTTCCGCTCGATCGCCGACCGGGCGCTGGCGGTCAACGGGCTGGCCAACTCGATCGGGACGACGCCGCTGGTGGGCAACACCGGCATCACGTACACCATTGAGCAGAACGCGGGCGTGCCGGACATGGTGCACTTGGGCAACACGGCGTCGAGCACGACAACGGTGTGCACCGGCTGCCCGACGCGCTGGTGGGACACCGGTGGTGTCGTGGCCAACCGCGGGAACCAGCCGTCGTACCTCGTCGGGCTTTCGGATCACACGCTGCCGCAGGTGACGGATGTGTCGGGGCTGGGGATCACGCTCGACGCGTTGTCGTCGGTGGGGTTCCTGTACCACGTGAGCAACGGCGGCGGGAACTTTCAGGCGGTACTGGGCTTCACGGACGGGAGCAGCGTGACGGTGACGCTGGCGGCGAACGACTGGTTCGGTCCGGTGACGCCGCCCGCCGGCGGCGCGGGCGTGGCGTCGCAGGCGCTGATGCCGGCGAACACGGGCACGCGCCGGACGTTCACGGGCGCAAGCAATCTGGATCTGCCTGTTGCGCAGGCGTACCCAACGCAGGACCTGGGCGTTGTCGAGGGCGTGATCTCTGTCGCCGAGATGATTGCCGACGGGCTGGGCAACCACGCGGGCAAGACGCTGCAATCGATCACGCTGCAATCTCCCAATCAGCCGGCGCGCGGGTACGCGATCGTGGCGTGCACGGTGGTGTCGGGGCTTGGGCCACCATCGAACGACACGTGCGGCAGTGCGGCGGTGGTGGGGGTGGGAACAACGCCGGGCGAGAACGTGCGGGCGACGGGCGTGGCGGGCCCGTGCGGGTCGGGTGACACGAAGGACGTGTGGTACGCGTTCACGGCGCCGTCGTCTGGAACGATGGAGGTGCGGACGTGCGGCACGGCGCTAGACACGACGCTGGCGGTGTACTCCGCGTGCGGCGGCTCGCTGCTGGCGTGCAACGACAACGGGTGCTCGCAGGCCTCGCGCGTGCAGTGGAACGCGGTGGGGAGCGCAACCTATCTCATCCGTGTCGCGGCGAACGCGGGCGCGGAGGGGCAGTTCCTGCTCACGCTGGACAGCGCGCCGGCGTCGCACAACGACCTTGCGGTGCCGCTCGCGTACAACTGGAACGGCATGGTGCACCCGGGCGAGGAAGGGCAGCCCGATGCGCCCGACGGTTTCCGCTCGATCTCCGACCGAGCGTTGCACGCGAGCGGCGGCCCCGGTTCGGTAAACGCCGGCTCGCTGCTGGGCGATGACTTCATTTCGTACACCGTTTCTGGCACCGCCGGCACTCTCGATATGGTCCACCTGGGCCAGACGGGCGGGACGGCGGCCCGCACGTGGGATGCGGCCGCGGACGGCGACACCATGGGCGTTCAGCCCAACTGGCTCTTCGGCCTGGATCAGTCGGGCCCTCAGCGGACGGACCTGACATCGCAGAACATCGCGCTGGGCGCGAACACCCGCATCGGCGTGCTCTACCACGTTTCCAACACCGGTGGGTCGCTGGATGCGACGCTTGAGTTCGCGGACGCGACGAGCGTGTCTGTCACGTTGGTTGCTCCGGACTGGTACCAGGACCAGTCGCCACCCGCGCCGGGCGCGGGCGTGGAGGTGCAGCGGCAGTTCGGCCAGTTCGCCGCAACATCTGCGCAGGACTTGGCGACGACGGGTGCGCCGCTCCTGAACGTGGTGGAGGCGGTTTTCTCGACATCTTCATTGCTGAACGGCGGGCTGGGTAGTCACGCGGGCAAGCGCATCACCGGGCTTGTGTTCCAGAACCCGACGCTGAGCACGCGTGGTTTCGGCGTCTACGCGGCGACGATCCGCGATGCGGTGCCGGACAACTCGCCCACGAACCCCGCGGGTGTCGGGGCCGCGTCCCCGAATCCGGCGGAGGTGGGGCGTGCCGTGACGCTGCTCGTGACGGCGTACCCCGGCACCAACCCGGCGAGCACGGGTCTGGGGGTCGTGATCGATGCGTCGGCGCTGGGAGGCAGTAGTTCAGCGGCGATGTTTGACGACGGTGTCCACGGCGACGGCGCGGCGGGCGATAACGTGTTCGGGTACCAATTGACGATCCCTGGCACGCAGGCAGTCGGGCCGTACTCGCTCCCGTTTATGGTCACTGATGCGCAGGCGCGTTCGTTCAACGGTGCGCTGGCCATGACGGTGAATCCCTTCGCGTGGAACGAGGAGACGGACGGCGGCGGGGATGCGGGCGACCTGCCCGACAACCGCCAGTTCCCCGTGGGCACGGGCGCGCTGGGTGCCATCGCGGGCGTGCTGACGCCCGGCGAGGCGGACATGTACGCGATCGAGATTTGTGATGCCGGCGCGTTCAGCGCGAGCACCCAGGGTGGTGCGACGCTCGACACGCAGTTGTTCCTGTTCCGCGCAGATGGCACGGGTGTGGCGTTCAACGACGATACCGCGCCGGGCACGCAGTCGGTCGTCACGAGCGCGTTTGTGCCGGGACCCGGCCAGTACCTGCTCGCCGTGTCGCAGTATGACCACGACCCGGTGGACGGTTCGGCTCAGGAACTGTGGATTGATACACCCTTTGGCACCGAGCGAGCGCCGGATGGGCCGGGTGCGGCGAACCCGATCTTCTCGTGGAACGGGACGCCGGTCGGGACGGGTGCGTACCGCATCACGCTGACGGGCGCGTGCTTCCCGTCCAGCGGGCCGGCGTGCGACCCCATCGACTTCAACAACGACGGCCTGTTCCCGGACACGCAGGACATCGACGACTTCCTCACGGTGTTCAGCGGCGGACCGTGCACAAACGACCCCAACTGCGGGGACGTCGATTACAACAACGACGGCCTGTTCCCCGACACGCTGGACATCGAGGCCCTGCTGAGCGTCTTCAGCGGAGGCCCGTGTCTGGTTTGAGGCATTGCCAGGGGAATCGCTGGGTTTCTGAATCGGGAGTCTCGGTCCGCTGCGTCTGCCCGACCGCATGAACGGACATGCGGTTGCACGTGTGGGTGTCCTCCGATGCTTCGGCGCGAGGGCGGCGTTGCGGCACGCGCTGTCCCCTTGAACGACACCGCAGCGGGCTGTGCTTGCGATCACGAGGTTGCGTCTGTGGCCACCGCCCCAAGAGGGGTGGTTCTGGTGTCGGGCCGGACAATCTCTGTCCAGTCGGTGCCCTGCCTCCGCATGCAGGGCGAAGGCGTCCACGGGGCGGCGCCGTTGGGTTCGAGGTCCAAGACAGGAGCTTTCCATGTTTCAGCACGGCAGAATTGGCACGGTGTGGCACATGATCCGGGCGGGCGCATGCGCGGTGGCGCTGCTGGCCACCGGTACGGTGAGCGCGCAGAACGACCGCATCAACGACGAGCCCACGGGGTGGTGGTACTACTTCGGCGCGAGCGAGGCGGGCATCGACGCGGAAATGACGCAGGGACGCCGTCCGTTCAATATCACCCCCACGGGCGGCAACTACGACGCCGTGCTGGTGCAGAACTCCGGCGAGTACGCCGCGACCGGCATGGACGTGTACTGGAACACCACCGTCAACGCCATCAACACATCGCTTGCGCTGAGCAACAACCGCATCATCGACCTCGAGGTCGTTGACCCCTTGACGGGCACGTGGTCCGCTGTTGTCGTGGATAACAGCGGCGCGACCGCCGCGCCGGGCTGGGACTGGGCCACCGGGCTGACGGGCACGCAGCTCGGCACATGGCAGTCCGGCAACGGGCTGCGGCCGATCGACGTGGATCAGTACTCCACGCTCGCCGGCACGCGCTACAGCATTGTCGCTGTGCCCAATACCGGCAATAACGCCCAAGGGTGGTGGTGGTACTTCGGCGTCTCCGCGGCTCAGATCACATCGGCGCTCACGACCAACGGGGCACGCCTCGTCGACATCGACGTCATCGACAACAGCCCGCTCACGTTCAACTGCATCATGGTCTCGCAGAACAACGGGCTGGGCGTGTGGCACCCGGGCCTCAGCAGCTCGGAGGTCGGCGATCTGATCAACCAGACCGGCGGGCGCCTCACCTGCATGCAGCGGTACACCGACTCGATCGGCGCAACCAGGTTCGCCGTGGCGATCGTGGACAACTCCAACACCCAGACCCGCCGGCTGCGGCAGTACATGGACGACGAGCTGAACAGCGGCATCTACGGGTTCCGCGTGCAGCAGGTGGGCGGCGGCGTGCTCGCGAGCCTCAACGCGTCCTTCGAGTTTGAGCCGGCGAGCATGCTCAAGATCCTCCACGCCACGTACGCGATGGACCAGTGCGCCGCGGGCAACGACAACCTCGCGAACAACATCACCATCCGTGATACCTGCAACAACGACGAGTGCCCGGACCCCGCGCAGCCGTGCAACACCGCCGTAGAGGACCTGGACGAGGCCATCCGGGAGATGATGGAGCAGTCCGACAACAACCGCACCATGGAGATCGAACTCCGGTACGGACGCACCACCCTGAACAACTACGCCGCCGCGCTGGGGTTGTCGGGCACGGACATCAACCACCGCATGGGCTGCCTCTGCGGCCAGCCCCACAACACCTTTACGTGTGTCGACGCCTGCAACCTGTACGAACTGATCGCCGACGGCTCGCTGTTCGGCCAGACCTGGCAGGACACGCTCTACGACCTCATGAGCAACGGCACGGGCACCACGAGCTCGCTCGCCGCGATCATCAACACCGAGGCGGCGTCCACCGACCTTACCGCGAGTGAGATCGCGGACTTCAAGAGCCAGGTGGAGTGGGCGTCCAAGGGCGGCGCGTACTCGTGCAGCGGCACGTACTGGCGTCCCGAGGGCGGGTGGGTCAAGCTGCCCTTCAAGACACTGCTCGTGGGTCAGTACATCATCCTGCCCCGCGAGTACACCACCGCCGCGTTCGTCCACGGCAGTTCCAGCAGCACGGAGTCGCAGATTGCCTACACCATGAAGTTCGAGATGCTGCGCGAGCAGATCCGCGAGGCTCTGCAGTCGTGGGATGCCGCTTGCAGCACGCCCGTGGTCAACAACAACCCCGACGCCGTCACGGCGATCGAGGGCGACGACGTGAACTTCTCCATCGGGCTCAGCGTGGGCAGCGGGTCCCGTACCTACCAGTGGCAGAAGCAGATCAACGGCGTGTACACCAACATGAGCAACGCCGCCGGCGCGGTGAGCGGCGTGACCACCAACACCCTCACCCTGTTCAACGTGAACGAGGCGGACCAGGCCCGCTACCGCTGCGTGGTCTCCAGCATCTGCGGCAGCGACACCAGCGGCAGCGCCCTCCTGACCGTCAATCCCCCGCCCTCCGCCTGCGACTCCATCGACTTCAACGGTGACGGGTTGTTCCCGGACACGCAGGACATCGCCGACTTCATCGCGGTGTTCTCCGGCGCCCCCTGCCCCAGCGGCCCGGGCCAGTGCGGCGACATCGACTTCAACAACGACGGGCTGTTCCCGGATACCCAGGACATCTCCACGCTGATCAGCGTGTTTGGTGGCGGCCCCTGCATCTAAGAGGGCATCCACACCCCGGCCAAACCCCAAGCCCAGCGACACCGGTCGCTGGGCTTTTTCTTTCCTTGAGCGCTATCATCCCGACCCCCGACGGTGGCCATAGCTCAGTTGGTTAGAGCACCGGGTTGTGATCCCGGGGGTCGCGGGTTCGAGTCCCGTTGGCCACCCTTTACGCGACGTTCCGGAGCGAGGCGCCCGTGCCCTCGGCACCGATGTCGGCCAGGAGCCGGAGCAGCGCGGTGTCTTCCAGTGGCTTCACGAGCACCCCGGCGAGGGGCAGTTTTTCCACGATCCGGCGGACCCGCGGGCCGCGGTCGGGCGCGATGAGGACCACCTTGCCCGCGAAGCCGCGCTCGTAGAGGTCGAGGAGCACCGAGCCGGGCTCGTCGTCACCCGTGTCGCTCGTCAGGATCGCGATGTCGGCCGCCGCGATGTCGCGCGCCCCGTGGACCGACGCAACACTCGCGACGATCATGCTGGTGGTCCGCAGCGACCGGGCCAGGGACGCACGGTCGCCCGGGCAGCCGCTCACGATGAGCACGGATCCCCGCAGCGTCTGTGGGTCGATGGTCTCATGGAGTGTCTGGTTGGAGAGCGGGTCGGTGGGCGCGAACTCGCGCACATCGATCGGGGTCGCGAAGGCCACGCCCAGCTCGCAGCGGCGTTCGCCCGCGTCCTCGCACCGCACCACGCGACCCTGCACGTTCACAGTGCCGCGCACAACGCTCCGGAGTGTCACGCTCACGGTCCTGCCCACGGCAAGGGGGCGCGAACTAACCAGGCCGACGCCGTTGGCGGAGAGGTTGCGGCAGGTCATCGGGATGATGTCCCGGGACAGCGACGAGAGGTCGCGGACCGGCACGATCTGCTGCGAGAACGGCCACCGAGCAAAGACGCGCCGGCGCGCCGCGCTGAGCGGTTCGTGCGGTGCGGGATTGTCGTGCGGCTGCTGCAAGAGGAACCTCCGGTGTCTTCACCATCGGCGACGCCATTGCGCGGCTGTCGCCCTCCGGATGATGCCGGGGCCGGATGCACCTATCTTGGTTAGCGGCGGTGGTGATTACTGGACGCGGGGGCCCCGTGGGGTAGTGCCGCACCCCGCCACATGCGGGGGTGTTCAGGCGGCGGGCGTCAACGCCCGGCACGCGGTGATCAACTCGCGCACGGAGCGGTTGCGCTTTGCCGGGTCACCGCTGGCGCACGCCGCGACGGCAACCTCGGCGGCGCGGCTGAGCGCGCTGAGCCCGAGGGCCGGCGCCGATGCGCGGACCTGCATGCAAGACTCGATCACTGCCACGGTGTCGTCACCCTCAAGGGACTGTTCGAGCCCGTCGGCGATGGTGTGGAAGCTCTGGACGATGCCCTCGGCCATCGGCGTGGCGGGGTCGTCGCTGCAGGAGCGGGCGGCGTCGTGGGCTTCCTTCAGCAGCAGGCGCTCCGCGAGGGCCCGGAGCAGGGTGGTCTGCTGGAGCGGTTTGACGAGCACACTTGTATTGTGCGCGCTCCAGCCGGGCTGCTGGCCCCCAGGCGCGGGCGAGAGCATGATGACGGGGGCGTCGACACTCAGGTCGCGCAGGCGAGTGACGAACTCGGCGCCTTGCATGTCCTTCATCCGCCAGTTGGCCACGATGATGTCACAGCCCTTTGCGGCCTCCGTCAGCGCGTCCGTGCCGTTCTTGACCCGGACGAGGCGCAGCTGGGTATCACGCAGGAAGTGCTGCATGATGCGGAAGTCCACCTCGTTGTCCTCGGCGTAGAGCATCGAGCCCTGCAGCCTCTCGGGGTTGACGTTCTCAAGGGAATAGAAGTCCCCTGTCGGCGTGGTGCCCATGTAGTCGTGCAGGTCGATCTCCTGATCAAACTGCACCCCCATCTCGTGCATGGTGCCGCGCTTGTGCTGGCAGCGCTTCACCGTGCCGGGCACGTCCTGCGTGCCGCCCGACAGCCGTGGCAGGGTGACGACGACGGATGAGCCGACGTGCATAAACGAGTTGTGCAGCAACGCCACGCCGCCACGGGACAGGTTCCGGCACGCAAGCTTCAGGCGGCACTCGGTGCCGCTGGGTTGTGTGAGGGTGACCCACACCGTTGCGACGCGGAAGGGCCAGCGCGCAAAGCCACGACGGACCGGCGTCTTGCCCTTGTCCTGCGCTTCCAGCTTCTCCAGCAGCGTGACAAGGTCGCGCTGCGACAGGCCCAGCGTGTTGGGACGTTCCGCGCTGGTGATCTTCAGGTTGGGCTTGCCCTGGGGGCTCTGCGCGGTCATGGTGGTCTCCGCTGGGGGCGGCAATCGGACCGAATCCCATCGGCAGGGGCGGCGGGGCGGGTGAGTCGGACGTGTTCCCGGAATCGATGCGCTGGTTCTCGGTGCCGGACAGCCGCGCGCGACCGTTCGGCGCGGACGGCATAGACCGCCCACCCGTCACCGGTGATCCTCTGTCTGCGATCCGGCGGAGGCTGCACGTCCGATCAGATGTCCAGGTTCTTGACCTCGAGCGCGTGTTCTTCGATGAACCGGCGTCGGGGCTCGACCTCTTCGCCCATCAGGATGGTGAAGAGCGCATCGGCGTTGCTGCCCATGTCCCACGAGACGCGGAGGAGCGTGCGCACCGACGGGTCCATCGTGGTTTCCCAGAGTTGCTCGGCGTCCATCTCGCCCAGACCCTTGAAGCGCTTGACCTCAAGGCCGCGACGCCCGATCTCGCGCAGGCCCGCAATGATGCTGGGGAGGTTCGGGGCTTCGACGTGGCCCGAGGACGCCTTTGCGAGGCCGGCGGGGGCCCCGAGCGCGGTGGTGCGGGCCGCGGCGGCCTGGGACTCGTCCGTTTCTTCGTCGGTATCGGCCGATGCCGGTTTGGCGGGCTCGTCGTCCTCGTGGTTCTTGGTGCTCACCCATGCAAACATCGCCGGGACCTTCTCGCCGGTGACGGTCTCACCCTGCGACTGCGAGTATGTCTGCGGAGTAACGGGGATGCCGAAAGACTCGAGCTGCTCGAAGATGCGGTCGAGCTCGCGGTTCTCGTGCAGTTCGCGGACGACGGCGGTCGCGGCCTGCAGCGGGTCGAGTGGTTGGGCAACCGGGGCGGCGGGCGCGGTGGGTGTTGCCGGTGCTGCGTCTTCCGCGTGGCCCGCGCCGGCCGCGAGGCGCAGCTTCTTCTGGGAGATGACTTCGAGGGCCTGCGTCTCGCTCCAGGCGTAGGCCTCGCCGCCGCGCCAGGAGACCTTGTGCGTGGGGAGGCGGGGCTTGCCGCGTTCCTTGGCAGCGGGGTCGTGCGGGCGCTGGGCGAGCAGGTCCTTGAAGAGCGTGCCGCGACGCTCGGCGATCTCGGTGAGTTCGGCCATGCGGCGGAGGAGCTGGAGGACGCGCCGCAGGGGCTGGCCCTCAAGGCGCTTCAATTCCGTCGCCTCGTACGTTGCCTCGTTGATGGTGCGGACGTCGCGCACGACGAGCGCCGAGTGCTCCAGGCCGATATCGATGAGGGCGTCGTCCAGCGTCTTGTCGTTGAGGACGTACGAGAGCTTCTTGTTCTTGCCGGGGCCGCGGGCGATCTGGTAGAGCGGGGGCTGGGCGATGTAGACGTGCCCGCGACGAATCAGTTCGGGCATCTGTCGGAAGAAGAAGGTGAGGAGAAGCGTGCGGATGTGGCTGCCGTCGACGTCGGCGTCGGTCATGATGATGACCTTGCCGTAGCGGAGGCGCGAGATGTCGAAGTCGCCGCCGATGCCGACGCGGAGCGCGGCGATGAGCACGCGGATTTCCTCGAAGCCAAGCACCTTGTCGATGCGGGCCTTCTCCACGTTCAGGATCTTGCCCTTGAGGGGCAGGATGGCCTGGGTCTCGACGTTGCGGCCCTGCGTGGCGCTGCCGCCTGCCGAGTCACCCTCGACGATGTAGAGCTCGCTCTCCTCCACGTTCCTTGTCTTGCAGTCCCGGAGCTTGGCGGGCATGGAGCCCGATTCGAGCGCGCTCTTGCGGCGGGTCAGCTCGCGGGCCTTGCGGGCTGCCTCGCGGGCCTGCGCGGCGATGATGCCCTTGAGGCAGAGCTTCTTCGCCTCGCTGGGGTGCTCCTCCAGCCACTTGTCCAGGCCGTCGGCGACGACGGCGGAGACGAAGCCCTCGATCTCGGGGTTGAGGAGTTTTTCCTTTGGCTGGTTGTTGAAGGTGGGGTTGGGGAGCTTGACGCTGACGATGCAGACGAGCCCCTCGCGCAGGTCCTCGCCGCTGGGGGCGGGGTCCTTTTCCTTCAGGATGCCCGCCTTCTTCGCGTAGTTGTTCAGCGTGCGCGTGAGGGCGACCTTGAAGCCCTGGGCGTGCGTGCCGCCGTCCACGTTGTTGATGTTGTTGGCGAACGAGAGCAGCGTTTCGTTGTACCCGTCGTGGTACTGGAACGCGACTTCCGCGATGAGGTTGGCGGCGGCGTCTTCCCGCTTGTAATAGATCAGGTCGGAAACCGCGCTCTTGCCCGTCATCAGGTGCTGCACATACTCCGGCAGGCCGCTGACGGCCTTGAAGGTGTCGGCGTGCACGCGACCATCAGGGCCCACGCGCTCGTCCGAGAGGCGGAGCGTGACGCCGGGGTTCAGGAACGACAGCTCACGCAGGCGGTTCGCCAGGATGGCGTAGTCAAAGCGTGTGTCCGGGAAGATCTCCGCATCGGGCATGAAGACGACGCTCGTGCCGCGGGTGCGCTTGGCGTTCGCGGGGAGAGCGCCGACGGTGCGGAGCGGGCTGGCGACACGCCCGCGTTCAAAGCCGATGCCGAAGACCTTGCCGTCGCGGTAGACCTCGCAGTCGAGGTACTCAGACAGGGCGTTGACGCACGAGACACCCACGCCGTGCAGCCCGCCCGAGACCTTGTACGCCGAGCCTTCCTGCTGGAACTTGCCGCCCGCGTGGAGCTTTGTCAGCACAACCTCGATGGCGGGCTTGCCGTTGAGGTTCGG
>DATAKA010000064.1:0-5931 GCA_036261855.1 Phycisphaerales bacterium | reverse complement strand
TGTCGTGTGAAGATGTATCGCGGTCGAATCGAGGCTCCTTACTGCCTCGTCTGCGTGGCTTCATCCATGTGACGTTGTTGCAGCAGTTCCTGCAGAGCATCGATGGCCTGCAACTGGCCTTGGGCTGATATGGGAACTTCGAGTGTCCACCCACGCTCCTGTCCCGCGAGTTCCGATGCGCCCGAGTAAGAGCGGTCAGGTTCCTTCACTTTCAGAAGAATGGTGTCGGGCTCATTCGCCCTGCCAGATTCCAAGGAACTGTGTGTGATCGCTCTACGCATCCTGTCGCCAGTGCGGTCTCCCTCGAAAGACCGCTGCCACACAATGAGTCCCTGTTGCGCATCGGACAGAACATCATCTGTCCATCTATACCGGGAGTTGGGCTTGGGACGGATCGCAAAGAGCACCGGAATGGTGCGTTCTGCCGATATCGTGCCTGATTCGGGTGCGCCTATCCCGATGGCTTCGCTAGGCTGAGGATTCTGTACGTCCATCTGCCCTACCAGGACGAGCTGACGCTGCGATGGCCACCACGCGCAGTCGTGCAAAGGACCGAAGTGCCAAGCTTCAAAGAGTACTTCACACAGCAGCGAGAGCACGGTGATCCGAGTTTCGACTCCCATTAACCCGGAAAGCTGGACGATCTCCACCCCCGGATTGCTCGGAAACACGTCCGCAAGAAGTGCACGCTGCGTGATGAGTGCTTCTTCCCTGGAACCATCGCCTGGTCTCCTTTGCGGGATAGTCGCGTCCTGCTCGGATCGGTACAGCGGCAAATCAATCCGGTCCGGATCGCACACCCACACCTGGCCGTCGGTTGAATGCTGTTCTGCGCCCGGGCGCGTCGCGAGCACCACCACGCGTTTGAGAGTCTTCCGTCCGTCCATCCCGTCCGGCCACGGCACGAAGCTCGCGAGAAGCACACTCGCTGGTGTGCCACCGATCGTGGCAAGCGGCTTGCCGGTGGCTGATCGGAGTGTGGCCTGGTCGAATCGACCATGCTCGCCGCCTTCGGTTGTCAGCGAGGTGGGAGCGTCAAGAACTGCCGCAGCCGCGAGCTTTGACGCGACCGCACTTGCGCACACCGTCAGCGTGACCAGACACGCTGCTACGAACCGCGGGTGTGATGTCACCCACATCACACCACGCCGAACGACACCGAGCTTCGTCGCCAGAACCCGTTCTCCCCTGGCCCACCGCATCAGGTCCGACGCAAACTCCCCCGCCGACGCATACCGCTCCCTCGGCTCCGCACGCACCGCCTTCGCCAGCGCGGCCGCCAGTGCCGGCGGCACTTCCGCGCTCAGCGCACGCGGGTCCCGCGGCGGCGTCATCGTGATCCGTAGCAGCGACTGCGACGCCGACTCGCTCATCCGGTGCGGCGTGTCCCCGCACAGCAGGTGATACCCGATCGCCCCGAGGCTGTAGACATCGCTGCGCACCGACACCTTCGCCCGCTCGCCCCGCGCCTGCTCCGGAGACATGTACCCCAGCGTGCCCACCGGCTGCCCCTCCAGCGTCAGCGTGTCCGCCGTGCGCTGCGCCAGCATCGCGAGCCCAAGGTCCAGGATGAACACCCTCCCCGCGGCCGTCACCAGGATGTTCGCCGGCTTGAGGTCGCGGTGGATGATCCCGTGCTCGTGCAGCATCTGCACCGCGTCCGCGATGTCCGCCAGCAGCGTCACCCGCTCACGCAGATTCATCTCCGCTGAACGCGCGATCGGGTTCAGCCCGTCGATGTAGTCCGTCGCGACAAAGAGGCTTCCCGCGCGCGTTCCATAGTCCAGCACGCGCGGCACGACCGCAAGGTTGCACTCCCCCAGCAGGTCCAGTTCGCGCCAGGCCCGCACGGCCCGCTCACCCCGCTGCCCCTGCCGCCACACCTTCACCGAAACCGGCCGGTCCGACCCCTCGCGCAGCGCGAGAAACACCTCGCCCGATGCACCAGCCCCCAGCCGCCGCACAAGCGTGTACCCCGGCAGCGCCACGCCGTCAAAGTCCCCAGCCTCCAACCCGTCCCGTTCCGCCGCCCCGAGCGCACCCAGCAGCCGTCGGGCCGAGTCGGTATCAAGCCGGACCGACGCCGGCGGCGGGAGATCGCCGGGGCCAAAGCCGGAGCCAAAGGTGGTGTGAGGAGGGGGTGTCACGCGGGGATCCCCTTGCAAGAACGCTCGAGATCGGTCAAGATAGGCTGGCACCGGAGCGAGGGGTCGTTCCGGACGCCTGACCGAAGCCTGTGGAGGGGATCGCGTGCACCCAACGCCGCTGGAGAACAAGTTCGACACTACGCGCTGGTCGCTCATCCACGAAGCCCAGTCCGACAAGGCCGAGACCCGCTCGCGCGCCCTCGCAGAACTCGCCCGCCGGTACCACCCCCCCGTCTACGCCTTCCTCCGCCGCCGCGGCCTGTCGCCCCACGACGCGGCCGACGCCGCCCAAGGCTTCTTCGAGACCGTCATCCTCCACCGCGACCTCTTCGGCCGCGCGTCCATGGGCGGCGGCCGCGTCCGCACCTTCGTGCTCGCCGCGCTCGAGAACTACCTCGTTGACCTCTCGCGACGGCGCGACTCACGCGCCCGCGCGGAGAAGGCGCGCGGCCACTTCAAGGGTTTCACCGACGAAGAAGGCCGCCCGGACCTCGCCGCGCCCACCGAGCGTGACAGCTTCGAACGCCGCTGGGCCGTCAATGTCTTTGAGGTCGCCATCGAACGCTGCCGCGACCACTTCACCGCCACCGGCCGCGCGTCCCACTGGCAACTCTTCGAGCGCCGCGTGCTCATGCCCAGCATCAGCGCGACCGCCGCGCCAACGCTCACCGCTGCCTCCGCCGCCCACGGCTTTTCTTCCGCCGCTGACGCCGCGGCCGCTGTCCAAGTGGTCAAACGCCGCCTCGCCGCGCTCATCGAGCAGGTCATCGCCGAAGAGTGCGACGAGTCCGAAGTCGCCGACGAACTCGCCCACTTCCGGGAGGTGCTGGGCACGCACGGCGCCGCGTTCCCGTGAGCGAGCCAACTGCTTACTTCATCTCGTCCGGCATCCAACCCGGCAGATCGGCGATGCTCTCCCGCGCAGATGCTGATGTCGGCACGCCCCAGGCCTGAAAGAACGGACCCAGGTTCTTCCCACACGCACGGCTGAACCGCACCATCCACTGGTCGCGCTCCGCATCGTCGTCCGCAGGCCGCTGCTCCCGTGGCAGCGTCCTGTACTCCGCGAACACACGCTGGAATGTCCCCCAGCCGAACGCCCGCTGCAACTGCACGTACATGTGCAGCGCCAGGAACGGGTCGCGCTTCCACTGCTCGAACGGTGCGCCGAGCGCAAGGTACTTCTCGAGCGATGGCGGCGTGTTCACGCCCGGGTGCCCGCGGTTGCCAGCATCCGGCGTGCAGACCGTGTCGATGGCGTGCAGCGAAAACAGGTTGCACGTGACCTCGACCGTCCCGTCGAAGGTCCACTCGTCCTCCTGATGATTGTGCCCAAGCTCATGCAGCAAGCCCCAGCACCCCTTGCGGAGGTTGTCGGCGCTCACCATGTCCTGCGCCGCGTCCATGTGCGTCATGATCGGGTAACCAGAGTGCATGTACCCCGCGCTGATCTGAACGTCCGCGACAAAGCGGTGGGGGCGGTCGGGCTGCAATGGAATCGCGGCAAGCGTCGCGTGTGCATCGCTGATGCGGTCCCAGAACTCCAGCACCGCCGTCGGATCGTCCAGCGTGCGCAGGTGCGAACTCGGCACGCTCACGATGACCTTTCCGGACTCCAGTTCCCCCCATGGGCCCGGCGCCCCTCGTGCAGCGAGCCACTCCTCTCGCGTGGTCTTCCCCAGCACAAACCGCGGCGACTCCACCACGCCCTCAATCGTGAAAGTCGCCGACCCGCTGCGGCGCTGGGGAACCTCGATGTAGACCAGGCCACCGAATGCGCTGGCGGCCTCAAGTGCGTTCTCGCGCAGCGGCCACTCGCGTGCAACGTCCGGAACACGCTTCCACGCCCTGTGGTGCCACAACTGGTCAGTGTGGCAACCGATGCGCAGCGTGCTGCCAGTCGCCGATCCATCCGCGCGAACCGAGACCACGCCGCCCGGCGGAGCGTACAGCCCCGTGCTGTGCCACCCAGGAATCGAGAGATCCACTGTCAACTCCTGCGTGACGCGCGTCGCGCTCAACTCCACCGCGCCCGGGAACGCCGCCGAAGACGGGTGTGCCCGCACCTCCGCTGGCCGCGCACGCTTCTCCAACTCCACCTGCAGCGCGAGCAGCGCCCTCAGCACCGCGTCCTTGGACTTGAGCGGCGATTGCTCGCTCACGACCAGTTCCGCCGCTTGCTGATCCAGCAGCGCCGCCGCACGCTGAAACAGCGGGTCGCTCTCCGGCATCACCCGCACCGCCGCGGTCACCGCCGCGCCGGCCTGCGCATCCGGTTCGCGGCCATCCGCCTCGAGCGACGCAAACGCCGCGCGGGCATGGATGGTGGCCGGCAACTCCCGCACCACAAACCGCCCCTCGCCCGTGGTGTCGAGCATCCCGTCACACCACGCCAGCCCCATCTCCCGCAGCACGAGGTTGCCCGGATGGTCGTGGATCGTCTTTCCCGGGTTCAGTTGCAGCCACCCCCATCCCAGGCCCGCCGTCAGCAGCCCGCCGCCGCGGTCCACGAACGCGCGAACGTCCGCCACGTGAACGGCTCGAAGTGAGTGCGCGTCCACCGCCAGCACATCCACCTTTGGGAGGATCACGGGGTCCGGCGTCGGCGCTGTGAGCACCGTCATGCCCGCCGCCTTGAACTGATCCACCAAGGCACCGTTGCCCACGACCAGCACGCGCGGCGCATCCCCGCCGCCGAGCCATCGCACCGCGTTCAGCACAAGCCGCCCCGTCCCGGCGTCAGCGAGCGCGTCCTTCCCGATGAGCCCACCGTGCCCAAACGCCACCACGCGCCCACGGCCCCATTCCGCCCCCGCGACCACCGGCAGCAGTGCACCGTCGTCCTGCGAGCCGGCGATCACGCAGAACGCCCGCTCCCCGTACACCGCGATGGGCCCGGGAATTCCCGCCGTGGCGATCGAATCCACGCCCTGAGTGAGCGTCGGAACCCCATTCGCCTCCTCCGCAGCGACATCCTGACCCATTGCGGCCGAGGGGCACATCAAGAGGCAAGCAACGACGCACAGCACGCACAGCAACACGCACAGCAAGTTGGATCGCATGCGGCATTCTAACGACCGAACGACGACCGACAGAATCAGCACGCCCGCCGTCAGTTCATCTTCACGCCGTTCACGTCCTTGTCGACAACCACGATCTCAACGATCGTCCACACAAACACCGCCAGCAGCCCGACGGCCGACAACCCAAACGTACAGAAGACCATGACAGCGCACACCAGCGAAAGCACTAGCTGCACCACTCCGCGCACCGTGTACCCCGCCACGAAGTTGTGGATCCCAAGCCCACCCAGGAAGAACGCGAGAAGGATGTACACCACCCGGCTGCACTTGGGCACTTGGGCCGGCGCTCCGGACGCAAACATCAGCGTGATGCCCTGCCGGCACGCCGGGCACGCCAAAGAACCCGCAACCGGGCTCGCCTCGAACTGAGTTCTGCAATGGGGACAAGTCACCGCGATCATGCGGTCAGTTTATCAGAATCATGAATGTGTAGCAGGCATCACCGTGGACGTCAGTCGGGCAGAGGATGGGCTGACTTCCTTTGAGGCAGTTGCTTGAGACTCGACGAGCCGCTTCGCAAGATCATCTGGAATCTCAGCGTGCAAAAACTCAATGCTCTCCGGGACCCTTCCGGCCTCTCGCTCTTTCAAGCACCGTTCGTACATCGAACGGTCAGTCAGCACCATGTATTTTTTTCGAGCGGGCGCAAGCAGCAAAAACAGCATGTCGGCTCGAAGCTTGTGCAACTTTGCGGTCCCGTC
>DATAKA010000049.1:0-10688 GCA_036261855.1 Phycisphaerales bacterium | reverse complement strand
GAAGCCGTACTTCCAGCCCAGGAGCGTGGCGAGGATGGGGACGTTCTTGGTGTCCAGCGTGTACGTGCCGGGGCCCAGCACGTCGGCCATCTTGCCCTCGTTGATGAAGACGGCGGCCTGGCCCTCGCGGACGACGAGCTTGGCGCCGTTCTTGATCTCGTTCTGGAACCGCTCGAAGCGGAAGACCAGGGTGTTGCTGGAGTCGTCCAGGAATTGGACGATGTCGATCAGTTCCTTCTTGAGGCGGTCCCAGATGCTCATGGCTCGCTCCTTGCCGCGCGTGACGCGCGGCGTTGCTGTCCCGGCCGGGCGCGATCGCGTCCGGTCGGGTGATTGTTCGGAGGAGCGTACCGCGGTTTCATGGGGGGAGGATGCTGGAAGGGTGGTCCAAACAGAATCCGACTGCCAACCGGGAGCGTGCTGGCGTTCGCTGAAGGGCGGGCCGTTTACCTACCATCGCCCCTATGCCGATCCGCACCGCGTACAAGGCCCAGGTGGACTACCTCCAGATCCTCGACGAGAACGCCGTTCTAGACGAAAAGCTCGTCAAGGGCGAGGGCGGGAAGCCCGTGCTGAGCGATGAGGAGGTGCGCGAGTTGTACGAGTACATGTGCAAGTGCCGCGCGCTCGACGAGATCGCGTTCAAGCTGCAGCGGTCGGGCCGCATGGGCACCTACCCGCAGAACAAGGGGCAGGAGGCCGCGGCGATCGGCGCTGGGTACGCCGCCAAGCGCGGCGTGGATTGGCTGGTGCCGTGCTACCGCGAGAACGCGGCACTGTGGATGCACGGCCTGCCCATGCACTACATCTTCCTGCACTGGATGGGCGACGAGCGCGGGAACCAGATCCCCGAGGGTGTGTTCCAGAACCCGTTGTGCATCCCCATCGGCACGCAGATGCTGCACGCGACGGGCATCGCCTGGGCGTTCAAGATGCGGAAGGAGCCGCGGGTTGCGATCACGTTCTTCGGCGACGGGGCGACGAGCGAGGGCGACTTCCACGAGGCGATGAACTTCGCGAGCGCGTTCCAGGTGCCGTGCGTGTTCTTCTGCCAGAACAACCAGTGGGCCATCAGCGTGCCGCGTGAGCAGCAGATGAACAGCGAGACGGTGGCGCAGAAGGCGATCGCGTATGGCATGCCGACGACGCAGGTGGACGGGAACGACCTGTTCGCCGTGTACAAGGCGAGCAAGGAGGCCATTGAGCGTGCGCGGGCCGGCGGGGGCCCCAGCTTCATCGAGGCTGTGACGTACCGCCTGGGCGACCACACCACGGCGGACGACGCGCGGCGGTACCGCGACCCGGCGGAGGTCGAGGCGTGGATGGGCAAGGACCCGATGATCCGCCTGAAGAAGTATCTGGTGGCCAAGGGCATCTGGAACGACGAGAAGCAGCGGGAGCTGGACCAGGCGTCGAAGGACAACGCGCAGAAGGTGGTGGACGAGGCGTTCAACATCGCGAAGCCGGCCACGACGGACATCTTTGACTACACGTATGCGACCTTGACGCCGGAGTTGGAAGTGCAGAAGCGGACGATGAGGACGCACAGCCTGGGGCAAGGGGTGGGGTCAGAGCAGATTCAAGGGGGTGCGCGGTGAACGAAGAAATTCGGTCGCTTGTCCGTGCGCAGCCTTTTCTTCCCTTTGACGTTCAATTGGTGGATGGCCGCGTCGTGCACGTGGAGCACCACGACTTCATCTCTGTGCCGCCGGGCAACCGGTCGCAGTACGTCATCGTGTACGACAAGCAGGGTCGGTTTGAAGTGATCAATACAAGCCTCGCGATCGCGGTTCGCTTGTCGTCGAACGGACACGGCAAGCGAAAGAAGGCCGGCTAACTCAGAGTGGCTTTGCTCATCAGTTCGCGTTGAATCAAACACCCGAGAACTCGCATGCCTCGCACTGAAAAACAGCAATCCGAAGGCCTCACCCTCGTCGACGCCATCAACGAAGCTCTCGCCCAGGAAATGGAACGCGACGAGCGCGTCGTCTGCCTTGGCGAAGACGTCGGTCTCAACGGCGGTGTCTTCCGCGTGACCGACGGCCTCCAGAAGCGCTTCGGCGACACCCGCGTCATCGACACGCCCCTCGCCGAGTCGGGCATCATGGGCACGGCCATTGGCCTTGCCATGGCCGGGATGCGGCCGATTCCCGAGATCCAATTCGAGGGGTTCCTGGGGCCCGCGTACGACCAGCTCGTGAACCACGCCGCACGGTACCGCACGCGCAGCCGCGGGGCGATCACGATTCCCATGACGGTGCGCGTGCCGTGGGGCGGGGGCATCCACGCGCCGGAACTGCACAGCGACAGCCCGGAGTCCATCTATATCCATCAGCCGGGGCTGAAGGTGGTCATCCCGAGCACGCCGCACGACGCGAAGGGCCTGCTGCTGGCGGCGATCCGCGACCCTGACCCCGTCGTGTTCTTTGAGCCCAAGCGCGTGTACCGGTCGTACCGCGAGCAGGTGCCGGAGGGTGATTACACCATTGAAATCGGCAAGGCCAAGGTGGTGAGCGAGGGCACCGACGTGACGGTGCTGACGTACGGCGCGAGCGTGTTCCAGTGCCTGGAGGCGATGGACAAACTGCCCGAGGACATCTCGGTCGAGTTGATCGACCTCCGCACGGTGTCGCCCGTGGACAAGGACGCGATCATCCAGAGCGTCACGAAGACCGGCCGCTGCGTGATTGTGCACGAGGCCCCCAAGACCTGCGGCTTTGGTGCTGAACTCGCCACCATCATCCAGGAGCACTGCTTCCTCTCGATGAAGGCCCCGGTGCAGCGCGTGGCGGGCTTTGACACCATCATGCCGTACTACAAGCTGGAGCTTGAGTACCTGCCGAACGCCGACCGCGTGGTAGAGGCCGTGACGCAGGTGATGGCGTACTGAGGGAAAAGTACCTGAGTACCGGAGTACCTGAGTGCCGGAGTACCTGACTACCGGAGTGACGAGGCTGGGGTTGTTGAGTCACGCTGGCGCCCGTGGCTTTGGCTGCGGGGCTTCGGCGGGTGTGATTTTTTCTTGATCGCTGCAAGGTTGGACCGGGATCGTGCAAGTCTCCTGTGAGAGGCATTCGAACTTTTCCGCGGCGTGTCGGCCGCGACAAGGTCGGAGCTGAGACAGGAGACAAGACATGCAACTGGTCCAGAACAGCCGTTTTGCGCGCATTATCGGGTTGGCGTTGGTGGGGGCCTGCACCTCTGCCGCCTTTGCCCACCTGGGCTCTTTCGGGCCCAACGAGGGGTACAACCTCTCGATGTTCCAGGGGCCCAATAACTGGTGCGACGTGAGCTACTACAACGCGGGTGCCTATGGCCCGGCGTCTGGTGGCGGGTCGGCGGTTGCGGTCGCGCCCAACAGCGGCCTGTGGAAGATCGTGAGCAACAACGGCGGGTTCTTCCCGACCGCGACGCTCCGCAACTCGTATGTGGGTGGCGCTCCGGCGTACCCGTCCGGTTCCCTGTCGGGCAGCCTGCCGTCGTACATCGTCGGCGCCCACTTCAACGGCCGCAACAACGACGGGTACAACCTCGCGGTGCGGAACGACACGCCCGCGGGCACAGGGCCGATCACGTACGACTACTCGCTGGACACGTACGACACGGGCGGGCCGGTGGCCGCGACGCAGACCGCGGGCGTGGTGACGTACCAGACGTACTTCATGGCGGACCCGGATTCGCCGCCGGACCCCACGGGCCAGCACGCGATCAAGTTCACGATGTCCTTCATGGACGCGTCGGGCAACATCGGGGCTGAGTGGGGCTACTCGCGGGACAACCAGATCGGCTGGCGCGACGGCCCCTCCAGCAGCTGGAACTGGACTGCCTGGAACGCCGGCCCACCGGACTGGAACGGCTTCCGCGTGAACCTCGACCTGTCCACCGATACCTTCGCGATGGACTACTACGACGAGCCCAGCAACACCTGGAACAACATCGTCGGCGCCGGCACCCCCATGGGCACGGCCATGACCAACTTCACCACCATCCGGTGGCAGTTGGAGGACAACGTGTACCTGGGCGTCGGCGGCAAGAACTTCTTCGATGATTCGAGCTTTGGCGGCTTCGTGCCCGCACCCGGCTCGGTCGGGCTGATCGCGGGCGGGCTGCTGCTCGCATCGCGTCGGCGTCGGTGAACACCCCTCACGTCCCGTCTCAGGTGCCGTCGTCCGCGAGGACGGCGGCACTTTCTTTTTTGGGTGGCTTGGGTGGTGCGTGGCGCGGCTTCTCTCCAAGTAGCCCGCACAAATGCCCGATATCTCCACTATCCTGCCCGCCCGTGCGGGGTGGTGTTTCTTGCGCTGGTGCCTCAGAATGGACGGTCTTCGGACTTCTTCCGCCATGATCCACTACATGACCAGCGAGGGCCTTGGCTCACCCTGGGTGGGCAACGAGCTGCGGATCGTGACGCAGGCGGGCGTGCCTGTGCGGCTGCACTGCATGCGCGCCCCGGTGAAGATGCACTTTGACAGCGCGTGGGCGAAGGACCTGCAGGCCTCGGCAACGGTGCTGTACCCGGTGCCGGCCGGGCGGGTGGTGGGCGCGGCGGTCGCGGGGCCTTTCGTGTTCGGTGGGCGGTTCTTCGCGGCCTTGGGGAATGCGGTCTTTGGGGAGCGGGAGAACCTGCGGGCGCGGCTGGCGGCTTTGGCGCACTTCTTTGTGGCGTGCATGTGGGCGCAGGGGCTCAAGAAGTCCGGCGGGCCCGTGTCTCACATCCATGCGCAGTGGGCGTTCAGCAGCGCGAGCATTGCCATGTACGGCGCGTGGCTGCTGGGCGTGCCGTTCAGTTTTACGGGTCACGCCGTGGACCTGACGCGCCAGCGGGTGGCGCTGCGGGACAAGATCAAGCGGGCAAGGTTCATCATCGCCATCAGCGAGTGGCACAAGCAGTTTTATATCGACGAGGACAATGGGGCGACGCCGGGGCTGGCAAGCAAAGTCCACGTCGCGTACTGCGGGATCTATACCGATGAGATGGTGCCGCCGACACCGGAGACGGTGGCCGCGAGGGCGGGCCAGCCCTTCACGATTCTCTCGGCCGGGCGGCTGATCGAGAAGAAGGGGTTCCCGCACCTGGTGCGCGCGTGCAAGGTGCTGAAGGACCGTGGACGGACGTTCCGGTGTGTGATCGCGGGCTCCGGGCCGGATGAGGCGGAGCTGCGGGCGCTCATCGCGGAGTTGGGTGTGGGCGACCGCGTCACGATGACGGGCAAGGCGCTGCAGCAGGAGAAGATCCCGGAGTTCATGCACCAGGGCGACTGCTTTGTGCTCGCGTGCGTGTGGGCCAAGGACGACGACGTAGACGGGCTGCCGCAATTGACGATGGAAGCCATGGGGTGCGGGCTGCCCGCGGTGACGACGATGCTCGTGGGCAACCCGGACCTTGTTGTGCATGAAAGAACCGGCTTGCTCGTGGATGTGAACGGTGGGAACCCGGACGAGCAGTTCCCGGGGCGGTTGGCCGATGCGCTGGAGCGGCTGATGGACGACCCTACGCTGCGCGAGCGGCTTGCCCGCGCGGGCAGGGCGTTCATTTTCGAGAAGTTTGACATTACGCGGAGCCTGGATGTGCTGATCGGGCAGTACCGGGCCGCGCTGGGCACCGGCGGAGGGAACGCATGATCATTTCACAGACACCCTACCGCGTGTCGTTCGCGGGCGGCGGGACGGACCTGCCTGCGTTCTACAAGCACGAGTACGGCGCGGTGCTGAGCGTCGCGGTACAGAAGCACATGTACGTGTGCCTCAGCAAGCGATTCGAGCCCAGTGTGCGCGTGGCGTACAGCAAGACCGAGATCGCTGAGACGCGGGACGAGGTGCAGCACACGATCGTGAAGGCTGCGCTCAAGATGCTGGACTTGGGGCCGCACATGGAGATCGTGACCATCGGCGATGTGCCGGCGGGCACGGGCATGGGCAGCAGCAGCACGCTCACGGTGGGGCTGCTGAACGCTCTGTACGCCATGAAGGGCCAGATCGTGAGCGGCAAGCGCCTCGCGGAGCAGGCGTGCCAGATCGAGATCGACATCCTGGGCAGCCCGATCGGCAAGCAGGACCAGTACGCCGCGGCATTCGGCGGGTTCAATTACATCCGCTTTAACCCCGACGACAGCGTGGATGTGCAGCCCGTGCCGTGCAACCCCGAGACGTTGATGGAGATCGAGCGCCGGACGCTCATCCTGTACACCGAGAAGAAGCGGGATGCGAACGACATCCTGAAGAAGCAGAGCGACGGCAGCAACGAGCGGGACAAGCAGCGGACGCTGCGTGAGATGCGGGACCTCGCGAGCGAGATGCGGGCGGTGGTGAGCGGGCGCGGCAACGTGGACGAGTTCTGCCGCCTGATGCACGTGGGGTGGGAGCTCAAGCGCAGCCTGGGATTCGGGATTTCGGACACTCAGATCGACGACTGGTACGACGCGGCCCGGAAGGCGGGGGCGCAGGGCGGGAAACTGCTCGGTGCGGGCGGTGGGGGGTTTTTGTACCTGCTGGCGCCGCCGGAGAAGCACGAGGCCATCAGGCAGTCCCTCGGCAACCCGCGCACGCTGCCGTTCCAGATTGATAGGCTGGGGAGCAGGATCATTTTCATCAGTTAGATCTGGAAAGACATGAACCGCGAAGGCGCAAAGAGCACAAAGGAGGAAGGGGTTGAGGCGGAGTAGGCCGGGACGCGTACGGGCAAGTGGCTTGACGTTCCGGCTTTCGGAGTTCTTTTCTGGCTCTTCCCTCTGATCTTCTTTGTGCCCTTCGTGTCTTTGTGGTTCAAAAGGAATTCACCCATGGCCGGTAGCATGATCACCACCCCCGCCGAGTACGTTGCCGAGCTTGCCCGTGCCGCAGCGACCATCGACCAGCGAGCGGTCCAGCGGTACGCGGACACGCTCTTGGACGCGTGGACGCACGACCGCCAGGTGCTCATTTTCGGCAACGGCGGCAGCCATGCAAATGCGAGCCACACCGTTGCCGACTTTGTGAAGACCGCGATGGTCGATGGCAAGCGACGTCTGCGGGCCCTGTGCATGAGCGACAACCTGCCGATGCTCACGGCGCTGGGCAACGACATGGGGTACGACACGACGTTCTCGTTCCCGCTGGAGAGCTACGGGCGGCCGGGCGACGTCGCGGTCGCGATCTCGTGCTCCGGGAACTCGCCGAACATCCTGCGGGCGGCGGAGAGCGCGAAGCGGCTGGGCATGACGCTGGTCGCGCTCACCGGCATGAAGGGCGGGAAGGTGGGCCCGATGGCGGACATCCATATCAACGTGGCGAGCGATAACTTCGGCGTGATCGAGGACCTGCACATGAGCGTGGGGCATATAGCGGCGCAGATGTTCCACAACCGGCTGAGGACGGCATAACTCCGCCCACGCCATGTGCCGAGTATCATTCTGCATGTGCTTCAATATTCACATCCCCGACGAGGCCGGTAATGCGTTCCACGACGTGTGGGGCAAAGACGTTGACCGCGTCGCGCTGGAATCCATGGTTATGGAGGCGTACCGGCGGGGCAAGATGAGCACCGGGTGCGCCGCCAAGCTCCTCGGCATGGGGGTCATCGAATGCCTCGACTGGATGAGCGGGAAGGGTGTCCATCAGCCACCACCGACCATGGAAGAAGTCGAGCGTGACGCCGCCAAGGTCCGCGCACTGCTCGGCACGGAGGACAGCGACCGGCGCGCCGGGAACGTACCCTGACGCGCCATGGTCGTGATCGCGGACACATCACCCGTCAACTATCTTGTCCAGACCGATCACGCGTGGCTGCTCGAACGTCTGTACCGCCGTGTGATCGTCCCCCGCGCAGTCCTGGCCGAGCTCAGCGATCCTCGATCTCCGGCCGCGGTTCGCGCCTTTGCGGCGGACCTTCCGCAATGGATCGAGGTCAGAACCCCCGGTCGCTTGCCCGACTTCCGCTCGCAGTTTGGCGACGGCGAGGCCGAGGCGATAGCCCTCTGTTTGGAGAACACCCAGCATCTGCTCCTCATCGATGACCGGCCAGCGCGTGCCCGTGCCGAAGCGCTCGGCGTCCGCTGCCTCGGACTGCTCGGCACCATCCGAGAGGCACATCAACGAGCAATCATCGACGGTCACGAACTCCTTTCGCGGCTCCGTTCCACTTCCATGTACCTGCCCTCGAACTTCACGCTCTGAAGGAGGCCCCCATGCACGTTCTCATCACCGGCGGCGCCGGTTTCATCGGGTCCCACACCGCAGACGCCTGCCTCAAGCTCGGCTACAAGGTCCGCGTCCTCGACTCGCTCGAGGAGCCCGTCCACCCCGGGCACAGGAAGCCCGCGTACCTGGACCCGCGGATCGAGTTCCTCCAGGGCGACGTACGCGATGAGAAGGTGCTGCTGGCGGCACTCCGCGGCGTGGACGCGGTGTACCACCTCGCCGCGTTCCAGGACTACCTCCCGGTGTTCTCACGCTACTTCGACGTGAACGTCACGAGCACCGCGCTCATCTACGAAATCATCGTCCGCGAGAAGTTGCCCATAAAGAAGGTCATCGTCGCCAGCAGCCAGGCGACGCTGGGCGAAGGCCTGTATCTTGACGCCGACGGCCGGAAGTGCCTGCCGGACATCCGCGACGATGCGCAGCTTGCCTCGGGCGATTTTGAGTGCCGCGCTCCCAAGGGCTTCCGTGGACCCTTGAAGTGGCAAGCCACCGACGAGACCGTCGCCAACCCGCAGAACCAGTACGGCATCTCGAAGATCGCCGAGGAGAAGGTTGCGCTGTTCCTGGGTAAGCGGTACGGAGTCCCGAGCGTCGCCATGCGGTACTCGATCGTGCAGGGGCCGCGTCAGAGCTTTTACAACGCGTACAGCGGCGCGTGCCGCATCTTCTGCCTTTCGTTCCACACCGGGCGTGAGCCGGACATTTACGAGGACGGCAAGCAGGTGCGAGACTTTGTCAACATCCACGACGTCGTCGATGCCAACCTCGCGGTGCTGCACACACCCAAGGCCGATTACGAGATGTTCCACGTCGGCGGCGACAAGGCCTGCACCGTGGCGGAGTTTGCGAGCATCGTGGCCGAGGTCTTTGGCGTCAAGGGCTACACGCCGCGCCCCAGCGGCAAGTACCGCTTCGGGGATACTCGGCACATCTATAGCGACGTCTCCAAGCTGCGGGCCCTGGGCTGGAAGCCGCAGCGGGCGATCCACGAGAGTGTCGCGGCGTACCGCGAGTGGCTGCAGAGCGCGGACAACGTCGCGGCGATCCTGGACTATGCAACCAAGGCGATGGCGAAGATGAATGTCGTAAGGGACGTGAAGAAGTGAAGCCCGTTCCGCGCGACAACTCCCACGTCCACGTCCTGCTCACCGCCGCGGGGGTTGGCTCGCGCCTTCGGCCCCTGACGGACACGTTCCCCAAGTGCCTGATTCCCGTCGCTGGCCGACCGCTGCTGGACTACTGGTTCGACACGTTCGCGAAGGCTGGGATCCGTGAAGTACTCATCAACACCCACCACCTGCCGGAGCAGGTCCGGGACTACATCGCCCGCCAGAACGCGACCGGGCGATTCCGCGTCCGCGAGACCCACGAGCCCACGCTGCTCGGCAGCGCCGGAACAATCACTGCGAACAAGGAATTCGTCCCGGCCGGCGCCGAGGCGATGATCATCTACTCGGACAACCTGAGCAACATCGACCTTGCGGCGTTCCTCGCGTACCACAGGTCGCACCCTGACCCCTTCACCATGCTCCTCTTCCGCGCCCAGTTCCCGGAGAAGTCGGGCATCGCGGAGCTGGACACTTCGGTTTCGGACGGTCGCAACGCCGGCAAAGTGCTCTCCTTTGTGGAGAAGCCCAAGCAGCCAAAGTCCAATCTCGCGAACGCGGGCGTCTACGCGATGACGGGTGCCTGCTGGCACGAGATCGCGTCGTGGAACGCCTTTGATATCGGCTTTGATGTGCTGCCAAGGCTGGTCGGACGGATGCACGCGATCGAACTCGCCGGGCCGATCGGCTCGTACCACCGGGATATCGGCACCCACGAGAGCCTCGCCATCGCGAGCACCGACGCACCACGGGTGTTCGGAGCCGGGGCGGCCTGATGCACGCTGGGCCGCCACGCAGTTGGATCTCTATCCTCCGCCATGCCGTCCATCGAGTTCATCGCCCGTGCAGTCATCGTGGAGCGCGGTCACGTGCTGCTCTGCCAGAACCGCAAGCGCGGCTACTTCTACCTGCCCGGCGGGCACATCGAGTTCGGCGAATCGGCCGCGCAGGCCGCGGTTCGGGAACTCATGGAAGAGGCGGGGCTTGTCATCAAACCCAGCGAGTGCCTCTGCGTGCAGGAGCATGTATTCACCCAGAAGGGCAAACGCCGCCACGAGGTGAACGTCCTGCTGCGGGCCGGCATCTCCGGCAAGCGGAAGACGCTCGCGCCCGTCAAGAGCCTTGAAGAGTACATTGCTTTCTCGTGGGTCGCGGTGGGGGACTTGAAGAGCATCGACCTCCGGCCGGAGCACCATGTGCACACCATCACGCGTGCCGCGGCCGGAGAGCGTTCCTGCGTGCTGGATTCGCGTACAAAGTGAATGATGTCCAGATGCCCCTTCGCCCCGCCATCTTCCTCGACCGTGACGGCACCATCATCCGTGAGGTGCACTACATCGCGCACCCGGACCAGGTCGAGCTTCTTCCCGGTGCTGCGCGGGCGATCGCGGACGCCCGGCGGGC
>DATAKA010000047.1:0-4199 GCA_036261855.1 Phycisphaerales bacterium | reverse complement strand
CGACAGCAGGCCGCCCGGGGGCGGCCTGCTGTGACTGTTGGTGATTGACGCAAGTGCGGAATCGAAGTTGAGCGGGCGGGCATGCTCGGTCTCGCGCCCGAGCCTCTTTCGATCACTCGGGCTTGCCGCCGCCGAAGTCGTAGACCCAGACTTCGCCGGCACGCTTCCAGTCCAGCACTTCGCCGGCCTTGAAGAACAGGCCGAGTTCCTTCTCGGCGGCCTCGGGGCTGTCGGAGCCGTGGATGAGGTTGAAGGAGTTGGAGACGCCGAAGTCGCCGCGGATGGTGCCGGGGTTAGCCTTGCTGCCGAACGTCGCGCCCATCATGTTGCGGCAGATGGTGATGGCACCGTTGCCGCGGAGTGCGAGGACGAGGACAGGGGACGACGTCATGAACTTGACGAGGCCGGGGTAGAAGCCCCTTTCCTTGTGGGCGGCGTAGTGGGTTGCGGCGAGGTCTTGAGAAATCTGCATGAACTTCGCGCCGACGACTTGGAGGCCCTTGTCCTCGAATCGGGAGAGGATCTTGCCCATGAGGCCGCGCTGGACGGCGTCGGGCTTCAGGATGATGAGGGTGGTTTCCATGGTGTGGTTCCTTTGCGGTTCAGGGCGGGCACGCCGCCGCGGTGGTGCGGGTTTCGCTGAAAAAACGGGGCGGATAATAGCACGCGATGGGTGACTGCGGGACGGCTTGAGTGCACGGGCCAGCGTCTGCTACACCAACCCCGGCGTCCCCCACATTTCCATGCTCCGCACGGCGGTGAACATCCCGGCGAAGAAGCCGAGGATGCCGGCCCCGAGGAACATCGGCACGCCCCATAGGACGAGCCAAACGCCGGGGGCGGCTTGCAACAGGGATGCTTCATAAAGGCGACGCTTCACGGACTGCACCCACAGGATGGCCATGGTCACGCTCGCCGCGATCCACACGAGGCCAAAGAGCAGCGCACCCAGGACCTGGACCACCGTGACAGGGAACGCGGCGATCGCGCCGAAGAGGGGCCCCAGAACACAGATCGACATCCATGGCACGTGGAAGCGCCACATCGACGATTCCCAGATGCACGCGATGGGGAGGCGGTTGTGGGGCTTCGCGAAGTACATGAGCGGCAGGGGCGCCAGCCACGCGCCCAGGATCGCGATCGTCGGCATCACCAGGGCCCCCACCACGTTTGCGACCCAGTGGTCCGTCAGGGCACCGGCCATCCTGCCGATGCCCCAGACGGGCGCGGTGCACAGGGCGTACATCCCCAGCCCGCACAGCACGACGGCGCCGAACAGCACACCGAGCGCCCTGCGCAGCCTGCGCGTGCGGTGCTCGAGCAGGTCGCGTCGAACGTTCCACACGCGCAGGGTCACGGCGTCCACATCCTGCCCGCACTCGGGGCATCGGGGGAGGTCCTTGACCGGGTATGCACATTCGAGGCAGATGCGGTGGTCCACGGCGGAGCGTACGGGACGCATGATGGCACGGTTCGCGCCGATACGCTTGGGCTTGTCCCACCAGGATTCTCAACAGCCCCGGTCGGTGTGCATCATCGGCTGCGGCACGGCGGGGCAGGCGGCGGCGATTTTTCTGGCGCGGGCGGGGTGGCGTGTGACCGTGTTCGAGCGGGCGGAGGCGCTCTCTCCGGTTGGCGCTGGGCTGCTGCTGCAACCGACGGGGATGTCGGTGCTCCATCGGCTTGGCGTCCTCGATCGTGTGCTGCGGCTGGGGGCGCGCATCAAGAGCCTGGAGGGGCACACCACAGCGGGGCGTGAAGTGATGCGCATGGCGTACGCGGACCTGGAGCCGGGGCTGTTTGGGCTTGGTGTCCACCGGGGCATGCTGTTCCAGACGTTGCAGGCGGAGGTGGAGCGGAGCGGGGGGCGGGTGGTGACGGGTGCCGAGGTGGTGGGCATGGAGCCGGGGTGGGGTGAGCGCAGCGCGACGCCTCGGCATGTGGTGGATGCGGCGGGGCTGCAGCATGGGCCGTTTGATCTGGTCATTGTCGCGGATGGGGCGCGGTCGAGGTTGCGGGCGGGGTGTCCATTGGTGACGCGGGAACGCGTGTATCCGTGGGGCGCGATGTGGTTTGTCGGCGAACTGCGTGATGGACCGGCGGACGTGCTGTGGCAGGTGTACCGGTCCACGACTGGGATGGTGGGGTTTCTGCCGTCGGGCAGAAGGGATGATGCGTCGGCGCCGACGGTGAGCATGTTCCTGAGCGTGGCGATGAAGGGCGATGATGGGGCGGAGGCGGTTCGTTGCGCGGGGCTCGGGGCGTTCTGTGATCGCGTGCGGCACCAGACCAAAGCGGCCGACTCGTTGCTCGAGCAGATCACGGGCATGGAGCAGGTCATCACGGCGTCGTACATGGATGTTCGGATGCGGCGAACGTGCGAGGGGAATGTCGTGGTGCTGGGCGATGCGGCGCACGCGACGAGCCCGCAGCTTGGCCAGGGGGCGAACTTGGCGCTCCTGGACGCAGCGTCGCTCGCGGAATGCCTTGCGCACGAGAGTGATGTTGCGGCGGCGCTCGTGCGGCATGATTCGGCTCGGCGAGGCAGTGTGCTGTTCTATCAGCGGGCGTCGCGGTGGATGACGCCGGTGTTCCAGTCGGGCATGGAGTCGGTCGCGCCGGTGCGTGATGCGGCGCTTGGACCGCTGTTGCGCGTGCCGTGGGTGCGACAGGAGGCACTACGGACGCTGGCGGGCGTGAAGTCCGGTGTGTTTGCTTCGACGCCGATCCCGGGGGCGCGGGGCGCTGAGTTCTGAGACGTTGTGCGTCCGCGAAAAAGTGCGTCCCGATGGCGTTGCCATGCCACCATGTTCCGAGAAGGCATTTCTGCGGCGTTTTTGACCGTTTGTGGTTGCGGGCTTGCCCAGCCTCTCGTAGATTCCGCCGTCCGCCCGTGGCAAGAGAGAGCAACGGACGGAGAGGGAGACAAGACATGCACCGTCGAGCTTTTGTTGCGCTCGGCGTGGTCCTCATCGGGGGGACCGCGGCCAATCTGCAGGCCGCGATGATGGACTTTACCATCACCGCGGACAACCACTACGCGATCTACAACGCCGTGCCGTCGATGGACGTCACGACCGCGTTGCAGTTCGTGGGCATGAACGAGACTGGTCCTTACGGGGATCCCGGCGACTACAACTGGTCGCTGCCGGAGCACTGGCAGTTTGAGAACTTGACCGGGAAGGTGTACGTCGCCGCGTGGTCGGACGACAGCATCGCCCAGGCACTTCTCGCTCAGGTCTACGCCGATGCGACGTCGCTGCACACCGGCAACGCGGCGTGGGAGGTCTACCCGACCGGGCTGGACCTGGACGACTTTGACGTGCGCCCCACCGAGGCACAAATGGCGTCGTACATCACGACGGCCGACACGGGAAGCCTGTGGGAGACGCCGTATGTCGGCGGCTCGAACGGTGTGGGCCCGTGGTTCCTGGTGCCCGGCATTACCGAAGATGCAAGTTGGACGTGGTGGGACCGGCCCGGCGACCCCGATCCACTGGACGGCGGCACCGGCGACGGCGAGTTCATCATCTTCCGTTTGACAATCCCCACGCCGGGCAGCATCGCCCTTGCGGGTGTTGGCGCGGCGTTCCTGGCGCGGCGTCGGCGGTCGTAAACGGTCAGAGACAGTGGTTCAATCACACCCGCGCGGCCACCGTGGAAGGCCGTGCGGGTGTGTGCGTTTTGGCCGGATCGTGGCGGGTTTGGGGATGGGTTTGGGATCGGGTGCCCCACCGCTTCTACACTGGTGCTGACACCCCCACACGCCCCGCACACCTTTGCCATGGAGGGCAATTGTGATGGCCCCTGCTCTTGTCGAAGAGGATTCCGTGACTGAAACCAAGCCCCGCAAGACGCGCGTGACCGCCGAGACGATGGCGGCCAAGCAGCGCGATATCTCCGTGTCCGAGTTTTTCGCCAAGAACCGCCACCTGCTGGGGTTTGACAACCCGCGCAAGGCGCTGCTGACGAGCGTGAAGGAGGCGGTGGACAACTCGCTGGACGCGTGCGAAGAAGCGAGCATCCTGCCGGAGATCGTCGTCGTCATTGAAGAGTTGGAAGACAGCGAGAAAGCGAAGAAGCGAGGGAGCGAGGAAAGGGAACCAGCCGGGGAAGACAGCAAGACCGGCAAGAAGAGCAAGGCCCAGCAGTCCGCCAAGTACCGGGTGACGGTGGTGGATAACGGCCCGGGCATCGTG
>DATAKA010000060.1:0-4375 GCA_036261855.1 Phycisphaerales bacterium | reverse complement strand
AGGACCAAAATGTTTGTAAAAAGTTAGGACGCTCATGGAGATATCCGAGATCCTGAACCGATTGCATGGCGTCGCGTACAGGGCCGACATATCAGGAGAGAGCGAGGGCGATGGCAACCTACGCTCGATTGGGTGGTCCTTCCGATGATCTCCGAAACGAACTCTCAAGCTCTCGACCTACCGCCAACCTCGGCGCCCTCGCGCCTTGTTGCGGCGGTGGTGGGGGCGATAGCCGTTGTTGTGTCGCTGTTGACGGTGGGCGCGGTGCTGCTGCGGGCGGACCAGCCGTACTGGATGGTGGTGGGGTTTGAGGTTGTGGTGCTGGGAGCGGGCGTGTATGGCCTGCTGATCGCAAGGGGACGCTTCCGGGACGGCCCTGGGATGGCGCTGCTCTGCGTGGCCGGCACACTGCTGGTGGCCGGGGTGCTTGGGTTCTATTCCACCAAGAGCACGCCGGGCGCGCCGGCGCAGTTGATGCTCCGTGGCACGGCGGTGCCCATGAAGCCCTGGGCCATGCTGCACATCGGCGGGGCGCTGCTTCTGGCCGGTGCGTCCGCGTTCGAGGTGCTGCGACGCAGTTCGCGCAGCATGTACTACATGGCGCGGGCCGCAATGGCGGGGGTGCCGCTCGCGGCGCTCGCGGTCGCCGCGGTGATGCTGTACCGACGCTCGCAGGGTGCAAAGCTGGCGTACGAGTCTGCGGTGGAGGCTGCGATCATGCAGAACAAGCCCGTGCCGGCGGCGCCGGACCCGTTCCTTCCGGAATGGGTGACGTGGCTGGGGGGCAGCCTGGGCGCTGTGCTCGCGCTGGTGCTGTTCTGTGCGTGCGCCCACTGCATCATCCGCGCCTTTGAGATGGGGCGGGGGTCGGCGCGGAACGCCCAGGCGTGACCGGAACGATCAGGGGGGCGGCATCTCGCCCTTCGCGGCGCGGCCGACGATTTCGTCCACCGCCTTTTCACGGTCGGTGCGCTTCTTCTCGATCTCGGCGCGGATGTCGTTGACGCGTTCGGACAGCCGCTGTGCCTCGTGCTCGTCGATCTTGAGTCGTGCATCGAACGCGGCGCCCACCGCTTCACGGAGTTGCTTCTCCGCGTCGGCGCGCTTGGACGCGGCGTCGGGGGCCGTGTCGTCGAGCAGGCGCGCCTGGCGAGACGCATGGATGGCTTCGAGCACGCTCAGGCCGCTCTTGATCTCGGCGATGCGCAGTGTGAACATCTCCGGGTCGTGCTCGCGCACGCGGAGGGCGTCGCGAACGCGGGGTGCGAGCCGCTGGAACATCCGGTCCGCAAGCTGGGGGTGCTTCTTGCGGAGATCTTTCATGCGGGCCGCGAATTCGGGCAGTTCGCGCTCCACGGCTGCCATCAGCCGCTCGCGATCTTCGGGTGCGCCCTCGGGGCCCCAGCCGGGTCCGCCGCCGGGTCCACCGGCCCGGCCAGGCCCCATGGGACCTGGAGCCTGACCGGGCTGCGGACGCTTCCCGCCTTCCATTCCCCGTTCATCGCGGCGGGGCTCTCCCCACGCGCCGGGGTCGCCGCGGCCGCGATCGCCGGGCATCATGCCGTCGTTGCGTCCGCCGGCAGGCCCACCGGGCCCATCAAGGCGGTCACGCACGCGCGGCCCCTGGCCGTCACGCATCAACCACATGCGGAGGAGCGGCATGTCGAGTTCGCGTTTGACGGACTCCGGGTCGTCTCCCTTGTCCAGACGTGCAATGGCGTCGCGGAGTTTCTGGTTGGCCTGTTCGGAGTCTTTCAGAGCCCGGTCAAGACGTTCACGCAGGTCGCCGCCGGGCTCGCCGCGCTGCGCGTCGGGTGCCTGCTGCCGGCCTTCGGGCTGGGGTGATGCCCAGGCGAGGCCGGCGCTGGCGATGAGTACACCGGCCCAACTGATGGACTGGAACTTCGTCACAGTGATGCTCCGTTCTGCGCGTCCGCATCGCCAAAGAGTTCGTCTGATCCCCAGTAGGCGGTCGTGTCCGCACTGACCCGTGTGTGCAGGGCTTCCGCATCCGTCCTGACGGAGTCCACGCCTGCGTCCGCGAAGAGCGCATCCAGCGCGTCCAGGTCCGTGGTCGCGTCCACTGTGGAGGCGATCGCCGTTTCGTCATTGAGCGTCGGGGATGCGCTGCGCAGGGCCATGACCGCCGCGCCCACCGAGAGCGTGAGGGCAACAGCCGCGGCGAGGCGCATGCCGTTGAACGTGCGGTGGCGGGGCGCGCGTGAGGGGGTGTCGCCGATATGAGCGATGACGCTGATCTCTGGCGGTGCTTCGCCGAGCATGGATGCGGTCGCGGACGCGATGCGGTCGATGCGGAACGGCGCTGCGGCGCTGCGGTCGGCGGCACCCGCCTGCGCGAGCAGCGCATCGATGCGCGAGAGCCCCTGGTCTTCGTACGGAGTCTCCGGCACGTTGGCGAAGCCATCTCCGAATGTCGTTCGATCGTTGTTCATGCGGCACCCACGTTCGTCAACCCTTACTCCTGCCCAACGCAGCGGCACGACGCTTATTGCCGGGTTTCCTCGGCGCGACGCCTCTGGGCCGGCTGTTTTTCCTGCATATCCGGCATATCCCGCTCCAATATCTCCCTGAGCTTCTTCAGAGCCCGGTGGTGCCGGGCCAAGAGGGTCCCGAGCGGTTCGTTCAGCACCTCGCTCATCTGTTTGAAGCCCATTTGGGCGTGGTGCCGCAGTTCAATAATCTCGCGGTCGGCGGAGGAGAGGTGCTCCATCGCCCGACGGAGCAGGGCGAGTTCTGGGCCGTCGTTGGTCGGGCGTTCGGGCGCGGCACGCACCTGGTCCAACTGGCCATCCGCGAGGTTCTCCGGTCGCCGGCGGTTGCGCCGCATGAGATCACGGACGCGGTTCATGGCGACCCGGAAGAGCCAACTCTCGAACCGGCCGCGTTCTGCGTACTCGCCACTGGTCATCTTGACTGCGACGGTGGCGAACACGGACTGCGTCACTTCTTCGGAGACTTCCGGGTCGCGGCAGCGGCTCTGGCACAGGGCGAAGACCCTTGGTCCGTAGGCGCGCACGATATCGCGCCATGCCGCCGCGTCACCGCGTGCGGCCTGCGCCAAGACCTCCGCGATCGCGTCGCTGTCGAGAGGGTCACTCATCGGGCCCGGCTACTCCCAGATCGCCCGCAGGAGAACGCTCGCCGCCGGCTCTGATTGCCGGTTTCGATGGGGCGCGGGCTCAGCGTGTGTTTATACCCGAACCGCCGCCGGGGTGCCTCACCGCTTCTCGGGCGTATTCTTTTGCCATGCACGAACTCGCGTACACCGTCACCGCGCTGTTGCCAGACACCGTGACGCGGGACCGGTACATCCGCTGGCTGCGCGAGGGGCACATACAGCAGGTGGTTGCGGGCGGTGCAAAGGAGGCCGCGGTGGTGGTGATTGAGGAGCCAGCCCGGCCTTTGAAAGTCGTCTGCCGGTACATTTTCGCGAACCGGGAGGCGTACGACCGGTATGTCGCGGACCACGCGCCGAAACTCCGGGCGGAAGGAATGGCGCTGTTTGGCCCCGAACTAGGGGTGTCGTTCGAGCGTTCGGTTGGGAGCGTCATCGCCCGGTCCTAGATTCCCCTGTTCTGAGGTCCTACTCATTCCCGTGGAACCGCTCTCTGACGAAGTCCTGTTCGACCGCTACCGCCGGGGCGACACCGCCGCGCTCCGGACGATCATCGAGCGGCATCATGTCGAGTTGCTCCGGTTCCTGGTGCGGCTGGTGGGGGACCAGGCGGGGGCTGAGGACGTGTTCCAGGAGACGTTCCTGCAGGTCCACCTTTCGGCGGCGTCGTTTGATGCCAGCCGACGTTTTCGGCCCTGGCTTTTTACGATCGCGGCGAACAAAGCGCGGGACTTCCTCCGTAGGAAGGGTCGTCGTCGCACCCTTGAGTTGTCGGCGCCCGTGGGGGGTGCCGGGGGCGATGACGACGGCGGCACGTTCATCGACCTGATGGAGGTTCGGATCCCCAGCCCTGACCAGCGGCTGGATGATGATGAAACCAGCCGTCAGGTGCAGACGGCGCTCGACACCCTCAGCCCATCGCTCAAGGAGATCCTGCTCCTCGCCTACTTCCAACGACTGTCGTACCAGCAGATCGCCGACGACCTCGACATCCCGCTGGGCACCGTGAAGAGCCGCCTGCACGCCGCGGTGGCGTCCTTCGCGAAGGCGTGGAAGAAGGTTCAAGACGGCGACCGCATCGCGGACGGGACCACCTGATTCTGACTTTCGAAGCATCCATGAATGACCAGCCCACCAACCCGCACCTTTCTTCTGCCGATGCCGCGGCGCTCGATGCGTTGGTTCAGGGTGGGTTTGAGGTTGGGCGCGTGGCTGGTGTAGAGCAGCAGCGGGCCGCGC
>DATAKA010000034.1:0-15955 GCA_036261855.1 Phycisphaerales bacterium | reverse complement strand
CGCTCGTCGACGTTGTGGACGTGGAAAATGGCAAGCGAATTGCAATTCATGAGACGGTGTAATCCTTCGGCGGCCATCGCCTTGCCATCAGCGACGATCTCCAGCACTTCATTGCCGGCAGTTGGGGAAATCCAAAGGGCGGCGGCGTCGCGTGCTACGAAACGCTTACGGGGAAGTGCGTGTGGCACAATCGAACGCTTAACCGCCCCCAGTATGTCGCGTATGAACGCCACTCCGATTCATGGTTCGTTTCGATGGCAACCGGCGGTACTGTGTTTGCCTCGCGATCTCGGGGAATGCCCAAGTCGAAACTACGAGGATCAAGCCGCCGTTTCCTTGGACCTTTCCACGAAAAGTGCCTTGTGACCCACAAGCAAGGCATTGCGTTGGTCAATCCAACTGACGGGCGTGAGGAAGTCGTTGTGAAGTTTCCTCAGATGTATGAGTGGCTGGAGGGTAAGGACCGATACGGAGAACCCCTGAGAATCATGCATGCATCCACTGCAAGCTCGCACCACGACTCAAGGAAGTGCAGACCGCCCGGTGTGCTTGCAGCTTCTGTTGATGGAGATTGCCTCGTTGTCGCCCACGTTGGCGGCGTGATGCAGTGCTATTCACTCTCGTCCGGCGCGCTCTGCTGGGAGACAATTCCGCCGCCGCTTTCGCACTTTCTGACGGTGGGAATTGCAAGGTCCGATGCGATTGTCTGGGCGCATCAATGGCCGTACCAGCACGGCGGTCCAACTTCCCTTTGGCGTCTCGACCTTGCAAGCGGCCGAGTCTTATCGAAGCAGGTGTGGCGGTTTGGCATTCCATCGTTTTCTGCTTACTGTCGCGGCGGCACGCTGTGCGTCACGGCTGCTGAACAAGTGAAACTGCCTCGAACTGTAACGCGTCGCTTCCATCCGTAGTCAAGCAACTCGGTGAGTGCTGCGCGGCCAGGCAAGCCATAGTTACTTTCTCGAGATCCCGTACGTCCACGCCAGTTGAGACCGCCGCACGACGGGGCAAGTCCGCTTAGCTGCCGTGATCCCCTCGGCGCAGAACCATCAACACCTGTGGGTTCTTCGTCTGCACAGCGGTTGGCTGTCCCTTGGGCCATTCCTACCATTCATGCCGTCCGCTTCCTCCCTCATCTTGACCATCACGAACGTACCCCATGACCAACTCCCACCCCGTCATTCTCGCCGCGAAGCGCACCCCCATCGGCCGGTTCTTTGGCGGCCTCGCCAAGGTCCATTCGCCGCACCTGGGGGCGTACGCCATCCAGGGCATTTTCGCCGAGAACCCCAAGCTCGCCGAAGAGGCGAAGGCCGGCCGCGTGGACGAGGTGCTCATGGGCTGCGTGCTGCAGGCGGGGCTGGGGCAGAACCCCGCGCGCCAGGCGGCGCTCAAGGGCGGGTGCCCGGACACGCAGAGCGCGCTGACCATCAACAAGGTGTGCGGCAGCGGCCTGCAGGCCGTGATGTCGGCGGCGCAGTCGATCAAGGCCGGGGACAACAGCCTGGTGCTCGCGGGCGGCTTTGAGAACATGACGGGCGCGCCGTACTTCGCGAAGATCCGCGACAGCGCGGGAGCGCCGAAGTTCGGGCCCATGCAGTTCGAGGACCACATGCAGTACGACGGCCTGCGCTGCGCCTTTGAGTGCTGGGCCATGGGCAACGGTGCGGACTACATCGCGAAGAAGTACGAGGTCAGCCGCGCGGACCAGGACGCGTGGAGCGCCCGCAGCCACCAGCGCGCCGCCGAGGCGACCAAGAACGGCTGGTTCAAGAACGAGATCGTGGCGCTCACGGGCGAGCAGTGCAACGACAAGAAGAGCCCGGGCGTGTCGGCGGATGAGGGCATCCGGGCCGAGACCACGGCGGATGGCCTCGCGAAACTGCGGCCGGTCTTTGACGCGAAGGAAGGCACTGTCACGGCGGGCAACGCCTCGCAGATTTCCGATGGCGGCGCTGCCGTCGCCGTCGCGAGCATGGCGCGGGCCGAGCAGCTCGGCATCAAGCCCATCGCGAAGATCCTGGCCTACCACACGTCCGGCGTTGCCCCCAAGGACATCTTCCGCGCCCCCGCGCTGGCCGTGCCCGCGGTGATCGCGAAGGCCGGCCTCAAGATGAGCGACATCGACCTCTTCGAGCTCAACGAGGCGTTCGCCGCGCAGGTGCTGCAGAACATGCGTGATGGCGGCGTGCCGGAGGAGAAAGTGAACGTCGCCGGCGGCGCGATCGCCCTGGGCCACCCCATCGGCGGTTCGGGCGCACGGTGCCTGGTGACGCTGCTGCACAACCTGATCCGCACCGGCGGGAAGCGCGGCGTGGTGGCGTTGTGCCTGGGCGGCGGCAATGCGGTGGCGATGGTGGTCGAGCGCTAAAGCACGTCAACGCCCCCGCGGCACACATCGCTCCACGCGTTCGAGGCAGTCGCACGTCTGATATCTCAGGTTGGCAGTCGTCACGCGCGTCATAACCGCGGCGGGTGTGCCTGCGCGGTGCGATTTCCCTTGATTCCCTCAAGAAACCTGCGAGGATGGAAACGCGTGCCTGGTTCCCGGCGTACGGCAGTACGCGTGCGCGCCAGCAAGGAGTCGTTATGTTCATATCCGCCGCACTCGTGTCCCTCACCCTGCTCCCCGCCCTGCCTGCCCCCGCCCCTGCCCCCGCCGAGGCCGTGGCACGGCCCGCCGACGGACAGGGCCGGATGTACCCCATCCGCCGCACCGGCACGTACCACTTCGGGAAGAACGGCCGCTCGTGGGCCGGACAGTCCTTCATTGGCCCCGGCCCGTCGCACCACAGGAACTCCTGTGAAGTGCCCGGGGCCGCGGCGTACGGCGCGAGCGGCTGTGACCAGCAACGCATCGTCGTGCGCGTCGGGCAGCAACTGATCACGATCTCGCCGTGGCAGCGCATCGAGATGCCTGGCCTGCACTGGCTGGAGCGCGAACGCATCCTGTGGCTCAAGGCCCACAACTACGCCTCGGGCGTGCGCACGTTCCGCAACGATGCGTACTCCGGCGGCGACTGCGGCGATGGCTGTGGCAGCGGTTGCACCAGCGGGTGCTGCGCTCAGGGCGCACCGGCCGCGGCTCCGCAGCAGCAGACCGGCGCGGACGCCGAGGAGATCGTCACGATGCGCGGCACACCCGCGGTGACGCCCGTTCGCATCGAGCCCCGCGCGACGATCCGCCTGCCCGATGATGCGCCACGCTTCCGGAGCAAGATGCGCGTCATGGCGCCGAACGTGAACGCGTACGTGGCGGGCAATGACCGCCAGGGTGTCACCACCGTCCGCGGCGAGTGGACGAACGGCACGGTGATCAAGGTGCTGCCCATCGCCAAGGCTGAGGCACAGCCGACGCTCGCGAAAGCTGAGGAGCAGACGAAGGCCGAGGTCAAGACGGCGACCAAGGGCACCATCAAGGCTGAAGCCAAGCCCGCGATGCCTGAGAAGGTCGCGTCTGCGACGAAGTGAAAGTCCCCCACTGTTCTTTGCGACAGCCGCGCCACGTCCCGAGGCGCGGCTGTTGTCATTTGCGTAGCATGCAACGCGTGAACACGGCCCCAACCAAGCCCGACGCGAAACCGATGAACCCGTCGCTCCAGTATGTGCTCATCCTCGGCTCTGTGACTGTGTGCATCTACGTGCTGGTGGGCTTCCGGGCGTGGTTTCCCAATGCGGTGTGGGTGCTGCTGTTCTATGGGATCGTCCTCGGCGGTTGGATGGCGGCGTCTTTGGCGTCGCACTCCATCCTGGCGGGGGCGCTCGCGCGGCGGAAGACGGGCATGGACCCGTGGATGCAGGTGATCGCCACGATCGCGTGGAGCGTGGGCAACCTCGTACTCATCAGCGCGATCGTGACGGTCTTGACGCTGGCCTTGCGGCCCACGCCGTGAGCGGGCCGCACCCTACCATCGCCCGCACGGATGCCTGCCTCCCTACACATCGCTGAACTGCTCGCGCCTGATGGCGTGGTCGCCAAGGTCATGGGCGAAGGGTTTGAAGTGCGCCCGCAGCAGCGCCGCATGGCCGAGGGCGTGGCGCGGGCGATGGAGACCGCGAGCCACCTGCTGGTGGAGGCGGGGACGGGGACCGGCAAGAGCTTTGCCTACTTGCTGCCGGCGGCGCTGCGGGCGGCGGTGCACGGCGAGGTGGTCGTGATCAGCACGCACACGATTTCGCTGCAGGAGCAGCTCATCCAGAAGGACTTGCCGCTGATCAAGGGCGTGATCGAGCGGCTTTCCGAGCAGGGGGCGCTGCCGCCCGCGCAGACGGCGAGCGGAGAGCACGCGGCGATCAAGGGCGTGCTCGTGAAGGGGCGGGGCAACTACGTGAGCGTGCGGCGGCTGAAACTCGCGAGCGAGCGGCAGGACCGGCTGTTTGCGGACGCGGCGGCCCGGCGGAGCCTGCACGTGATCGAGGACTGGGCGATGTCGACGCTGGACGGCACGCTGAGCACGCTGCCGCCCATCGAGCGGATGGGTGTGTGGGACAAGGTGCAGAGTGACAGCGGCAACTGCATGGGCAAGAAGTGCCCGAATCACCAGCAGTGCTTTTTCCAGCGGGCGCGGGCGGAAATGGACGGGGCGAACATCCTGGTGTGCAACCACGCACTGTTCTTCAGCGATCTGGCGCTGCGGTCGCAGGACGTGGGGTTCCTGCCCGCGTACAAGCACGTGATCTTCGACGAGGCGCACAACATCGAGGAGGTCGCGAGCGAGCACTTTGGCGTGGGGTTGACGGAGGGCCGTGTGCAGCACCTGCTGACCACGCTGTACGCGCCGCGCTCGGGCAAGGGGTACCTGCCGCAGTTGTCGCTGGCGTCCGGGGACACCGAGTCCATCACTCGGGCGATGGCGCTGGTGGACAAGGCGTCGGGCGCTGCGCGGGCGTTCTTCGAGGACCTGTCGCAGGTCGTGAAGAAGTCGTCAGGCGATGGCGGTCAGGGGGGGTGGATCGAGCGGCGGCCGGAAGCGTTGGCGGAGCCATCGATGGTGCGCATCCGTGCGTCGGGCGTGGTGCAGAACATGCTGACGCCGTCGTTCCGTGAGCTTGCGCTGCGGCTGCGGACCCTCAAGGAGGCGGCCAAGCAGGAAGCGGACCGCTACGAGATCAACGCGTACATCCAGCGGTGCGAGATGATCGCGGCGGACGCGGAGGTGCTGGTGAGCCATGCCCTGCGGGGCTACGCGTACTGGGCGGAGTCAACGGGGAGCGGGGGCGGGAACGACGCCGACGCAGCACGCCGACTGACGCTGGCGTGCGGCCCGATCGAGGTGGGCCCGCTGCTCAAAGAGCGGTTGTTCACCAAGGAGCACAGCGTGGTGATGACCAGCGCGACGCTGGCGACGCGCACCACGAAGGAGGACGAGCCCACCGAGCGCCACGAAACGGCGTTCGCCCACACCATGCAGCGGCTGGGGTGCGAGGGCGCGGGGGCGATGCAGCTCGGCAGCCCGTTCAATTATGCCAAGCAGGTGGAGTGCTTTGTGGACCTGCGCGAACGCGTCCGGCTGCCCGGCGCGCGGAAGCAGCGGATTGAGCGGGACGAGGACGTGTTCACGTGGGAGGCCGCGCCCAAGCCCAGGTACGCATCGCGGGGCGGCTCGCACAATGAGGGCGAGCGGGTCGCGTCGCTCATCCTGGAGCACGTGAAGGCGACCGACGGCGGGGCGTTCGTGCTGTTCACGTCGTTCTCGATGCTCAAGAGGTGTGCCTCGCTGCTGGCGGAGGCGCTAATAGACCTGCGTCTGCCGCTGCTGGCACAGGGTCGGGACGGCTCCCGCACGCTCATTCTGCAGCGGTTCCGGGAAGACCCGCGCAGCGTGCTCTTCGGGGCCGCGAGTTTCTGGCAGGGCGTGGATGTGCGCGGGCAGGGCCTGCGGAACGTGATCATCACCAAGCTGCCGTTTGACCCGCCTGACCGGCCGCTGACGCAGGCGCGGCTGGAACTCATCGAGCAACGCGGCGGCAACCCGTTCATGGAGGAGAGCCTCCCGCGGGCGGTCATCCGCTTCAAGCAGGGGTTCGGCCGGCTCATCCGGTCCGCGGACGACCACGGCCGGGTCGTCGTGCTGGACCCGCGGGTCGTGACGGCCCGGTACGGGCGGTTGTTCCTGGAGGCGTTGCCGCCGGGCGTCTCGCCGAAGGTGCTGCGGGACGGTGCGGAAGAGGCCTAGATCTGGGGGATAGGCGCGAGCAAGCGGGATGCCGTATTGCCATTTTGTTTGGTAGATATTAGGTATACAGGTCGTCTACTCTTGCCGCGTGCCACGCCAGGAGATACCCATGCTCGGTCGCGTCTTCAAAGCCTACGACATCCGGGGTACGTACCCGGATCTCTTGACCGACCAGATGGCGTGGCAGATCGGGTACGGCACCAGCAAGTTCCTCCGGGCCGACGCTGAGGCGGCGGGCGACACGACCCCGATGATGAGGAACGTGGTCGTCGGGCGGGACATGCGGCACAGCAGCCCCAGCCTGACAAAGAACCTCATCCAGGGGATCAACGATCAGGGCGGGGACGTGATCGACATCGGCCTGTGCGACACGTCGATGATCTACTTCGCGGTGAACCACCTGGACTGCGCGGGCGGCGTGATGGTGACGGCGAGCCACAACCCGCCGCAGTACAACGGGTTCAAGATCAGCAAGCGGCTCGCGAAGCCAGTGGGTGAGGCCACCGGGCTCGCCGACATCCGCAAGCACGCGGCGATGGTGGACAAGCTGACCATGGTGAAGCAGCACGGGCGCGTGGAGCAACGCGATCTGTGGGCCGCGTATGCCAAGCACGTGCGGTCGTTCCTCGACATCGGCGGTGAGAAACTGAAGATCGTGATCGACGCCAGCAACGGCATGGCTGGCACGATGATCCCCAAGGTGTTCGGCAAGGGCGGCCCGCTGGGCGCGGTGCCGGGGCTCACGATCATTGAGGTCAACTTCGAGAACACCAAGGGCGTCTTTGCCCACGAGCCCAACCCGCTGGTGGCGGCCAACCTCCGCCAGGTGCAGGAAGCGGTGCTCCGCGAGAAGGCGGACATGGGCTTCTGCTACGACGGCGACGCCGACCGGTGCATGGTCATCGATGAGAAGGGCCGCGCGGTGGGGTGTGACATCCTGACGGCGCTCCTCGCGGGGTACTTCCTCAAGAAGAACAAGGGCGGCACGATTGTGTACGACCTGCGCAGCAGCAAGGCGGTGCAGGAGGAGGCGGTGAAGGCCGGCGGGAAGGCCGTGCGCGGACGCGTGGGTCACGTGTTCCTCAAGCAGGCGATGGCCGACAACGGGGCGATTTTCGGCGGCGAGCTCTCCGGCCACTTCTACTTCAAGAACAACTTCAACGCCGATAGCGGCGCCATCGCGATGTGCACGGTGCTGACCATCGCGGCGAAGACCGGCAAGAAGCTGAGCACGCTGGTGGACCCCATCGCCCGCTACGCGCAGAGCGGTGAGATCAACTTCCAGATCGAGGACAAGGACGGCGCGCTCGCCAAACTCAAGCAGATGTTCGAGAAGCACGACGACACGCTGATGGACGAGTTGGACGGCGTGACGATCGACTGCTGGCAGCGTGAGCACTGGTGGTGCAACGTGCGGAAGAGCAACACGGAGCCGCTCTTGCGCCTCAATCTCGAGGCGAAGGACAAGAAAACGCTGGAGAAGGCGCTGGCGCGGATTACGCCGCTGCTGGGGAAAAAAGTTGACCACTAAGATGAGAGTGACGGCGGGCGGAGGGCTTTGCTCGACTCCCCGGTGCTTCTCGCAATGACAGTCACCGACTTCCTCCAACACTGGGCGCTCACCGAGAACCCGTTCCGCGGCGAGGAGGCAAGGTCCGACGCTGTTTTCGCGAAGATGGCGATGCCGGGGGCGCGCCCCGTGCAAGTCACAAGCGTGGAGAAACCCGGGCTCACCATCGCGGGCAGCGAGTTTGTCTGCTACCACAGCGAGTTCGACAAGATCATGGGCGACCTGCGCCGGCCCAGCAGCGCGGTGGTCTTCGGCGAGAAGGGCAGCGGCAAGACCGCCATCCGCCTGCAGATCAGCCGCCGCATCAGCGAGCACAACGTCGCGAACCCAGGCGCGAAGGTGCTGCTGGTTCCTTACGACGACGTGAACGGCTACCTGGACCGCCTGCACGAGCGGACGGGCGGCAAGACGTACCTCGAAAGCCTCCAGAAGGTCCGCCTCGTGGACCACATGGACGCCATCCTGCACACCATCGTGCCGCGGCTGGTGGACGCTCTGCTCGGCCACGTCTTCCAGGGCGACGTCTTTGAGATGCCCGCGGACGCGAAGAAGAGCGTGCGGAAGCTCGACCGCATGATGCGGCGCGAGCTTCTGCTGCTGCAATCCCTGTACGACCGGCCCGAGCACGCGTGGGAGCGGACCTACGCACTCCGGCGGCGCCTCGGCATCTGGCCCGCGGCGAGCATCATCGGCGGCAATATCTTCGTGTACCTGACCCCGGTGGTCATCGTCGCGATGCTGCTCGTGGAGCGGTACTACCCACCGCCGAACCTGCCGCAGGACTGGATCGACTGGTTCTTCCTGGGCTTCCTGGCGGTGTACGCCGCGGTCGTCGCGAAGTTCGTGCTGTGGGACCGCATCTCACTCCTCCGGACAGCGCACAAGGTGCGCCGGCAGATCCGCGTGCTGGCCCGCGGCGACATGTCGTACGCCAAGAGCCTGCGGCTGCTGCCCGCCTCGCTGCGCGACGCCTCGAACCTGCCCCTGACCGACGCCGACACGCCGCGGTACGCGTGCTTTGAGCGGCTGCGGCGCGTCCTGCGGTGCTTCGGGTACACCGGCATCGTGGTGGTCGTGGACCGGATGGACGAGCCGACGCTGGTCGCGGGCGACCCTGATCGCATGCGCGCCGTCGTGTGGCCGCTGCTCAACAACAAGTTCCTGCAGCAGGAGGGCGTGGGCATCAAGCTGCTCCTCCCCATGGAATTGCAGCACGCGCTCCTGCGGGAGAGCAACGCGTTCTTCCAGGAAGCACGCCTAGACAAGCAGCACCTGGTTGAGAACCTCGCGTGGACCGGGCAGATGCTCTACGACCTGTGTGAGAGCCGCCTCAACGCGTGCCGCATGGCCGACGCGGGCCACCTTCCGTTGCTGGACCTCTTCACGGAAGATGTGACGCAGCAGGACCTGCTGGACGCCCTTGACAAGGTGCGCCAGCCCCGCGATGCGTTCAAACTCCTGTACCGGTGCATGAACGAGCACTGCGCGGGCTTCACCAAGAGCCAGAGCGAGTGGCGCATCCCCAGGTCGGTCCTGACGGCCGTCGTCAAGAGTGAAACAGCCCGCGTGCAGCAGGTGCTGCGGGGCATCCGTCCGGCCTGACCTGTTCCCAACCGGACACGGTTCTACACTCGGCACACCCTTGGGAAGCGTTCCGGGCACGTCGGCCCTCCCTCGGACTGGCTGGCAGCACCCCCCACCATGCTTGTCGCAGAAAGCAGACCCAGGACGCTCGACTGGAAGCACGCCGGGCCGCTGCTCTTTGGCGACTGGGGCACCAGCCGCCTGTACGTCCTTGGATTGGCGTTCTACTACACGGCGCACGCAAGCGTCGCATACCTCGCTGTCATGTCCCTCATCATGGCAGGCGTGGCGTGGGGCTACACGATCGTGTGCCGCTGCTTCCCGGACGGCGGTGGTGTGTACTCGGCGGCCCGGAAGCTCAACCCGCTACTCAGCGTGATCGCGGCGACGCTGCTGCTCTGCGACTTCATCGTCACGGCGGCGCTCTCGGCGGTTGAAGGATTCCACTACCTGGGCGTCGATAACCAGATGGTGGTTGTGGCCGCGTCGATCGGCACGATCGGGCTTCTCGGGGCGATCAACTGGCTGGGGGCGAGGGCGGCCGGCCGGTTTGCGCTCATCATTGCCGTCGCGGCGATCATCGCGAGCGCAGTCATCGGCGCGTTGTGCATCCCGCTGCTGCCGGAGGGGCTGAAGACGGCGAAGCTGCACGCCGAGGGCGTGGAATCTCCGTGGAAGATGTGGGAAAGCCTCGTGCGGATCGTGCTCGCCCTCTCGGGCGTGGAGGCGGTCGCGAGCATGACGGGGCTCATGAAACTCCCGGTGGAAAAGACCACCAAGCGGACGATCTGGCCGGTGCTGTTCGAGGTGATCGTGCTGAACGCGGTGTTCTGCATCGCCCTCAACGCCCTGCCCGCACGCCAAGCGACCACCATGCCGGACTATGTTCGGTACGAAGAGCGGATGGGCCTCTCGAGCGACCTGACACTGCCACCAGACGCCACGCCGGAACAACAGGCGGCGTTCGAGCTTGAGAAAGAACGGACGCAGGAGGTCAAGGAGTACCGGCAGACGGCAGTCAAAGTGCTCGCAGAGCACGCCGGCACCACGGCGATGGGCGCGAAGGCGGGCCGGTGGCTAGGGATCGCCTCGGGCATCGTGTTCGGGCTGCTACTGCTGTCGGCCGTCAACACGGCGATCATGGCGATGGTGTCGGTGTGCTATGCGCTGGCGCAGGACGATGAACTGCCTTCGTCGCTCCGGCGGCTGAACTACTCGGGCGTGCCCTGGGTAGGTCTGCTGATCGCGTGCGCATTGCCCGCTGCAGTGCTGCTTTTCGTGCACGATGACAAGGCGCTGGGTGAGTTGTACGCCATCGGCGTGGTGGGCGCGATCGCCATCAACATGACGTGCTGCGCGGTCAACAAGTCGCTGCCCATCAAGCGGTGGGAACGTACCGGCCTCTGGGTCCTTGCGGTGGTGATGACGGGCACGTTCCTGACGATCGTGGTCGCGAAGCCCAACGCAACCGTCTTCGCGGGGAGCGTGGTGGGTGCGGTGCTCATCGCGAGGTTCTTTGTGCAGCGTGCCGCCAAGGCCGCGAAGCGGCGCGAGCCCCTGCCCACGCCCGCCGCCGGCTGGCTGGAAGAGGTCAAACTCGCCCCGACGCAATTGGACCCCACCAAGCCGCGGATCATGCTTGCGGCCCGCGGGCGCGACAATGCCGAGTTCGCGGTGGACCTCGCCCGCAAACGCGGGGCGGTGCTCATGGCGATCTACGTGCGCACCCTGCGCGTGCTGGACGTGGCACCCGGGCAGCTCCCCCGCATCGAGAGCGACCCCCTGGCGCAGGAGACGCTGGGGACGGTCGCGGTGCTCGCCAAGCAGGCGGGCGTGCCGTTCTACCCGATCTACGTCACGAGCCCGAGCATCGCCGAGGAGATCCTGGACTACACGGTGACCTTCGGCTGCGACACGCTCATCATCGGCAAGTCCCGCCGCAGCATCTTCGCCCGGCGCGTGGCGGGCGACGTCGTGGGCACCGTGGCGGACCTGCTGCCGGAGGAGGTCTCGCTCGTCACCCGGGCTGTCACGCACCGGCACGAGCACGGGATGGAGCACGGGGCGGAAGCGCCCAAGTCCTGATTCCGAATCGACGCTGAGCGTTCCAGCACCGGTGAAGAATCGGCATAATCTCAGGCATGTCCGCCAAACGTGCCGCTGGAAAAACCGATGAAAACCTGTCCTTCGAGGACGCCCTCACCCGCCTCGAGGAGATCGTCCAACGCATCGAGTCCGGTGACGTCGGTCTGGAGCAGGCGATCACGGAATACGAGCAGGGCATGGCCCTGGTCCGCCGATGCAAGGAGGTCCTTGCCCGCGCGGAGCAGCGCGTGGATGAACTCAAACGCCAGCACGATCAGCCCGCCGACGCCGACGAAGAACCCTGACCCTCTCCAACAGGATCAACCCCTTTGCCCACCGCCGGTGACAGTCATGGATGGCTGACACTCGCCCAGAGCCTCTGGACGAGCGACTCGGCTCTGTCGTTCCAGCTCGCCGTCTTCGACGCCGTCAAGCTGTTCTTCGCCGCGGCGTTCGGCGCGTGCATCGGCAGCCTCACCAACGTGCTGGTCTACCGCATCCCCCGCGGGCTGGACTTTGTGAGCCCCACGTCCCGGTGCACGTCGTGCGATACGCCGCTGACGTGGCGTGAAAACGTCCCAATCTTCGGCTGGCTCCTTCTCCGCGGCCGGTGCCGGTTCTGCCGCAGCCCCATCTCGCCCGAGTACGTGATGGTCGAGACGTTCGTCGCGCTGCTGTGGGCGTTCACGTTCGCGGTGCTGTACCTGGACCGGGGCAACGCTCTGGGCCTCTCGTTCCACGCCATCCAGCCCGAGTGGGCGCGGAGCGGCTTCCCGCTCACGTGGCCATTGGGCGTCATGCTGGTGCTGCTCTTCTCCTGCCTCACGGCGATGACGCTGGTGGACGCCAAGACATTCACGATTCCCCCGGTGCTTACCAACGTGCCCACGGTGCTGGGCATCGTGGCGCACGTGGGGTTCGCGGCGTACGTGCAGTCCACCCGGGGCCACCTGCCGGTGGTTGCGAAGCACTGGCACTGGTCGATCGCGACTCCGGGCCCCAACGGCTGGACGTGGGTGGGCGTGGCGATGGGCGGGGTGCTGGGGCTCATTCTCGCGAACCTCATGCTCAAGTTCCGCCTTCTGCGCCGGTCCTTTGAGGACTACGCGGCGTGGGAAGAGCAGGCCATGAAGTCGGCGCAGCCCGCGGCAGCCGGGGCCCCCACGTCCGACCTTGAAGGTGTCAACCCGCACATGTGGGTGCAGTACCCGCACGCGCGGCGGGAGGTCTTCCGCGAGCTTCTCTTTCTTGCGCCCGCGCTCTCGTTGGCGTACTTGGGCGCGTTCCTGGCAGCCAAGTGGGCGGGGCCATCGTTCTTTGACGCCGAGACCAACGCGCGGACATTCGCCACGGCTGTCCCGCTGTGGCTGGATGCGCTTACGGGGTCACTCCTGGGCTACCTCATCGGTGGCGGCGTGGTGTGGCTGGTGCGCATCGCAGGCACGCTCGGCTTCGGCAAGGAAGCACTGGGGCTGGGCGATGTGCACATGATGGCCGCGGTCGGTGCGTGCCTGGGGTGGATCGATCCGGTGCTCGCGTTCTTCGGCGCTGCGTTCCTGGGCGTCGCCTGGTATGTGCTGGGGCGGCTGAGCAAGGGCGTCGCGAGCAAGGTCATGCCGTTCGGTCCATTCCTTGCGATGGGCACGATCCTCGTGTTCTTCACCAAGCCGTTGTTTGAAGTGCTGTTCGCGCACCTCATGCGGCTGCCGAGCCCCGTGAGCCTGCCGTGAGCACTTCACGCAACGCGAGATCAGACCTTCGAGCTTGAGAGACTGGTGTACGCGTTCAGCACCGAACGCACGTGCGTGCTCGCGCGGTTGTGTTCCCGCACATGGGCCCGCGCCGACGCGCCCAATCCCCGCGCCCCACCCGGGTCGCTCAGCAGGTCGCGCACTGCCCTCTCCCACTGCGGGGCCTGCAGCCCGTCCACGAGGCGAGCGGTGATGCCGTCCGCCAGCACGCTGACCCGGGGGTCTTTCGCGGCGACCACGGGCATCGCATGGGCCATCGCTTCCATCAGCATGCTGCGCTGCTCGCCGGCGGCCTCAGGATGCACCAGGATGTCCCCCTCCAGCACCAGGTCGCGGCGTGCTTCCAGGTCTTCGATCAGAGACAGCCGGTCCAGCACGCCGAGCTTCCGCGCGCACTTCCAGAGTTCCGCACGCCGTGCGGCGTCGGCGTCGCAGAACACGAGCAACTCGCCCGCGCCCCTCGCCGCGGCGACAATGCCGGTGAGGGCCGCGGCGAACGCACGGGCATCGCGGCCTGTGCCCACCATCATCACCGAGACTGCGCGCCCTGGCTCCAGAACAGGCGAAGCGTCCGCCGGCAACACTCCCCAGGGCGTCGCAAACACCCGGGCACGGGGCGCGACGCGGCGGAGTTCCGCCTCGGTGACGGCGTCGGGGGCACAGAGCGCGGGCGCCCCCGGACGGGCAAAGTCCCACTCCTTGGCGGCGCGTTCGCACAAACCATGACGCCAAATCTCCACGGCCAGCGACGCCTTGAGCTCGGCTGCAAGGTCGGTCGCCAGACTCCAAGCGTTCCCGCCAAAGACGTGGACCACATCGATGCCGCCCTCCTCATCACGCAGCATGTCACCGATGCCGCGTGCCAAGCGGCGCACTGCAATGCGACGCGTCAGCAAGAAGGTGCGTGGCGCGTACGGGATCGAACGGGCAAAGACGCCGGGCTCGAGCGTTGCAAACACGCGTGCCGGCAGAGCCTGGATGACCCGTTCACCCTCGTCGGCGAGGCCGATCTCCAGGCGTGCCAAGAGTGACCGCTCGCGTGAGGCAAAGACTGTGTCTGCGATGACGAGGATCCGCACGCGTTAGCATACGGCGGGCGACTTCACTGCGCGCCAGTATGGCAGGTCCGGCGCGGGGTGATCGCCCGCCCCCACCCTCGCTCCACCCACATCCCAAGCCCCCACCCAGTGCCCGGGCGCCGCCTCCATGAGCGCGTACCCGCTCCGCACGTGCCCGTCCCTCCACGGCCACCACGGTGTGAGGCCCGGAGCGCCACCAATCACAAAGTCTTCGGTGCGTTCGACGTACTCACGCACCGTGGCAAGCCGCTCGCGACGCTGGTCCATGCGAGGAATGCACGCCAGCAGGCCGCGGGTGTACGGGTGGCGTGGCGCGGCGAACAGCATCTCCACGGTGGCGTACTCCACCACGCGCCCTGCGTACATCACACAGACGACGTCCGCGTGCTGCGCCACAACTCCCAGATCGTGCGTGATGAGCACCACACCCAGGCCGCGATCCGTACGGAGCGAGCCGATAAGGTCGAGCACCTGGGCCTGGATGGTGACGTCGAGGGCGGTCGTGGGTTCATCGGCGAAGAGCAGGCCAGGGCCGCAGGCGAGGGCAATGGCGATCATGATGCGCTGACGCATACCCCCGGAGAACTCGTGCGGGTATTGGCGGTATCGGGCCTCCGGGTTCGTGATACCCACATCGCGCATGGCCGCGATGGCACGCTGCCTGGCTTCTGCGTGGCCCGCGCGGGTGTGCAGCCGCACCGCCTCGGCGATCTGCTCCCCCACTTGCTCCACGGGGTTCAGGCTCGTCATGGGCTCCTGGAAGATCATCGCGGCCTCGTTGCCACGGATATCCCGCATCGCCGCGGCGTCGGCGCTCAGCAGGTTGAGCTCGCGCCCATCCTTGCAACGGAGCACGGCCGATCCACGGTCGATCCGCGCGGTGGGCAGCAGCCGCATCATCGCCAGGGCGCTCACGCTCTTGCCGCTGCCGCTCTCGCCCACAATCGCGAGCGTCTGCCGCGGGTACACCGTGAACGAAACCCCGTCCACAGCCTGGATGCGGGGCCCGCCAGCATTGGGAAACGAGACCGCAAGGTCTCGCACGGCGAGCAGTGAGCTGGGGTTGTCGGCGCGGTCGTTCATGCATTACCGGCGTTTGGGGTCCATGGCTTCACGCAGCGCCTCGCCCACGAAGTTGAGCGCAAGGAGCGTCAGGCCCAGGAGCAGGCAGGGGAAGAGCAGGAGCCACCAGTTGCTCTCGTACTGGTTCAATTCCGGCAGCCCGGCCGCGGCGAGATTTCCCCAACTCGGCAGCGGCGGCTTGACGCCGATGCCCAGGAACGACAGGAAGCTCTCTTGCAGGATTGCCTGCGGCACGGTGAGCGTGGCATAGACAACGATGGGGCCGACAAGGTTGGGCAGGAGGTGTCTGAAGAAGATGCGCCAGCCCGGCAAGCCCAGCGCCCGCGCGGCCTCGACGAACGCCTGGCGGCGCAGGCTAAGCACCTGGCCGCGGATCACTCGGGCCATGGTGAGCCACGAGACACCGCCGATGGCGATAAGCAGCGTCCCGAGGTCGAGCACGCGGCGTGCTCCCTCGCTCATGTCCCGGGGCGGGACGCGTTCAAACGCCTCGCGTTCCCACTCGCGACGCTGCTCGTTGTGCGCAGTGAGGTACGCAAGCACTTCACCGCGGGTTGGGCCGTCTTTCCCCCCCAGGCTCCGTGCCACCATGGCTTCCGTCGCGATCTCGCGGACAACACTCGCCCG
>DATAKA010000017.1:0-50593 GCA_036261855.1 Phycisphaerales bacterium | reverse complement strand
CGATCCTCGGCGGCTTTCTGGGGCGGAAAGCAGTCTCGGCGGGCAACGTGGGCAAGGCCGCGACGGCGATGCGGGCGGGGTCGCGGGCCTATCAGGAAGCCGGTGACGTGAAGCGTGCGGAAGAAAACGTGGGCGCGATGCAGCAGCAGCTCGCGGAGTTGCAGGCTCAGTTCCAGAGCGAAGTGGACGCGTTCTCCGCACGGGTGGACCCGGCGACGGAGACCTTTGAGAAGGTCACGCTGCGGCCGAAGAAGACCGACATCCGCGTGGATGCCGTGGTGCTGGCGTGGACGCCGGCGTGGAAGTGAGCACGGACGCGCGGTACAAACAGAAAGGCGGCGGTCATGCAGGACTTCATCAGCATGGCGGTCAAGCAGCTTGGCGTGAGCGAGGGGCAGGCGAAGTCTGCCACCGGCGGGCTGCTGAACCTGGTGCAGAAGAACAGCAGCGGCGCGGACTTTTCCAAGCTGCTGGGCAACCTGCCCGGTGCGCAGGACCTCATGAAGCAGGCAACAGGGGGTGCAACCGGGGGCGGGGCCGGGGGTGGGGGTGGAGGGAGTTCGGGCGGGCTCGGCGGTGCGCTGGGCGGGCTGCTGGGGGGCGGCAAGAGCGGTGGCGGCCTCGGCAGCCTTGCTTCGATGGCGTCGGGCGCGCTCGGGAAGGACTCCGGTGCGGGGCAGGTCGCGAGCATACTCGGGATGCTGAGCAACTCGGGCATTTCCGCGGACAAGGCGGGCGGGTTTGTGAAAATGTTCACCGACTACCTGAGCGGCAAGGGCGGGGGTGACGTGGTGAAGCAGTTGCTCGGGAATGTCCCGCAGTTGCAGCAGTTGCTGGGCTGAGCGGGTCAGTACCCGGTGGGTTCCTCGCTCAGGTACATCTTTCCGGCGATCGCGACGGCGAGCATGGCGGGCGCTGCAGCACCGGCGATGAGGATGCCGCCGCGGAGCCATGCGCGCTGCACGCCGGCCTTGCCCGCGACCGCATCCGCGGCAAGGCCGGTCCAGGGCGAGGCCGCGATCATTGCGGCGAAGGCGAGCCGCCAGGGCATGTCACTCACGCCGAAGGACGCGCCCTGGAGGAGCAGTGCGCCGAGGACGACGCTCACGGCCATTGCTGCGGCGGCGCCGAGGGCGGCGTGCGGGCGGAGGAAGGATGTAACGGCGACGCCGCCGATCACGGCGCACACGGCCGCGGCCATGATGCACTCGGAGATCGAGTGGTAGCCGAGCACCAGCACCTGGCTCACCGAAAAGGCGATGGCAAAGACCGCGACGGCGGGCGCGAAGCCGGTGCGCTTCGCCAAGATTGAGAGCCCCAGCGAGAAGATGGCCTGCAGCACCAGGAACGCGCCGGCGACCGTGCCCCACTTCTCCATGCCGCCGTCGGCAAAGAGCTGCTTGTGCAGCGTGAGCAGGAGCGTCGCGGCGATGGTGGCGATGATCACTGTTGTTGATGTGATGATGCCGATCCACCGGCGCAACCACTGGGCGGCGATGATCACCATGCCCGCCACGAGCACGATCAGGCCCACGAACGCCACGGCGTGTCGGCCGCGGGAAGGCGGGAAGTCTGGCAGTGAAGACTGGAACACGAGGGGGTACATCGCGCTCGCGCACGCGGCGACGAGCAGCAGCGGCAGGAAGAGGCGGGCGAGGGTTTCCGGCGGCCGTGGTGCTGACGCGGCTTCGCGTCGGGTGGGTGATCGCCACCATGCGAAGAGCAGGACGAGGAGCGACACCACGCCGGTGGGCAGCGTGGACATGGCGATGAGCTTCAGGGTGGCTGGGTCCATGGTGGGCGGTGGTTCCACGTTGGGCCTTCGGTGTGTGTGCACACGACCGAGGGGGCCCTGCGGATCAGGTGGGTGAAAAACAAGGGGCGAGCGTTCCCGCCCGCCCCTCTTCATTCGATGGGTCAGTAGCCGTGATCGGCCGTGATTACTTGCGAGCGCCCTCGAGCGAGACGGTGAGCTGCACTTCGTCGCCCAGTGCACCGTTATCGATGCCGTAGGTCATGCCGAAGTCCGAGCGCTTGATGGTGAACGTCGTCTCGATGCCCGAGAGTTCACCGCCGCGCATGCCCTTGCCGGTGCCCACGTGGGTGACGGTGGTCGTCAGGCTCTTGGTCTTGCCCAGCAGGGAGAGGTCGCCGGTGACCTCGTAGGTGTTGTCACCGGTCTTCTTGATGGACTTGGCGGCGAAGGTGATCTCGGGGTATTCAGAGGCGGAGAAGAAGTCGGCGCTCTTGAGGTGCTTATCGCGGCCGTCGTTGGCGGAGTCGATCGACTCGGTCTTGACGGTCACGTTCAGTGAGCTCTTCGCGGCGTCGGCGCTGTCAAAGTGGAACGCGCCGGAGAAGTCGTTGAAGCGGCCGTAGCTGTACGACACGCCCATGTGCTTGATGCGGTAGACCACCGCGGAGTGCACCGCGTCCACCGTGAACGCCTTGGCGTCCTCGGCGGGGGCGGGGGCGGGGTTGGCAACCGTCGTGATCGCCGCGGCGGGCGCGGCCGAGGCGACCGAGCACGAGGTGCAGGGCATGTGGTGCCACGCGGCGAGCGCGCCAGCGCCGCCAAGGACCGCCGCAACCGAGAGCACAATGGTGGACGTCTTCATTCGATCAAACTCCTGGGACAAAGGTCGATGCTTCCGCGTTCCGAACGCCGGCACGCGCCGGGCTCAAGAACGCGGGTTGTGTGTTCCCTCACATTGGGAGGGTTGGATGCACAAGGTCCGAGATGGTTGCAATTCCGAACAGAACACAAACTTCATGCTTTGCTCGCCAATTCACGGATGGCGGCCTCCTCGGGGGCGGTCACGGGCATCACGCTGAGGCGCGACTGCTTTACCAAGGCGAAGGACTTGAAGCGTGGGTCGGTCTTGATCACGGCCAGGGGCACCGGGTGCGGGAACGCCTTCACGGGCACCAAGTCCACCACGGCAAACTTTGGCTCGCCGCGGTCGTTGACCCCGGGGTTCCCCGGGTCTTCGTAGGCTCCTGGGCTGACAACTTTGGCCTCGCCGACGATCGCCTTCTCGCCGCCGGTGTGATAGACCAGCACACGGTCGCCCTTGCGCATCGAGCGCAGCGCGATAAGCGCGGCGGGGTTCTTCACGCCAGTCCACACGCAACGCTTCTCGCGGAGCAGGTCCGCAAACGAGTAATCATCGGGCTCGGTCTTCACTAGGAAGGTTGCCATGGCCACAGGCTACGCGCTGGCGTGCCGGGCCGTCGGATAACCACCCCGCACCACCCCCACCACCCGCAGCCTCCCCCCAGCATGCCTGCATCGTGCACACCGGCGGGTGCAAGGTTTGAGGACGCACAGCGCCCGCCCGATACACGCTCCACGCGCGGCCATCGCGGGCCGCGCACCCTTCACGCGCGCAAAGCGGGAGTCGCCCATGCTCTTTTCCTCCGCCCGGATGCTCAAGTCGGACCAGAATGAGGGCGGGGAGGCCGCGCCGCAGACGGGCGGCGAGGACGTGCAGGACATCCTGAAGGAGTTCGAGCACGGCCTGCAGTCGCTGCGCTCGCTCTACCAGCAGCGGCAGGCGTTGCAGACGGCGCTCAAGCAGCGCGAGCAGGACCTGCACGACCGCAACCAGGCGATGGCGCAGAAGGACCAGGCCCTGGCGCAGCGCGATCAGTTGCTCGCCGCGCGAACCCAGGAGTTGGAGGCGCTCACCACCCAGTTTGACCAGAAGGTCCGGGAGTTTGAGTCATCCCAGCAGGCGATCGCGGAACGTGAAGAACTGCTGGCGGACAAGCTGACAGAGCTCGCGACGCAGCAGCAGGAACTCGCAACGCGTCAGGAGCAGCTCGCGCGGGACGCCGAAGCGCAGGCAGCGCTCGCGGAAGAGCACGAGGAATCCGTCAAGCTCGCCAACACCGAGATCGACCGCATCCGGGGCGAGATCCGGGCGCAGAAGGCGTCTCTCGAGGCCCGCAGCGCGGAGCTTGAGGCGCTGGCCCGCGACCTTGCGGCCCGCCAGGCGGAGCTTGAGACCGCCAGGGCGGCCATCGAGGAGCAGTCGCGTGCGGTCGCGGCGGACAGGGAAGCCGTGTCGCGCGAGCGGGCACGCTGCGAGCAGCTTGGGGCGGATGCGCAGCGGATCAGCGCGCGGGCGGCGGAGCTTGAAACCCAGGTGCACGACCTGCACGGGCGCATCGCGGCGTTGGAGCACAAGGCTGGCGAGGAATCCAAGGCTGCTGCGGAAGCCCGCACCCGGGCGAGCGAGTTTGAGGCGCAGGTAGCAAGCCTCTGGAAGACGATCGAAGAAGAACAGTCGGCGGCCACGAGGGCCGCGGACGCTGCCAGGCTCGCGCTGGACACCGTCCGCGCCGACGCCGAGCAGCGGATGCAGCAGGAACTCGCCAGGCAGGCAGAGAAGGCCCAGGCGGACGCCGTTCGCGCTGCGCAGGACCTCGCGCGACAGCACGAGCGCGCCGCCATCGAACTGGAACGCCAGTGGAAGCAGCGTTTGGACGAAGCCCTGAACCGCGAGCGGGTGGCGACCGCAGCCGCTGTTCGTGATGCGGACCAACGGCTGCAGGGCCTGCGGGCGGAGTATGACGCCCGCCTCGCCCGCGAACTGGAGGCCCAGCAGCGGGAGCTGGCCAGCGCGAGCGAGCAGGGCGTGAGCCAGGCGTTGACGCAGGCCCGCGCACGGATGGAAGCAGAGTGGCTGGAACGTGCCGCCCGTGAACGCGAGCAGCTCGAAGCGGACCACGCCGCGCAGCTCCAGCAGATTGCCACCGAGGCCCGCAGCCGCCTCTCGCAGATCGAGGCAAAGTACCAGAAGGAACTGGCGGAGCAGGTGCAGGCGGCCCGTGCTGAGGGAGCGACCGCCTCACGCGGGCAATCCGACGAAGCGTGGCAGCAGCGGCTCGCCGACACCCTGACGCAGGAACGCGCGCGGATCACGCAGAAGCTGGCGGATGCAGTCGCGATGGCGTCCCCGCCTGATACCGACGCCGACGCCGTAAACGCAGCGCTCGAAGCACTCAAGTCCGCGGCCGCGGCCGGCGACACGGACGCAACACTGACAGCGCTGGAAGCCACGATGCGGCACGCCTTCGCGGACCGCGCGGACCTCTCCAGCCGTCTCACCGAGTCCCGCGGGTACCTCGACGAGGCCGCGGACATCATCAAGTCGCTCGAGGCCCAGTTGCAGCAGCAGCGGCACTCCCGCAGGGCCAGCGCGGGCAGCCAGCACGCCGACCCGGAGTTTGCGATCACGATCGAGACGCGCCGGCGCCGCCTCAAGCTCATGCACGCGATGCTGCGGGACAGGACCGACAAGGTCCGCAAGGCGAGCGAGGCGCTCCGCCACCGCTTCGAGCAGTGCGAGGGCGTGCTCAAGCAGCGTGCGGAACTTGCGGCCACCCGCGAACGCATCATCGAGGCGGAAAAGCGGATCCAGAACTCGTCGGCGCGCACGCGCGCTGCGGCGGTGACGCTGTGCGCTGTCGCCACCATGGGCGTCATCGGCGGGCTGTCCTGGGCGTTGGCCCGTCAGGTAGCGCCCGCCACGTTTGTCGCCACAGCGGAACTCGCGGCGGACGGGCGCGGCAGGACGCTGCAGCCGGGTGAACTCCAGGAGTGGCAGAACTACCACGAGAAGATGTTCGCCGACCCCCGATTCCACCAAATGGCGGCCGAGCGGTTCCAGCGGCTAGGCATGGCGAGCGTGGGCACCCCCACCGACGTCAAGCGGCTCGTGGAGGAACGTATCCGTTGGGAGAGCTTGAACCCCGGCCAGATGGCCCTCCACCTGCAGGGTCAGGGCTCGCGGAACACCGAGCGCATGCTCAACACGTTCGCCGCGGCCTTCGCCAGCCACGCCAACGCGGCCCAGACCGCCCGCACCGACGGCGGCGTGACGCGGGTGACGCAGGAGGCCCGCACGGGCGACGAGCCCATCGACAACACGCGCACCTACTGGGCGCTCGCGATGATGGGCATCGGCACGTCGATCTGCTTCTTTGTTGCCACCGCGCTGTGGAAGAAACTGGCGGGCGCCAAGACGGCGTTCGAGCAGGACCACCAGATCGCGCAGATCCTGGACGAGAACCGCTGGGGAGTGCAGGTGGACGCGGTAATGGAGCAGAAGGAAGTGCGGAGTAAGAAGGCGGCGTAAGGACTCGATCAACGGATCAACCGATGTTGATCACCATCGCGTAGCCATGCCCAGGCTTGCGCCGGGGCCTCTTTGCTTACACAAGCCCGAGCACGCGCTCCCAATCCATGGCCTTGCCCGGTTCGCGCGCCTCGAAGAACTTGATCGTCCCGACACCGTCAGCAGACTTGCCGATGACCACGGTCGCCCGCTGCGCCACGTTGAGATCAGCCCAGTAGATGCCGTAGGCCTTGCACACCTGTCGGTGCATGTCCGCCAGCAGCCGCTGGGTGTACCCCTCCTTCTCCGCCCACGCCTTCTGCGTGGCGAACGAGTCGCAGGAGATGCCGACCACGGTCGCTCCCTTGGCGCCCCACTTCGCCGCGTCCTTGCTGATGCACCCCATTTCGGTGCTGCATGTGCCGGTGAATGCCAGCGGTACAAACGACAGGATCACGTCGCCCTTCCGGACGGCGTCGGAGAGCTTCCACTCCTTGCGGTCCTGGTCCAGGAGGGTGAAGTCGGGGGCGGTATCGCCGGCCTGGAGGGGTGCGGTGCGGGGGGTCAATTGGTCGTTCTTGGTCGACATGGATACCTCGGTGCGGTCCGGATGCTCTCCCGGACATTGACAGTTTCTCGCGCTCGGGCCCGCGCCCGAGCCTCGTTCTTGAATGGGCGTATCCTACGACGAGTCTGTCGGAGACACGACCTACCGCTCAGGAGGAGCCCATGGCACCCATGTCCAAGCAACTGCCCGACACGCTCGAAGCCCGCTACGCGGAGGTGTGCGGCCGCATCGCCGATGCCGCGGCGAAGGCCGGGCGCAAGGCCTCCGAGGTCATCCTCGTCGCCGTCACAAAGAACGCCGAGCCCGAGCAGATCCGGGGGCTCCTGCAGCTCGGGCACCGCGACTTCGGCGAGAACCGGGCGCAGGTCCTCATCCAGCACGCCGCCATCGTGGACGAAGCGATCCAGCGGATGAAGATGCTCCCCAGCGCGAGAAAGACCCTGCCTGATTCGGGCGCTGTGCTGTTCGAGCCCGGCAGCGTGGAGCTCAAGCCCCTCGCCAAGGGCGTGCCCGCCCAGGGCGTGCGTTGGCACATGATCGGCCACCTCCAGCGCAACAAGGCCAAGAAGATCTTCGACCTTGTCCGCCTCGTGCACTCCTGCGACTCCCTCCGCCTCGCCGAGGAACTCCAGACCATCGCGGTGAAGAAGGACACGCCCGTCGAGGTGCTGCTGCAGGTCAACTGCTCGGGCGAGGATCAGAAGTTCGGCTGCCCGCTTCCCGCGGCGATCCCGCTGGCCGAGCAGATGGCCACCATGCTCAACATCCGCATCCGGGGCCTCATGACGATGGCCCCCAACGTCGCGAACCCCGAGGATGCCCGCCCGGCGTTCTCACGCCTCCGTGACCTCTTCGAAGAAATGCGCACGATGAAACTCACGGATGCACCCTTCAACATCCTGAGCATGGGCATGAGCAACGACTACGAAGTCGCCATCAGCGAGGGCGCGAACGTCGTCCGCGTCGGTTCGGCCATCTTCGGCGAACCCAAGGGCGTGGACCGCGAAGAACTGCCGGAAGACGACGAGTAAACCCACCGCCCGCACACCGGCCCGCCCATCGTTGCTCAACACCTACACGCCCAGTTCGCGACCACGCGCCTGCGCTGCCTCCACAGCCTGCACGAACGCGGCCCGCACTCCCAAAGTGTCGAGCGTGTCGCACGCCGCGGCGGTGGTGCCGCCCTTGCTCGTCACCATGGCCCGCAGGTCCGACGGTGCATCGCTTGACTCGCTCATCATGGCCGTGGCACCGATGATCGTCTGCTTCACCAGCCGCCGAGCGTCCTCAGGGGTGAAGCCGAGCTTCCGTGCCGCCTCTTCCATCGCTTCCGCGAGGTAGAAGACATAGGCGGGACCACTGCCGGCCACGGCCGTCGCCGCGTCCATCAGGTCCTCACGGGCGCGGATCACGACCGGACCCAACCCCCGGAAGAGCCGCTCCGCAAACTCCTCGTCGCCCGCCATTGCGCCCTCGCCAAGACACAAAGTCGTCGCCGCCTGACCGATGAGCGCGGGCAGATTGGGCATGGCCCGGATCACACGGAACCCGCCGCCGAATTCACTGACAATCTTCCGCGAGGGCGTGCCCGCCAGCACACTGATCACAATGCGGTCGCTCCCTGTCAGATGATGCCCCACCTCGCTCGCTAGTTCCTTCAGAGATTGCGGCTTGACCGCCAAGAGCACCTGGCCCCGCACGCCCGAGAGCTCCCACGACACCAGGTGCCGCATCGCCTCGTCGCTCGTCATGGACGTGCGGACACCGAGCTTGGCCAGCTCGGCCCGCTTGGCGTTGTCGGGCTCGGCCACCACGCACCACTCGGGGTTGATCAGTGCCGACCGGACCGCGCCGGCGACGATCGCCTTGCCCATGTTGCCGCCGCCGATCACAGCAAGTGGCATATCCATGTTCCAGTCTACGGCCCGCAGGCCTTGCGCCTCGATGTCCACCGGTACTTATCCATCTTCCCGGTCCCGCAGAGCCCGCACAGACCGCACTTTCGCCCCCGCCCGCACGCCACGTACCATCCCCTCTATGGCGTCCTATTACCAGCTTGACTTCGAGAAGCCCATCACAGCCCTCGATCACCAGATCGAGCAGGCCCAGCAACGCCTCGCCATCGAGGCCGCACCACCCAACTCGGCGAGCACTCCCGGCATCGCTCTCCTCCAGCAGGAGATCAGCGACCTGGAGGCCAAACGCACCGCCCTGCTCAACAAGACCTACGCCGCGCTCTCGCCGTGGGAAACGGTCCGCGTGGCCCGCCACCCCCACCGCCCACAGACGCGCGAGTACATCCAGCTCATCTGCCGCGACTTCGCCGAGCTCCACGGCGACCGCCGCTACGGCGACGACCCCGCGATCGTCACCGGCTTTGCACGCATCGGCCCAAGCCCGGGCATGAAGGTGCTGATCGTGGGCCACCAGAAGGGCAAGACCACCAGCGAAAAGATCTCCTGCCACTTCGGCTGCGCGCACCCGGAGGGCTACCGCAAGGCCCTGCACAAGATGCAGCTCGCCGCCAAGTTCCGAGTCCCGATCGTGACGCTCGTGGACACTCCCGGCGCGTACCCGGGCCTTGGCGCAGAGCAACGCGGCCAGGCCGAGGCCATCGCCGTGAACATGCTGGAGATGAGCCGCCTGCCGACTCCGATTGTGAGCATCGTGATCGGCGAGGGTGGCAGCGGCGGCGCGCTGGGCATCGCCGTGGCGGACAAGGTCGCCATGCTCGCCCACTCGTGGTACAGCGTCATCAGCCCGGAAGGGTGCGCGGCCATCCTCTGGAAAGAGGCCAACGAGCAGACCAACAACGCCGCGGCCAAGTCCCTGCGACTCACCGCCAAGGACAACCTGGACTTGGGCATCGTGGACGAGATCATCCCCGAGCCCGTCGGCGGCGCACACCGGGACCAGCGGACGACGGCGATGAATGTGCAGCAGTGGATCCTCGCCCGGCTCAGCCAGCTCAAGCAGGTGCCGATCGATCAACTCCTGGAACAGAGGTACCAGCGGTACCGCAAGCTGGGCGTCTACCTGGAGCAGTCCGAGCCCGCGTCCGTCTAAACGCTTATCCGGCTTCTCGCACCGGGTTGCCGGCGCCCGTGGGCACCTCGCTCACGATCACGCGGTTGCGCCCCGCGCGCTTCGCCTGATACAGGTTCTTGTCCGCCAGCTCGACCCACTGCTCGTGCGTCAGCACCGTGGAACCGCCCGCGCCGGCGACGCCGATCGACGCCGTCACATGCAGCTCGGTGGAGCGGGACCACACCATCTCCTCCACGGCAGCCCGCAGCCGCTGGCACAACGTGCCCGCGTCCCGCGCGGGGGTGTCGGGCATGACGATCACAAATTCTTCGCCGCCGTACCGGCACACCAGGTCGCCCGCGCGGCACTCCCGCCGCAGCGTCCGGGCGACGTTCTGAAGGACGATGTCGCCCACCGGGTGGCCGAAGCGGTCGTTGACCCGCTTGAAGTGATCGATGTCGATGAGCGCGATGGACAACGGGTGTCCGTGGCGCTGCGCGCGGGCGTATTCCTCCGCCCAGCGGTGGTCAAAGAACGCGCGGTTCCACAGCCCCGTCAGCCCGTCGATCTGCGCCTTGACGGCGAGCATCGTCACGAGCTGGTGAACGCGCAGCGCCGACCGCAGCCGCACACGCAACTCGACCATCTCGAACGGCTTCGTGATGTAGTCCACAGCGCCCAGGTCAAAGGCCGTGACCTTCTGCTCCGGCGACTGCTGCGCCGAGAGCACGATCACCGGCACATCGCGCGTGCGTTCATCCGCCTTCAGCGTCCGCAGCAGGCGCAGGCCGTCGTCCCCCCCCAGCACGATGTCCAGAAGCACCAGGTCCGGCTTCCAGGTGAACGCCTTCTCCAACGCCTCGTCCGCCCCGAAGGCCGATGCGAACTCCAGGTCGTCTTCCTTGAGGCGCGCGCGCAGCAATCGGTGGACCTCCACCGCGTCATCCACGATGAGCACGCGCGACCGCGCGTCTTCCATGGGCTGGATGCTGCCGACCAAGCAGGTATTCCTTGTCACCACTGGAGTGCGAACGAGCGACTGTGCCCGAGATTGCACGGGCACAGGACTTATCGACACCGGCCGTCTGGCGGTTCACCCTCAATAGGGTGCTGACGGTCTGATTCGTCACTTCTTACAGCAACCCACGCCATTGCGCAAGTTCTGCCAGTCTGTACGCACCAGCCGTCCACCAGTTCAGAGCCCTGCATCCCTCCATGCCGGGAATCGCTCCCGCCAGTCGCGGACGATTCCGACGTCCACGGGAACGCTCAGCACCCCCGCCTCGTCGCCAAGTTCGCCCAGCACCTCACCCCGGGGCCCCACGGCGATCGTGCCGCCCCCGTAATGCAGACCCGGCGTGAGCCCGACGCCCAGCGTGATCTTCGGCGGGTCGTCGCCCACGCGGTTGACGCCGAGCACCACACACTGGTTCTCGATCGCCCGGGCGATCAGCAGGGCCCGCCAGTGGGCCTGCCGCACGCTTGGCCAGCACGCCCCCAGCGCGATGACCTCCGCCCCTTTCGAGAGCCCGGCTCTGAAAAGCTCCGGAAACCGAAGGTCGTAGCAAATAGCGGGCATGACCGTCATTCCGGACCAGGCGTACGTCTCGATCGAGCGCCCTTTTTCAAACCGGCCGTCCTCTCCACCGGGGGAGAAGAGTTTCATTTTTGCATACTCGGCCAGCAGCCGGCCCTCGCGCTCTCCAGAGACAACGCTCATCACGTTCTTCGCCGCGCACTTGTGGCACGGCGCGATGGTCCGGCCGCCCTGGACGAGAGCTCCCGTGTCCTGAGCAAGCTCGATCAGGAAGGAGAGCGTGCGGCCGTCCTTGTCATTTGTTTCCTCAACGCTGAAGGAAAACCCGGTATCGAACATCTCTGGGAGAAGGACGAGGTCGCCCGCGCGGACGTCGGCGCGGTCCAGCATCTGGCGGACACGCTCGTAGTTGATTGCCTTGTCTTGCCAGGCGATGTCCAACTGCACCAGGTGCGCGTGCGGGGGGCGACTGCCAGATTGACGGCCCAGCACCGGTCCGGCGGCACCTGTTCCGGGCTGTTGTGACCCCGTCATGGAAACCGCTCCTAAGTCGTCCGAGCCGCCGGTCTTACCCGATCTCAAATCATCACGCGGACCCGCTGAGAACGCCGAAACGTAGCACGCAACCTTTCGAACAACATCGGGCCGTCCCGAGCATCCAACACCCATGGTCGCCGCCGTGTCAACCCCCGCCCCCGCCGCCAACACCCAGAGCGTCCGCCGCTCCCGGCCCTTTGTGCTGCTCGCCAGCCGGTCGCCCCGCCGCCGCGCGCTCCTCGCCGAGCACGACATCCCGCACGAGAGCGTGCAGCCCGGCTTCGAGGATGGTGTCCTGGTGCCCGGCGCGGTCTCCCCCGCGCAGTGGGTTGCGTCGCTCGCATACCTCAAGGCGTGGGCGGGTGCTGCGCAGCCCGAGGCCCGCGCCCAAGGCGGTCGCATCGTGCTCGGCGCGGATACCGCCTGCCTCCTCAACGACCGCCTCATCGGCACGCCGCGCAACGCCGCGGAGGCCGAGGACATCATCCGCTCCTTCGCCCGCACCGAGCATGACGTGCTGACCGGCGTCGCGATGCTGGATCTGCGCGGGCACGATGGACCGCTCGAGAACCTCCCCGAATCCCGCCGCCACATCTTCACCGACCGTGCCCGCGTGCGATTCGGCGAGTTGAACGACTCACAGATCAGTGAGTACCTTGCCTCCGCCCAGTGGGAAGGGAAGGCCGGCGCGTACAACCTGTCCGAGCGCATCACCGCGGGCTGGCCGATCCACTTTGAGGGTGATCACACGACCATCATGGGGCTGCCGATGACGGCCCTTGTGAAGCGTCTGGACCGGATGGACTGACGAACCCAAGCCGGCAACAGCCGGGAACCCGACCCGCCCTTCGCCACGTACAGACACGCATGCCCACGCTCGCCCAGTCCATCGCCCCCGCCTGGTTTGTGCTGCCGGTGGCGGCAGTGGCGCTGCTGGTGACGGCGGGTCACTGGATCGCCCTGGCGCGGGCCGAGATGCCGGCCGGACGCAAACGCCTCCGGACGGCCAACGGCCTGGTCATGATGATGACCATCCCGGTGCTTGCCTATGGCTTTGGTGCGGTGGACACCGCCGACCACCGCCGGTTCGTGCTCACCTGGATGGCGGCCTCGGGCCTCATCATCATCGTGGTCACACTCGCCGCACTGGACCTGTGCTCCACCTTCCTCTTTGCCCACCAGGCCCGCCGCCAGTTATTGGCGGACTTCGCGGCCAGCCGCGCCAAGGCGGCGCATGAAGCCCGTGTCGCGGCGGCGGGCGGCGCTGTACAGATCGCGGCCCCCCCAGTGGCGAACCGGCCCGAGGGTGCGAACCCTCCGGACGCATGACCGCGCCGGGAGCCCGCTCTCCCCTCCCTCCTTGGCTCTCACCGCTAGGCACAATCGCCGAACCGGTGTACCGCGCGGTCATCACCCGCCGCAACCGCCGGTTTGATGCGCGTCGGGGCGTTGTCGAGTTTGACCGCCCGGTGATCAGCGTTGGCAATCTGTCCGTCGGAGGAACAGGCAAGACGCCCGCGACGCTGCTCCTGGTCCGCATGCTCCGCGAACGCGGCCACTGGCCTTGCGTGGCGATGCGCGGCTACGCGCAGCACGCCGGCGTGAGCGACGAGGCCGCGGAATACCGCGCTGCGTTCCCCGACCTGCCGATGGTGGTGCAGCCCAACCGCACCCAGGGCCTGCTCGAACTCTTCGCGAGCGAAGCCGGATCGCGCGTGGACTGCGTGCTGCTCGATGACGGCTTCCAGCACCGCCGCATCGCCCGCCAACTCGACATCGTGCTCGTGGACGCGACGCGTTCGCCGTTCCATGACCACCTGCTGCCGCGCGGCTGGCTGCGCGAACCCGTGCAGAGCCTGCGCCGCGCGCACGCCGTGATTGTCACGCACACGGAATCCGTGGACGCCGCCGCGGCGGAATCGCTCCGTGCCGACATCGCAGGTCAGTGCTCGCCCGGTACGCCGGTCCTCGCAGCGTCTCACGCGTGGGCGTCACTCACCGTCTCGCAGGGGGGCGCGGCGTCCGCGCAGCCGCTCTCGTGGCTCAGGCACCGCCGTGCGGTGGCGTGCTGCGCCATCGGGAACCCCGGGCCTTTCCTCGCGCAGGTCCGCCACCAGACGCAGGTCGTTGGCGAAGTGGTGTTGCGCGACCACGACCGCTACGCGCCCGCAACGCTGCGGCGGATCCACGCGGCCATGAACGAGCACAACGCCGACACGCTGCTCGTCACATCGAAGGACTGGGCAAAGCTGTCGCGTAAACCCTGGCCATGTCCTGTCGCCGTTCCTGCATTGACACTCGCAGTCGATACAGGGCCGATCCACGCGCTGCTCGACGCTGTGTTTCGGCATGAAGCGCCACCCGCTCACGAGCCGGATGCGTAGCTAATGCGACGGAAGCCCGCGTCCCTCGCTAACTGGATGGCCGTCGCGGTCGCCTCCACCGGCACGTCCGGTGAAGGGCGGATGATGATGCCGACATCCTTGGGGAGCGCGTTCAGTACGTTCGCGAGCGTGCGCCGCTCACGCATCGTGCGTTGACCCATCTTGTATTCCGCGTGTGCCCCACCGCTGCCAGTCACCCACACGATGCTCAGCACCTGCGGCTGCAGGCTCGAGCTCTGTCCCTGGCCCGAACGCGACGTGCCCAGCGCTGTCGGAAGTTCAGCCTCCGCCCCCGCCATCGTCCCGGCGATGATGAAGTAGAACAACAGGAACAGCACCACGTCGATCAGCGCGATGAGCGGCAACCGCAGGTCCTCGACCTCCAGCCGCCCCGACCTGCGCCGAGAGAGCCTCACAGCCCGCCCTCCTCGCCGCTCGCGGCCAGTTTCCACCGGGTGATGCCCGCGACCTTCATTGCGGCAACAACCCGGTCGAGGCTGCCCGTCCGGCAACGCCGGTCCGCCCGCACGATCACGTCAACGCCCGCCGGCCCCGCGGACGACGACTTCGCCGCCTTCGCCAGCGCCTGCGCCAGCCACTGCATGTCGTACTGCGTGCCCTCGACGCTGATCGTGCCGCTCTCCGACACGTCGATCACCAGCGAGTTGGGCGCATGGGCCGCGGCGGGCTCGCCCTTCTCCCGCGGCAGGTCCATCGTCGATCGGTTGCTCTTGCTGAACTGCGACGTCATCGTGAAGAACACGATGAGCAGCAGGATCACGTCGATCATCGGCGTGAGATCGAACGACGCTTCCTTCTTGTGCGGGTGGACACCCAGGTTCACGCCGTGGCCCCCCGCGCCGCCGGCCGCGGGACGCCGCCGCCGGCACCCTTGGGCGCGTTGCGCACCGAAACCAGCGACACCATGTGCTCAAGGTCGTTGCCGACCTTCGCCATGGTCTTGTCGATGTGACGGCGGAACATGGCGAACGCGACCGTGCACGGGATCGCCACCACCAGCCCCTCGGCGGTGTTCACGAGCGCCATCGACATGAACGTCGCCAGTTCGTTGCTGCGGGCGGCACCCTCCAGCGCACCGATCGCCCGGAACGCACCGATCATGCCGAAGACCGTGCCCAGCAGCCCCAGCATGGGCCCGATCGCCGCGATGATGCCGATCCCGTCGTTCATCCGGTGCACGTCGTCCGCCTCGCCCTGCGCGGTCTGCTCCACGACCGACCGGAACTCCAGCATGCCGAAGTCCGACCGTGCGCACCGCTCAAAGGACTGTGCGAGCACCCGCGTCACAAGGCACTCGTGCTCTTCCTGCCTGCAGAACGCCTCTGCCTCGACGAGTTTGCCGTTGCCCAAGAGCGTCTCAAGCCGGGACACAACGTCCTTGGGCGCGAACCGCTCGTACCGGATCGCGAGGATGTTCCGCACGACCAGCGTGAGCGCGACGATCGACAACGCGATCATCACATAACTCAGGACACCGCCCTGGTGGATGTACGTCCAGATGCTGACCGATTCGCCGGCAGCGGCGGTCGCGGGCGGAGTCGTGGCGCCGGGGGTGGCGTCCTGGGCCAGCATAAAGACAAACGACAGTGCGCTCATGCAAGTCCTTTCGCGTTCCGGCAGCGTACGTGCCCTCCGTCAGCACCGCCCCTTCGGGCGGCCACGATGGCACCACGCCATCACACCATACCCGCACCCCCGGGCGTCGGTTGCAGCATTACCGCGGGGGCTTGCCCAGCAGCCACGCCGCGAGCCCCTCCTGGCGGTACGCCCGGTCCCACGACCCGTGGTTCACGCCCTCAAAGAGCGACATCTTGACCTCCGCACCACCCTCGCCCCGCAGCGCCCGGATGGCCCCGATGATGTCGGTCGTGCCGGATGGCGGGACCACGTCGTCCGCCAGCCCATGGAACGCCCACACCGGCACATCGCCGATCTTGGCGGCGATATCAGAGGGCAGGGCCGGCTTCGGGTACCCGCACACCGGGGCGATGGCATGGAACACCCCCGGGTGCGCCGCGGCGAACATCCACGTGCCGTGCCCGCCCTGTGAAAGCCCGGTGAGAGAGACGCGTGACCGATTCACCGCGTACTCCGATTGCGTGCGGGCCAGCATCGCCATCACCGGCGCGTCGAAGGCCTCCCACTGCTGGTCGGCGTCGGGCTTCTGCGGCATCACGACGATGCACGGCCACTCCTTCTCGTTCCACTGGATGGCGCTGCCGATCCCCTGGATGACCTGCTTGAGGCCGTCGCTGCCCGACTCACCACGCCCGTGCAGGAACAGGATGCACGGCCACTCACGGTCCGGCGTGTAGCCCCTGGGCACGTACACGGCGTACTTGAACGTCCGGCCGCTGTGCGTGAGTTCCTTCAGGATGATGCCGCGCGGGGCTTCCATGGCGGCATCATTGGATCCGCGCGTGCCGCCCGTGCCGCGGTTGCCACCGGCACAGCCTGCGAGCAGCATGACACCGACCCACATCAACGTCAGAAAGGTTCGCATGCCGAACCGTACGCCCGATGGACCTAGTGACCGCCGCTCACTGGACGACTTACTCGCCGCTCAGGTCGCGCGCGGTCGGCTGCGCGGGCGGTGTCCACGTCTTGGGCGAACGCCGCACGACGCTCATCTCGAGCGGCTGGCCGTACGCCGCGGGAGAGACGTACCGGCCCTTCCAGTCCTCCGGCTTGTCCTGCTCGCTCGCGACGGGGTTCCACCGCATGCGGGCATCGTTGCGCGTCGCCGTGACGCTCCATGAGACCTTTGCGCCCGGCGCACCGCCCGCGACCGCGAAGCGGTTGGCGGACACCGCGCCGACTTCCTCGCTGATGAACAGCCCGGGCATCGGGGCCCCCACCGGCGTGAGCTGGTAGCTCGGGTCGGTGTTGATTTCGGCGAAGTACGCGGGAAGCTCGACCACGGCGTTGCCGCTGGTGTCCAGCGTCACGGTGCCGCGGTACGTGTTGGTCGGCGTCGGGCCTTCGTTGCAATAGTGCAGCAGCAGGCGGTTCGCCGGGTCGAGCGGGTGATCGATGATGAAGGCCTTGGCGCCGACGGAGACGAAGTCCCCGTCGCTGTACATCGCGTACCCCTCCGGGCTGTCCGCGCCGGCGAGGATGCCGATGGCCACGCCGCTCGGGGCGTACGAAACCGCGTACACACCCGCCGCGCCGCTACTGCCGGAGACGCTCACGCCCCACACGCCGTTGGTCACCCCGCCGGGCCCCGCTGCCGCGCCGTACACACCGGTCGCGTCGTTGCTGGATGAATCCGACCGGCCGATGACACCCGTGTTGACGCCGCCCGTCGCCGCCGCGAGGCCGGCGATGCCGATGCCGTCGGGCGAGTTGGACTGGGCGAACACACCGTGCGTGCCGCCGCTGAAGGCGGAGGCAATCGCGTACAGCCCGTTGCCCGAAAAAGAGTCGCTCTGGGCGAAGATGCCGTTCGCGATCCCCGTCACGGCCGTATTCCAGCCTACCACACCGCTGGCATCACCCGCGGAAACTTGCCCAAACACACCGAAGCCCGCGCTGGCGTTGGATGTGCTCTTGGCGAAGAACGCCCGCTGCAGGCTCGTCTCGATGTGCATGGGGTACTGCGGGATCGCCGTGCCCAGCCCGATGAACCCCGTGTTGAAGTACGCGTTGCCGCCGTTCATCACGAACGGCCCGCCCGACCCCGCCGGGCCCTGCGGCCCTTGCGGTCCGGCTGGCCCCGTAGCGCCCGTTGCCCCCGCGGGCCCCTGCGGACCAGTTGCGCCGGTCGCGCCAGGTGCCCCGTTCGCGCCGGCGGGTCCCGCAGGCCCCTGCGGACCGGCCGGGCCTTGCGGGCCCATCGGGCCCGTCGCCGCGCTCATGGCGTAGATCGCGTACGGCGCGGGCGCAATCAACTGCCGCGGCGAGAGCGCCTGCCATGCACCGGTCGTCGCCGGGTTTCGGACCTCAATCGCCAGCCACCGCTGGTTGCCGTTCCAGGCCGCCTGGCCAAAGTCCAGGTCGACCGCAAACTGGCCCCGGACGACGTTTACGCCGCTGGCCGTCAAAGGCCCCGCCACGACGCCGCCGAACTGCTGGGCGTCCCACAGGGTGAACCGGAGGTCCACCGTTCCTGAGAAGTCCTGGCTGGACTGGGACAGGCTGCCCTGGTAGGTCCACGATGTGGTGATGGCCTGCGCGCACGCCAAGGGGGTGATTGCGCAGGCGACAGCAACGGCGAGTCTGCGAAGCATCGGGAGCCTCCTGAAAGCCACCCGATCCGTCGGCGTTTTCGGACCCGGGATTCACTGGAACCGCCGGGAGTGAGGCAGGCCGTGGCATTTGGAGATACGCTTGTCTCTTGATTGCTTGCCGTGCTTTCAAGAATCATTGAAAACAACCCCCGCACGCCTACCGTTCCATACCCATGCCCACCAGCATCTACCGACCCCCGCCGACGCACGACGCCATCAAGGGCACCGACGAGGGACTGCTGACCGCCGTCGCGGCGGGGCACGCGCGGCTGACGGGCGAGCAGGCAATGGCGGTCTTCCACGAGATGCCGCTGGCCGAACTGGGCCGGTACGCCGACGCCCGCGCCCGCAGCCTGCACGGCGACGCGTTCCGCACGTACATCATCGACCGCAACATCAACTACACGAACGTGTGCAACGCCAAGTGCACGTTCTGTGCATTCCGGCGCGATGCGGAGGAGCACGACGCGTACACACTGAGCTACGAGGCGATCGAGCAGAAGATCAGCGAGCTCGTGGCGATCGGGGGCACGCAGATCCTGATGCAGGGCGGCATGAACCCCGCGCTGCCGCTGGAGTGGTACATCGAGCTGCTCCAACGCATCAAGGCCAAGTTCCCGCGGGTGCACGTGCACGCCTTCAGCCCGCCGGAGTTTGTCGAGTTTGTCCACTTCTTTGACCCGCCGGGCGCGACCTTTCGGGACAAGGTCCGCTGGGTGATGGTCCGACTGCGCGAGGCGGGGCTGGACAGCCTGCCCGGCGGCGGCGGGGAGATCTTCGCCAAGCCCGTCCGCGCCAAGATCGGGCTGGGCAAGTGCGACGAGGAGTCGTGGCTCACCGTGATGCACGTGGCGCACGAGCTGGGCATGTTCACGAGCGCCACGATGATGTTCGGGCACATCGAGGGGTACGCCGACCGCGTGCACCACATGCTGCGCGTGCGGGAGTGGCAGGACCTGTCGCTGGGGACAAGCGAACGAGCGAGCGAGCGAACGGGCGAACACGGGAAGGCCTGTGGCCACTACAAGGCGTTCATCTCGTGGCCCTTCCAGCGTGAGAACACGCCGCTGGGGCGCGTGAAGGACTGGGGCGTGGACGAAGCCGAGCGTGGCCGCGAGTTCGCGGGCGACCTTGTGGCCCGTGCCTTTGACTGGGGCAGGAACCCCAACGTGGACTACCGCACGGTGCCGGGAGCGGAAGAGTTTGGCCGGCGCGTCCGCATGAGCGGCGCGGCGGACTATCTGCGCACGCAGGCCCTGTCGCGCCTGGTGCTGGACAACATCTACTCCATCGGCGCATCGTGGGTCACCATGGGCCCGCACATCGGGCAGGTGGCGCTCATGTACGGCGCCAACGACATGGGCAGCGTGATGATGGAAGAGAACGTGGTGAGCAGCGCGGGCACGACGTACTGCCTGGACGAGGCGGTGCTGTGCCGGCTCATCCGCGAGAGCGGGTTCATCCCCGCCCAGCGCAACAACACGTACGACATCCTGCGCGTGCACACCGGCCCCACTTCTCCGGATCTGGCCGTGACGGACTGGTCCACGCACCGCGCGAAGAAGACCCACCAGGAAGCGCCGGGCAAGGGCAAGCAGGCCGGGCGGGGGGCGGGGGCCAAGGTGACCGTGAAGGGCGAGGCGGTCCCGGGCTAAAACAAAAGGGCCCCCGGCAACGTGCCGGAAGGCCCGGTGGGGCGAGAGTGAGATCGCGGACCTACATCGGGACTTCCTTGAGCAGCAGCACCTTGGGCTTCTCACCCTTCTTGGTCACGTTGCTGCGGTCCACGATCATGAGGAACCGGCGCTGCACGCTGGGCACCAGCGGGTCGCTGGCGGCGATGCACGCGTCGATGTCCGACGGCTGGAAGCCCATGACCACAAACCACGCGGCGTAGACGTCGCTGCGCACGCTGGTGGTGCCGAGGGCAGCGCCGGCGATGCTGAGCTTTTCGTCGAACTCGTTGGCGACGGTGGGCTGGAGCAACGTGCCCGTGACGGGCGCGGCGGGGGTCGTGACGTAGGACTCGACGGAAGCGACTGAACTCTCGATGTCGGCGGACCCATAGGTGCCGGGCGTGACCTTGTCGAAGCCCATGGCGTCGAAGCCCAGCGGAAACGACCAGAAACCCGACTGGTCCGCGTTCCACGTGACCGTGGCGTTCGTGGACTCGGTGTGGCGCTGACGCACCGCCAAGACTTCGCCCACGGAGCGGAGGCCCACAAGGTCGCTCAGGCCGTTGATATCGGCGTACGCGCTGCGCGGGGTGCCGGTGGCGTCGTCCGTCGGGTCGTCGTCGAAGAACTCGCGCCTGTCCTGGACAGGGTCCAGGCCGATGCTCGGGGCGGTGTTAAGCGTCACGCCGGTGGTCGGGCGTGCAAGAACATTTGCCTTGCGGCGGTATGCGTCGAGCGTAGAGGCAAGATCAAGCTGCAGCCAAGGTCGGTTTGCCAGGACGAAAGGTGAGTTGGAAGCAGTGTCCTGGGGATAGGGCTGCGCGGTGATGGAACCGGCCCACCAATTTTCGACGGTGGTGATCGCCGCGGGCACGGCCGCGGCGGTAGCTGCGGCGGCGAGGTCCGGCGGCGCAAGGAAGGGGACACTGCGCAGCGCCGCCTGCGACGCTGTGTTGATATTGATGAGGCCCTGTACGCCGCGGGTGAGGCTGGGGGAGTTGCCGTCGGGGGCGACCGTGAACTGCTCAAGGACGCTCATGGCCGCGGGGATGCCGAGGCCGACGCGGCGGTCATCGCCGGGGTTGAAGATTCCAGTTGAGTTGGCGGCACCAAAGAGCACATCGACGAATGGAACAAAGGCGTCGAGGTGCAGGTTCCCGCGGTCAAACATCAGGTCACGTTCCGGAACATTCGCGTCATTCGCCGTGTTCGCGGATTGGGGGCCCCAGAAGAGCGATTGGTCCGGGCGAGGATTCGGCCCGGTCGTGGAAACCGCGTACGAGAAGTCGTACCCCTGCGCGATGGCGAGGGCTTCCGCGAGCGTGGTATATCGCACGTCAAAGAACGCAGGAATAGCAGGGTTCAGGGGCGTGGTGGACGTGCTCACGTAGGGCGTGTCCTGCGGCCCGATGCCCAGCGGCAGCAGCGCATCGGCCACACGCATGCGCGAAACCAACAACTGATTGACGTTATCCTCAACCTTCTCGATGTCCGGCTCGGAGAAGTCATCGCTTGCGCCGGGGGCTGTGTTGATTTGCGGGTACAGCAGGGAGTAGTCGCGGCCGAGATAGTTGGTTGTCGCTGACGACGCTTGATCAATGGCGTTCGCGGGTGTGTTCCGGAACTTGGGTGCACGGCGGGGATCGTCCGTGTCGTACATGGTCTCGCCGCCAGACATGCACGAGATCCAATCGACGGCATTCGTCTTGGCGATTCCGTCTCCGGCGGACACTGACGTTCCAGTTGAAAAGTCCGCTTCATTCAAACTTGTGGTTGGCCCCGACGAGCCAGCAAGCTGGGCACGATCGGGGAGGTTCCACGGCTCATCAAAGTTGCGGTACTTGGCCTCCACGCAGTACGCAGGGATGATGTCGCTGGGCATGCGGTCCGCGAGAGCCGTCGATGCATCGACGGTCTTGGGGTCGTTGCGGCGGGAACAACTTGCCCACAACGTCAAGCCGTAGTCCTGATCAGGGGATCCAATTGGGTCCGATCCGGTAATTGTGAACTCAAGGTTGGTTCCATTATCCAAATACACGTCCATGTCCAGCAGTCCAGCATCGCTGGTTTCGTGCTGAGGCAGACGGAGACGATCGACGAGTTGATCGTTCTCGGGGATGTTCGGCGGCCGGACGCGCGGACGAGGGTTCGCGAGTATCTCGTTCCCATTCCACATCGCGCCCGGGTCTACCTGCGTGACAAAGCCAGCGTCGGGCCCACCGCGGACGGTCCTCCAGAGGTTGACGCTGCGACCCGCGCCAGGGGAAGCGGTCACATCCGGCGTTGTCGCTTCCGGGATGGGGTCAAAGGGTGTTGATTCTGCCGCCAGCAAACGACCGCCGTCCGGATCGAACGCGTCGCCCGGGGAGAGCATGCCGATCCACTTCAAGTCCACGGTCTCGCCGCCGAGGTTCTTGGCCAGTTGGCCGCCGATGAAGTTGTCAATCCAGCCCTTCTCCCCGGTGCCGGGCGTGGGGAGCGGGTAGCCGTCATCCCCTGAATAGCGGCTCTTCAAGTTCTCATAGATTTCACGGGGTGGCCTGCTGATCGCGTAGCACACCACCGTCTGGCCCGGTTTAATTGTGATGGGCTTCACAATGACCATGTCGGTCTGGTCACCGCTTCCGGGAAGGAATGTGCCTGGCGATCCGGGGGCGACTGGAATGCCGTCGGCGGCATCTCTCGCGTTCTGAGCCGCGCTCTTGGCGTGCACGTGCTCCAATTCGCCAAGGTAGTAGGTGCGGTCCCCCCACTGGATGTAGTAATAGTCGCCCGTCGCGTCGATCCGCTGCTCTCGGGGGAGGCTGTTGATATACCCGACGGGGACGTACTGGCCCGCGTCGTTGGGCAGGTTGTTGTTGGCGATGCGGATGGGGTTCTCAGCGTCGCTCAACCACGCGGGCGACAGAGTGACTTCCCGATTGAAGGGGTTGGTCAATTGGAACGCCGCGATGCGGAACAGCAGTTCATCATTGTGCGTGCCCGGAGACCTGAGGTCGCGTCCAGGTACGTCGCCATCGATCGAGTATTCGCTCCCGTCCTCATTCCCTGGGTTGGAATCACGGTCGTCCAGGTACGCCGCCATAGTGATGACCTGCGTCAGGAACGGCTGCGGCTCGATGCCGTAGACATTGACGGCGGGTGCGATGGTCTGGGCGTTCGATGGCGCAAGCCGTGTGCTCTCGATGGAGAGACGGAACTTGTCTCGGTCGCGGTTGGGGAGGGCCGGGTCGACGGGGTCGCGCCACGACGGGAACGCGGGACCCAAGGCGGCATTGACCGGGCTCGTGGGCACTCGGCCGATCGTGGCAACGCCCGGCGCAGAGCCAGCCTGCCCGAGGTAGACCGACGCCCCGGTCATCGAGACTGTTGCGACAGTCGGACGCGTATCGGCGTCCACCATGTCGCGCAGGTTCACGGCCATATGCGCAGCCGAGAGCAATGCGGACTCGGGGCCGTTGTAGCCGTAGAAAAGCGTGCGGAGCTGGTTGAAGTTCGCGGTGCCGACAAAGGGCGGCGTGGTGGGCCATGCCTCGTCAATGTCCGAGTAGGGCGCGAGGGCGTCGGCGTACGCGCGGAAGATGCGACGCATCGCGGCCTCGCGGTTGGCTTCGGCGTTGTCCTCTCGCGGTTGATCCACCGGGGGGACCACATTGGGGTCGTTGGAGTTCTGCCGCTGCGTCGGGATGAGCGTGGTGGCCACGAGCGCCTGGATGTCTGCCTTGAGATCGCCGCTGCTGAGTTCCAGCGAGTTGACGCCCGTCCCCTTGGCTGCGCCGGTGATGGGCTCGCCGGCCTGATCACCCTCAATGTCCACGCTCGTCGCGGCGGAGTTTGGGTCGCCCGCGTTCACCCGTGCGCCGGAGCGGAGCAGGCGGGCGTTGCTGATGGTGGTGAGCTTGCCGCGGACGTCGTAGGCCGCGTGCAGGAGCGCAAGGTCGCGGGCGCTGCCCTCGGCGGGAGTGGCGGTGTCGGGCTCGAGAGAAGCGTCGTAGCGCGTGCGGCCGGGGCCCATTTCCTCTTCGAGCGACCGCTCGGAGCGGAGGACGGAGAGCTTGATGGTGTCGGCGTCGGTCGCGTCGCGCGCGGCGAGGACCGACTCGAGCGAGGTGGTGACGCGGGGGTCGTTGATCGAGTCGCGTGTCAGGAGTTCCGCGAGGTCGTCGATCGTGAAGTTCGCGCGGGAGATGGTGGCCAGTTGCTGGGGCGTACCCGCGGCGACGCCGAAGGAGTACTCGCCGAAGGCCTTGCCCGCCTGCTCGCGGTAGAACGCAACGCGTTGGGCGGTGAAGTCCTCGGGCGTGAGCGGGTTGGGCTGGACCGTGAACTGCGGGTACTGACTGAGCCACGTTTCGAAGAAGTTGCCGGTACCACCCGCCCATGCCCAGAAGTCCTCGATCGAGGCGGTCCCGGGCTGGTCGTACGCGCCGTCAAAGGCGTAGAACAGGTTCGGGTCGGCGGGATCGGTCGCGGGCGGCAGGATGCCCCGGTCGATCGCGGCACGCAACGACTGGTAGGCACCGGTGCCCAGGTTGAACGCCACGGCGTGGTCGTAGGTGGCGACGAGGTCGCTCCACTCCCAGTTCGCGCCCGACGCCGCGGCATCGGACACCATGTCCGTCATGCGGAGGACGCGGAGCAGGTCCACGTCCGCCGGCGTGGAGCCGACGCGGTAGGTGAGCACGGGCGTCTGGACGGGCTGGTTGGGCGGCTGCCCGGGCGGGACGGCTGCACCAGGCTGATAGGGCGTGATCGGCTGGCTCGCCAGGTCGCCCGCGGTGTTCACGTTCACGCGGCCGGAAAGGTCGATGATGCGCGAGCCGAAGAACCAGCGGTACTTGCCGCCGAAGGAGAGCGTGTCGATGAACACGGGCTCGCCGGCCGCGACGCCCGCCGCTTCCTTCATCTCAAAGATGCGGGAATCCAGCATGCCGTCGCCGTCGGCGTCCACCCATTGGTAGAGTCGGAAGGCGGGGTCTTCCCATGTCTGGTTTGCGGGTTCATTGCGCCCGATCGCCGCGGGGCGGAAGGCGTTGGCCTGGTACATCGTCCAGAAGAAGGGGCGGTTCTGGGCGGCGTCGGTATCGACCGCGGGCGCGCCCGCCCACGGGGCCGCGTTGGCAGGCGTGCCGGTCTGCGGGTCGTACAGGGTCTTCAGCGCGACGGTGTTCGTCGAATTGAGGCCGATGCCGCGCATCTCCTCGGGCGTTGCGCCAAAGCCGGAGTATTCCGGGCGCAGGTTCGCGAGGTTGACGAAGGAACCATCGGGCGCGATGTTCGTGATCGAGAACCAGTCGCGCTTGTCGAGGTACAGGCGCTCAAACTCCGTCGGGCCGTTGTTGCCAAAGTCCAGGAACGTGGGCTCGGACGACGCGAGCCACGGGTCGCTCGGCGGGACGTTGTTGTAGAGAAGGTCCAGTGCGCCGCCGACGGGCACCTGGGCCGCGTCGAGCGCTGCGCCGCCGCCCTGCGGGTCAAAGTCCGACCGCACCGTGCCCGCGGGGTTGAACTGGGCACGCTTCCAGAGGATGGTGTTGGGCGCGGGGGCCGCGGGGCTCTGGCCCGGGTTGGAGAAGACGTTGTACCACACGCCGGGCGCGTCGGTGGCTTCGCGGTACTCGATCAGTTCGGCGGGGTCCTGCGTTCCCGCCAGGGTCGGGTCGGGGTTGCGCTCGTTGGAGATCGCCAGGGCATCTTCCGCGATCACGCCCGCGATGTAGTCCGCCATCTTGCTGGGGACTTCATCCAACTGGCCGCGCTTCACAGTCGCAGCGCGCGTGCGGTTGTCCTGATTGCCCAGCGCCACGTACACGATGGTGATGACCGCCAGGAGCGCGAGCGTGCCGACGACGAGCACGAGGAACGAGCCGCGGCGGCGCGGATCGGGCCGCACCTGCCAGCCCGCCGGCGCGCCGGCGAGGGCGTTCATCACACCGGGCAGGGGCCGTGCGTCGCTGCGCGAACGCCCGAAGACTCCCACACCACACTGCGCACGCTGCATCGTCATGAGTCAACACTCCACGCCCCGCCACTGTTCACGCGGGGCACTTGCCTGCACTCTGCCAACGGCCAAAGGGCTGAAGCCTCGGGCATCTTCGCATCTTCACGTGCCGTCGCGGCTGGGCACCTCGAACACGTACTCGAACGTCTGCTCGGTCTCGGGCCTGGGGTCCACAGGGTCTGCCAGGGTGATGCGCACACGGATGAGGGTGGGCCAGGGCCACGCTACACGAACGACGCCCGAGTCGGTCGCGTCGCCCAGCGTGCCGTTGCCCGCGGTGGTCGCGTCCAGCACGATCGCGTCCACGGTGGTGTCCACCGTGTTGACGTTGCTGTCGGGGTTGAAGACCGGGTCGATCTGCCCGAAGTATGACGTGAGGGTGAGCAGGTCGTCGGCGGGCGGATCACCGGCGGCACCGATCTGCTTGCCGTAGATGAGACGCTCGGACACCACGTAGTCGGCCGTGGTGCGGCCGGCGACCACACCCCGCAGGGGCACGGTTACGCGGACGGCGTTCTCAAGGCTGTCGTCGTACGGCCGCGCGGCGGGCGCGGGCCGCACGCCCACCGGCACCGGCGGGGGCACCAGGCCGTGCCACACCAGCTCGTTGGGCGTGGTGGTGACGTCCATCTGGCCGAAGGTCCACTCCACCGAGAACTCGCTGCACGCCTGGGCCAGGTTGTGCATGGGGAGCATCAGACGGTCGGCCCGCGTGAAGGCGCCCTGCCGCTGCTGCGCGGGGTTGTTGCCCACGCCGCCCACGGCGCCCAGAAGGTCCACCGCGCGCTCCTCGCAGCGGATGCGCGAGCGCCGGGCGACTTCCTGCGTGATGTTCGGGCCGGTGGAGGCGTAGGGCGTGCCCCACTCCTGGTCGTTGATGTTCGCCGCGGGGCCGGGGAAGGCGTTGTCCATCCACGAGTGCATGACATCGACCTGCGCGGGCGTCGCCTGACGCTGGTTCTGAGCGGCGCCAAGGACGCTCTGCACAAAGGTGCGTTGCTGCGCGGCGGGGTCGTACTGGTTCGGAAGGTCCGCGGTATCAAAGCCCAGGAGGCGCTGCTTGATCTCTTCCAGGCTGGTCGTGGCGATATCAACCACGCCGGAAGTGAGCATGGGCGAGCGGAAGGCCGTGCCGGCGTAATTGACCTTGTCGGCGGCGTTGAAGTTGGCCGTCTGCGTATCCGCGACGTACCAGAGGTGGTCGGTCTCGGCCGGGTTGGTGACGGTGAACTGCGAGGGAGAGTTCACGCCGCGGCCGCTGTTGATGGCGCGGAAGATGCTCGCCATCGCGGGCTGGCCGGCGATCTGGCAGTCCTTGTCGAGGAGCCTGACGTTGCCAAGCGCGACGTCGTACACGTTTCCACTGGGGGCCGAGGACCGCGCGGGCACGGGGCACAGCAGCGTGGCGTGGCGGAGAAGCGTCCAGCGGCCGGCGAAGCGGTTGATGCCGCCCTGCCGCCCCAGGGAGTCGGGGTCGTTGCCGACGTGCGCGAAGTTGACCTTGGGTTCGTAGTACGGGTCGCCCGGCAGCGCGGTGTCGGGGTTCAGCGGCTCGCCGTGGCCGTAGTAGATCATCGCGCTGTCGCTGCGGGCGACCCAGTTGGGGTCGGACAGCACGGCGCGGTTGCTGACAAAGTCGCCGTGGGCGAAGAAGATGATCTCATCGACGCGGCGCAGGCGCGGGGCGGTGTCGGACTCGCCGACGCGCACGCCGTCGCCCGGATCAGCATTGGTCACGGCGTCGAACGTGCCGTTGCCGTTGGCGTCGGCGTACTGCTGGCGGATGACGAGGAAACCGTCGCGCGACATGGACTCAAAGTCCTTGCGCAGCTGGGCCTCGATCATGCGGGAGTACTGCGTGAGGCGGCTGACGCGCCGGCCGGTGGCAACCGCGTCCCCCACTGCGCCGAAGACCGCCGCGAGCCCCACCGCCACCACCGCGACCGCGCCGATGGTGACGAGCAGTTCGAGCAGCGTGAACGCCGGGCGGCGGGCGACGTGGGCGGACGGGGTTGGTGTCGTGGTGGCCTGCACTTAGATCGCCCCCCCGTCCCGCAGCGTGAAGACGCGCACCGCGACCGGCGGCTGGGCCGTGAAGAGCGCGGGGATGCCCTCCGGCTCGGTGGGACGGATGTTGAACGCCCAGTTGGGCACCTCGGGGTCAATCCGCAGCACGTTGCGCTGCAGGCGGGCGTCGCGCTGCACGGAGAGCACCGTGACCACCGTGCCGTCCGCCAGAGCAAACTTCTGCCCGACCTGGCCGATGGCGGTGTCCACGGAGTCTGCCGTCATGCCGACGCTGAGGGGCGCGGAATCCGACAGGTGGACGTAGCGGATCATCGCGTTCGCGGGGATGCCCGTGTCCTGCGGGAAGGCGTCGGCCCACGGCACGAGCTCCATCAGGCGGATGGGGGCGTAGTTGGGGCCGTCGGCCGGCCCGCCGGTGCCCACGCCGTCGAGCGAGGCGAGGCCGTCCTCGGTCTGCGCGACGGGGACGTACTGCACGCCCTCGCGGTTGCGGATGCCGGGGTCCAGTCGGCGCACAAATACCGCGACCTGCACCACGTCCTGCAACTTCTCGCGGATGGTGCGGTTGGTCGCGGGCAGGCGCAGCGGGGAGGTGCGGTCCACGCGCCGGGCCGCGGCGTCCCACACGAAGCGGGCGTCGCCGAAGGGCGTCGCGCTGGCGTTGCTCACGCGCGGCATCAGCCGGTCGCGGGCGCTGATGACCAGGAGATTGTCCGTGTCGCCGTTCGGGAAGCCGTACCCGGCCTGCGCGCCTGGGGCGCCAATCGTGATGTCACCCGTGCTCCCGTCGAGCGAGATCAGACGCGGATCAAAGTTGGAAGTGCCGTCATCCTCGATCGACCGCCAGCCGCGCCCCTTGCCGCCGCCGTTGGACAGCAGCGCCGCGTCCCATCCCTGAACGACCCGCGGGTCTGTGAGCGTGGCGGGCTGCACGGAACGACGGTTGAGCCAGCCATTGCCCTTGAAGAATGCCTCGGCGGCGTCGGCCGCGGCCTGGCCCTCCACGGCATCGCTCGCCCCGCGCTGCTGGATGGCGACCGCCGGGTAAATGGCGCCCAACCCGAGCAGACCCAGGCCCAGGATGAGGATGCCGACCAGCACTTCCACAAGCGTGAATGCGCGGCGGCCGGGAGCGGGCGTGCGGGTCTTCATGATTCAATCTCCGGGCTGACTTCGGTCATCTGCCCCATGTACCGCTGGATCGTGAACACCCGCGCCTCGAAGGAGGTGCTCTCATCGAGCACGCGGGGGGTGTGCGCATCGCGCGTCATGTACGCGTTGACGCGGGCCTGGATGTCCTGCGCATCGGGCACTGCGCCGCCCCACGTGCGGGTGGAGCGGTCAAACTCCGGCACGGTTGGGGCGAGCGTCTCGTCTTCCATGTTGCCGTACAGGCTGTTCGTGATCGGGTTGAGGCGCACGACGCCGATCGCGCTGGCCATGCTGGCCTCGTCGTAGAGCGCGATCTCCGTCACGGGCATCGCCAGCACCGTGTCGGGCGAAATGTCGCCCAGGATCTTCGTGATCTCCGGCGGGTTGCCCGCGCGGAGCTGCGGGTTATTGATCTGCTGCCGTACGAATGCCTCGAGCGACGCCGCCTGTGTCGGGTCGTGCACTTCCAGGGAGTAGGGATCACGCCCCGCGCCGCGGAACCCCTCGCCGCTCAGCACCGGCAGCGGGTCCAGCACCAGCACCGGCACGCGTGCGCTGATCGCCGCGTTGCCCGTACCGGACTCAAACCGCACCATGAACGTCTGACGCTTCCATCCTTCGTCCTCACCCTGCACCGATCCGTTGGGCTGCGAGAGTGCCGTGAGGTCAAGGAAACTGGTCTCCGGGAAGACCCAGTGCCCCTGGTTGGCGATGGCGGTGGGCATACTGCCGGTGCAGTCCATCCAGCCGTCGGAGGGGCTGGAGCCCGTCACCTGCGTCGGGATCACGCCCGGCGCGGCGTAGCCCCGGACGTTCCACCCCAGCGGCATGCGGATGGGCTCGATGCCCTCCACCGGGACAAACACTTCGCGCTCGGTGTCCTGCGGGCCGGTCGTGACGTCAGCGCCCGCAACCGACTTGCGGTCGTTGACGATGCCCACACTCACGCAGGGAATGATCACCGTCCGGTTGTCCTGGTAGAAGAAGACCGCCGCCGCGTCACCGCCGCCGGAACGCACCGCCGCATCACGGGCCGCCGTCATGGCGACGCGGAGCTGGTTCTCCGCCAGCGAGCGCTCGGACGAGTAGATCATGGAACGGATGGACGGCACGCCGATGGCGAGCAGGATCGCGAGGATCACCAGCACCGCCATCATTTCGATGAGCGAGAAGGCGTGCCGCGCCCGGGTGATGGATGTGTGTTTATTGGCCATCGCCCACCTTCACAATGTTGTCCTGCTCCGCCTCGGCCCGGAGCTTGGGCTCCTCCGACACGTCGTACGACCGCCCCAGCGCCTTCGCGACGTCCTGCAGCGGCTCATCACCGAACACACCGTTGGGGCCCGCGGCAACCACGGCCCACGTCGCGCTCTTGAGCGCGGCGTTCTGACGGATATCGCGGTCCAGCGGCGTGGGGAACGTCGTCTGGTTCAGCACGGGGTTGGCGACATCCACCGTGAACCGCCCCACCATGCGGGGCACCTTCAGGTCGTCCAGGCTCTGCACCTGCAGCGGGCCGTTGGCGTTGTTCGCGGGCGGGTTGCCGTTGATCCACCGGTAGTACCGGATCGGCACGCCGCCGGCGTCCACCAGCTTCACGGACCGCGGCTCGTTCGCCGTCGCGTAGGCCAGCTTTGCGCCGCCGCTGCCGATGTTGACAAACGACTCCAGCGGCGTGCCGACCCGCCGCTCGCCGTTGCTGTTCACAAGCTCTCGCGGCACGCCGAACTCGCCATCGCGAGTCGGCTTGTACATCCCCGGCCCCTTCACGCCGTCGATCACGACCTCGGGCTGGCCGTTGTCGGTGTAGCGGTAGTCCAGAGCGCCGACGAGGAAGAACGCCAGCGACGCGTCGCTGTACCGGAACTCGCCCTCGAAGGGGTTGTTGTTGACATTCCCCGTGAGCACCAGGTCGTTGAGGATCTGCACGTCGGCGGGAACGTCCGGCTCGTACACGCGCACGACGTTGCGGCCGCCGCGGACAAGCGTCAGCGTCGTCACCGCGGGCACCGGGTCGCCCCGGTCCTTCACGAGGGGCGGCAGGAAGCCCACCGAGTCCTCGAACCGGTCGATGCCCGTCGCGATCTGGTTCACCATGGTCTGCGCCACGGTGCCCCTCGCGCTCTTCTGCAGCGTGCGCACCCCGAACACCGCGATGCCCAGCAGGAGCGCGATGATGGCGATGCTCACGATGAGCTCGATGATCGTGAACGCCCGTGCGTCCCCGCGTGGCTGAACTGTCCCGAGTGCCATGGCCGCCTTTCCGCGCCTTAGACGGCGCCGCCGCCCTGCAGCGACGAGATCATCTTGACCAGCGGGAGGAACATCGCGATGACGATCGTGCCGACGAACACACCCAGCACCACGACCATCAGCGGCTGCAGCAGGCTGACCAGCGAGGCCACCGCCACGTCCACCTCTTCGTCGTAGTTGTCCGCGATCTTCATCAGCATCGCGTCCAGCTCGCCCGTCTCCTCACCCACGTCGATCATGTTCACCACGATCGCGTCGCACGTCTTGCTCTCGCGCAGCGGCTGGGCGAAGCCCTCGCCCTCGCGGATGCTGTCGTGCACCTTCTGGAGCGCCTGCTCGAAGACGTGGTTGCCGCTGGTTTCCTTCGTGATCTTGATCGCCTCCAGGATCGGCACGCCCGCCGACACCAGCGTGCCCAGCGTGCGCGTGAAGCGGGCGATGACGCTCTTGCGGACCAGCGGCCCGAAGATCGGCATGTGCAGGAAGATCCAGTCCGTCACCGCCTTGCCCGGGCCCGTCATGCGGATGAGCTTGTACCCGAAGAAGAAGATGATGGGCGCCGGCAGCACGATGAGCACGCCCGGGACGCTCTGCCCCGGCACCTTGCCCGCGAACCACCGGCTCGTGTTGATCAGCCACATCGTGAGCGCCGGCAGCGCCACGCCGAAGTCCTTGAAGATCTCCTCGAACTTCGGGATGATGAAGATCATGATCGCCGACAGGATGACGGTCGCGATCGAGATGACGGCGATCGGGTACACCATGGCACCCCGGATGCGGCGCTTGAGCCGCTCGCTCTTCTCCATGAACTCCGCGAGGCGCTGCAGGATGATGTCCAGCACGCCGCCGATCTCGCCGGCGTTGATCATCTTGACGTAGAGGTGGTCGAAGCACTTGGGGAACTTGCTCATCGCTTCCGACAGCGATGCGCCGCCCTCGACCTCCTCGCCCACGCCGATCAGCACGTTCTTCAACTTGCCCGGCTTCTGCTGCGCCTCGAGAATCTGGAGGCTCCGCAGCAGCGGCAGGCCGGCGTCCTGCAGCGTCGAGAGCTGACGGGTGAACGTCGTGAGCACCTTCGCGCTCACCTTGCCGCCCTTGCCGCGCTTGCGCTTCAGCTTGACGGCGTCGCCCTTGAGCTCCTTGTCCGGGCCCGACGACGCACCCTTCTTGCCCGCCTGCTCCTTGATGGAGGAGGGGTACAGCCCCTGGCCCTTGATCCGCTGGATCGCCTCTTCCTGAGACGCCGCTTCAATGGTGCCCTTCTGAGGCTTGCCCGAAGAGTTCAACGCTTCATACGCAAACGTCGCCATCGCTCAGCTCCAATCTCTTCCAGCCACACACCCCGGCCAACCCGTGACACCGTGACCCGCTGTTTCTGATCAATCTTCCTCGCTCAGCGTCTCGCGCACCACCTCATCGATGGTCGTCGCGCCGTCGTAGATGCCCATCAGCCCGCTCTCGCGCAGGCTCCGCATGCCGCGCTTCCTCGCGTACCGCCGCAGCACGGCGGTATTGCTGTTCTTCATGATGAGCTCACGCATGGTGTCGTCCATGGTCATGATCTCGAAGATCGCCATGCGCCCGCGGTACCCGCTGCCGTTGCAGTTGGGGCACGGGCTGCCGTCCACCTTGCCGGCCCCGCGGGCGAACCGCTTGCCCGCGACGTCCTGCGGCCGCAGGTTGAGCTCCATGAGCTCCTCCTCCTTGGGCTCGTAGAACTCCTTGCACTGCGTGCACACCTTGCGGACCAGGCGCTGCGCCACGATGCCCTCGAGCGTCGCCGTCAGCAGGAACGGCTCCACGCCCAGGTCCACCATGCGGATGATGCTGCTGGGCGCGTCGTTGGTATGCAGGGTCGAGAGCACCAGGTGGCCCGTCAGCGACGCCTGCACGGCGATCTGCGCCGTCTCCAGGTCACGCACCTCGCCCACCAGGATCACGTCCGGGTCCTGACGCAGGAAGCTGCGCAGGGCCTTGGCGAACGTCAGCCCGACCTCGCTGTTCACCTGCACCTGGCACAGGCCGTCGATGTCGTACTCGACCGGGTCCTCGGCCGTCAGGATCTTGGTCTCGATGTCGTTGAGCTTGGAGAGCGCCGCGTACAGCGTCGTCGTCTTGCCGCTGCCCGTGGGGCCCGTCACCACCACGATGCCGTTGGGCTTCTGGATCAGGCGGATCACCGTCTCCAGGTCGTCGGGCCGCAGGCCTACGCGATCGATCGACAATTCAACGTTGCTGCGGTCCAGCACGCGCATCACGCAGCTCTCGCCGTAGATCGTCGGCAGGATCGCGATACGCAGGTCCACGGGCTTGCCGCCCACCGACAGCTCGATGCGGCCGTCCTGCGGCAAGCGACGCTCGGCGATGTCGAGGCTCGACATGACCTTGATGCGGCTGATGATCGCCGGGCCAAGCTGCTTGGGCGGCGGCACCATCTCGTACAGCACGCCGTCGATGCGGTACCGCATCTTGAACTCGGTCTCGAACGGCTCAAAGTGGATGTCGCTCGCCCGGTCCTTGATCGCCTGCAGGAGCACCAGGTTCAGGAGCTTCACCACCTGATTGTCGTTCGCGGCATCGGTCAGCGCGTCGAGATCGATCGACGCGTCGTTCTTCCCGGCCAGGGCCTTGAACTTGTCGTCCTTCGCCAGATTGCTGACGACGTCCGCGACCGACTCGCGCTTGGCGAAGTGCTTGGCGATGATCGCATCGATCAACGCGCCGTCGGCGACGACCGCCTCGACGTTCCCGCCCAGCAGCAGACGAAGGTCGTCCACCGCGCGGAAGTTGTCCGGCGTCTTCATCGCGATCTTGAGCCGCTTGCTCGTGGGGTTGTACTCCAGCGGCACAACCTCGTACGACCGGACGTTCTCCGCCGGCACCACGTCCTTGAGCTTCTCGGGCAGGTCCCACCCGGTCAGGTCCTGGTAGGCCATCCCGGCCTGCCCCGCCAGAGCCGACGCAATGTCCGTGGGCTTGCAGTAGCCAAGCTCCACCAGCAACTGCCCGATCTTGACCTTCCGGGTCTGCTGGATCGCCAGGGCCTCATGGACCTGCTCGCGGCTGGCCTTCCCCATCTTGGTGAGGACGCGGCCAAGCTTCCGTCCCTTGAGCTCGGCGGGGTCGATCGCGGTACTGGTTCCGGGTGCTGCCATATCTAGTGAACCTCCGGGAATGCCAGAACCGACCTGCCATTCCCGGCCAACCAACCCTGGGGCGCAGACCTCGCTGCGGCTCCATTCAAGTCGATTCGGTCAGGATAACAGATCGGTTCTACATTGTGCAAACGAATCCAAGCCATTGAACTGATGGCTCTTTTGGTTTTTGATTCATTCCGCCTTCTGTGCGTCCTCGTCGTCCCATTCCATGCGGCCAACGGTGCGTCCCATGCGATGGACCCGTGCCGTCAGCTCATTCGGGTTTTTGCTCACGTCAATCATCTCCTCCGCGGAGATCTTGCCGGCCGTGTATAGCGACCAGAGATGGTCATCAAGCAGCTGCATACCGAACTTCTTGCCGGTCTGGATGGCCGAATCGATACGGAAGGTCTTGGCTTCGCGGATCAGGTTGGCCACGGCGGGAGTGATGACGAGGAACTCGTAAGCAGCCACCATTCCTGGCTGGTCGACCCGGGTGAGGAGCGCCTGACTCAGAATGCACAGCAGGGCCGTGCTGAGCTGCACCCGAATCTGGTTCTGCTGGGTCACTGGGAAGGCGTCCACGATACGGTCGATGGTCTTGGCGGCACCCGTTGTGTGGAGGGTGCCGAAGACCAAGTGGCCCGTTTCGGCGGCTCGCACGGCCGACTCGATGGTCTCAAGGTCGCGCATTTCACCGACCAGGATGACGTCCGGGTCCTGACGGAGCACGCGGCGGAGGGCTTCCGAGAATGAGGGGGTGTCGGTACCCACCTCGCGCTGGTTGACCACCGACTTCTTGTGGTAGTGGTAGTACTCGATGGGGTCTTCCATCGTCACGATGTGGCGGTCCATCGTCTCGTTGATGAAGTTGATCATCGACGCCAGCGTGGTGGTCTTGCCCGAGCCGGTGGGGCCTGTGACCAGGTACATGCCGCGGGGTCGCCGGATCAGTTCCTTGGTCACCTCGGGCAGGCCGATGGTCTCGATGGAGAGCAGGCGGTTGGGAATCTGGCGGAGGACGATGGCCAGGTCGCCGCGCTGGCGGAAGACCGACACACGGAATCGGGCGGCGGTGCCGTACGCGAAACCGAAGTCCGTCGTGCCCTCTTCCTGGAGTTCCTGCTGGTTGCGTTCCGGGGTGATCGCCTTCATGAGCGACACCATGTCCTCGGAGTCCAGCACCTTGGTCTGGAGGCTGCGCAGATCGCCGTGGAGGCGGATGGTGGGCGGGCGGCCGACCGTCAGGTGCAGGTCGCTTGCGCCGAACTTCACGACCGTGTCGAGGAGGCGGTCGATTTGCATCGTTGACATACGTCACAACTCCTAAAACAGACTCTCCATACTCACGCAGCCTGAACGCTCAAGTTGTCCAGGTCCACCTGGGTGCAGACCGCGATCTCCTGGGGCGTGGTGACCCCGCCGAGCACCTTGAGCTTGCCGTCCTCCACGAGCGACCGCATGCCGCTGGCGACCGCGGCTCGCCGCAGGTCCGACACGGGGGCGAGGTTGAACGCCAGCTCGCGGATTTCCGCGTTCATCTGCATCATCTCGAAGATGGCCTTGCGGCCGCGGTAGCCGGTGTTGACGCAGTTGGCGCACCCCGCGCCCTTCATGATCTTGCCGACACCTTCCTCGCGCTTGATGCCGACGAGGCGCAGGTAGTTGTCGTCGAGTTCCTCGGGCTGCGCCAGGCGCTTGCACTCCTTGCAGTTCACGCGGATGAGGCGCTGGGCCATGATCGCCTGGATCGACGAGGCGACCAGGAACGGCTTGACGCCGATGTCGATGAGACGCGTGATCGCGCTCGGGGCGTCGTTGGTGTGCAGCGTGCTGAACACCAGGTGGCCCGTCAGCGCGGCCTGGATGGCGATCTCGGCCACTTCCTTGTCGCGGATTTCGCCCACCAGGATGATGTTGGGCGCCTGGCGGAGCATGCTCTTCAGGATGATCGGGAACGTCAGCCCGATGTGCTCACGCACCTGGCACTGGTTGATGCCGTTGAAGTTGTACTCGACCGGGTCCTCGGCGGTGATGATCTTCTTGTCGGGGCGGTTGAGCACGTCGAGCGCCGAGTACAGCGTGGTTGTCTTGCCCGAGCCGGTGGGGCCCGTCACAAGGAAGATGCCGTTGGGACGGCGGATGATGCGGTTGAAGATCGCGAGGTTGTCGGCCTCGAAGCCCAGGTTCACCAGGCCGATGCGCACGCTGTCGGGTCGCAGCACGCGGAGCACGACGCTCTCGCCGTGGTAGATCGGGCACGCGCTGACACGGAAGTCGACGTTGACGCCGTCGATATCCATCTTGATGCGGCCGTCCTGCGGGATGCGCTTCTCGGCGATGTTGATGCCGCTCATCAGCTTCACGCGGCTGAGGAGCGCGTTCTGCATGCGCTTGGGCAGGTTGTCCCGCTCGATGCACACGCCGTCGATGCGGTAACGGAGGCGCACGCGGTCGCCCATCGGCTCGATATGGATATCGCTCGCCCGCATGCGGACCGCCTCGGCGATCAGGCGGTTGGCGAGCTTGACGATCGGCGCGTCGTCCTCCGTCACGTCGATCGACTTGTCCATCGACTTGTCGACGGACTTGTCCACGCTCTTGTCGATCGACTCGGTGACCAGCGACTGGCCGGCCTCGAACTTCCGGGCGGTGCCCTGCGACGACGCCTCCAGGAACTTCCTGATCTGCGACCGGCTCGCCAGACGGGGGTCCACCTCGACGTTGAGGCGGAACCGCAGCATGTCCATGAGCTGCAGGTCCAGCGGGTCGTGGATGATGAGTTGCAGGCGGCCGCCCGACTTGCCCAGCGGCAGGATCTGGTGCTTCTTGACGAGGTCGTCGGGGATGAGTTTGAGGTCGATCTTCTCCGCGATCCCGTTGGCCGCGAGGTCCACGTACTCCCACCCGAACTGGCTCGCGAGGGCCTTGGCGACCTGATCGTCCTTGGCGAAGCCAAGTTCCACCAGCGCTTCACCGAGCCTCTTGCCCGACCCCTTCGCGGAGACCGCGGCCTTCTCCGCCTGCTCCGGCGTGATGATGCCCAGCCCCACGAGGATTTCACCCAGCTTCTTTCGCGATCGTGCCATGAGGTCGCCTAACTCCAGTTCGGACCGCCAACCAGTCGAACCCATACGCCCCGCACGCCCCGGGTGATCCGTTCCCACTACCGGAAACGCGGTCACCCATGCCCCACCAGCCCCGGCCCTTGCGCGCAGCGCAACCCGGGATGTCGGGGGAGAACATTATCCGGCCCAACTCCACCGGTTGCAATACCCCATCATCAATAATGAACCGCGAGTGCCCCAGGCCTGTTCAGGGCACCCCTCCGCCACCCCCGCAATAATCCCCATCGGCCCGCCCGACACCGACCAACCGCCGGATCAACCAACGGACTCGGCACCGCTTTGGCGAAGTCTGAACTCAATGGGATTGGATCGGGTGCCACCTGCCGGACCCGCCGCCCGCACTCGTGAGGATTCGCTTGCCCAACCCCACACCCCCCACTCCCCGCAACCACTGTCCGCGCGTCCTGATCACCGCCGGCCCGACCCATGAACCCATCGACGCGGTCCGGTTCATTGGCAACCGGTCGTCGGGGCGGATGGGATCGGCCCTCGCGACCGAGTGCGCGCACCGCGGCTGGGAAGTCACACTCCTGCTGGGCCCCGTCACCGTGGTGCCGACCGACCCCCGCATCCGGATCGAGCGATTCCGCACGACTTCGGACCTTCAGGTGCTCCTGCGCCGGCACGTTCCTACCGCCGACATCCTCATCATGGCCGCGGCGGTGGCGGACTACCGCCCCAAGGTCGATCCCGCCTTCTTCGGTGGCAAGTTCCGCCGTAAGAGCGAGATCCTCCACTTGGAACTCGAGCCCACGCCGGACCTGCTCGCGGAGGTCTCCACGACGCGCAAGCCGGGCCAGTTGTTCGTGGGTTTCGCGCTCGAACCCCGGGACGAACTTGTCGTCGCCGCGTGCTCCAAGATGCAGCGGAAGAAGATAGACATGGTCGTCGCGAACCCACTCGAAACGATGGACAGCGACAGCATTGAGGCGACCGTGTTTTACGCCGACGCGACGCCGCCCCAAACCTTTGACAAGCGTCCCAAGACCGACGCCGCGCCGTGGCTGCTGGACCTGATCGATCAGCGCTGGCACGCGATGAAGACTGGTCGCGCCGCAGCGCACGTATGATCACGGGAAGCACGACGAACTCACCGCGATCGGACGCCGGGCGCTCTCCTTCAGGCCGCCCGGGTGCGGACGCACCGAAGGCACCCGCACATGGCCCCCATCCGCAAGCCGTTCAAGAAGACTGACCGCCGCGACGCCCCCACGGGGCCGCGTGGGCCGCGCCCGGGCCCTCGCTCTGGGCCGGGCTCGGGCCCACGCACGGGCCCTCGGACTGGCCCTCGGACTGGCCCTCGGACTGGCCCGCGTGATGGCCCGCGTGATGGCCCGCGTGATGGCCCGCGTTTCGGACCTCGCTCGGGGCCCCGCGTCGGACCGGGTTCGGACCCGCGGTCCGATGGCCCGCGCACCTTCCGCCCCCGTGAAGAGACTCCCTCGTATGAGCACTCTGCGCACCAGTCGCCGCGGGAAGACCGCGACGCGCCGAGCGAGCGCTACCGCACCATCGGCGCGGGCGTCAAGATCGTCCACGAGGACGCCGACCTCATCGTGCTCGAAAAGCCCACGGGGATGCTGACCGCGAGCGTCGATTCTCCCGACCAGGAGAGCGTGTTCCAACTGCTGAAGGAGTACGCCCGCCAGAAGTCCCGCCGGCGGGGCGTGAAGGCATGGATCATCCACCGCCTGGACAAAGAGGCCTCGGGCCTGCTCGTCTTCGCGAAGTCAGAAAAGGCGTTCCACTGGCTCAAGGAAGACTTCAAGGCCAAGCGCGTGCACCGTATCTACACAGCCGTACTGGAGGGTGAAATCACCGGATCCCCCGCGGGCACTATCCAAGGCTACCTGCTGGAGGGCGATGACGGCATCGTCCGTGTCGTCTCCTCCCCCACCGCCGCCAAGAAGGTCAGCAAAGACGAGGACGAAGAAGCCCGCCTGTCCGTGACGCACTACCGCGTGCTGCGTGTCGGGCACGGCCGCACACTCGTGCAGGTGCGCCTCGAGACCGGCCGCAAGAATCAGATCCGCGCGCACATGCGCAGCATCGCCCGCCCCATCGCCGGCGACCGCCGCTACGGCGCGGGCACCGACCCCGTCGGGCGCGTCTGCCTGCACGCGAGCGAACTCGGCTTCACGCACCCCAGCACCGGCGAAACGCTCCGCTTCCGCAGCCCCGCGCCGAGCACCTTTGAAATGCTCGTTGGCGGCGGCGAGGACCAGTCGACCACCCGCGCCGCCGCCCCCACCGAACCCTTCCGCGCCGCGAGCGAAGTAATGGGCACCGTTGGCGCAGCAAAGTCCAAGCCTGCCAGCGACACCAGCACTGCTTCCTCCTGGGACCATGTCGCCGCGTGGTACGACGAACTCCTCGAAGGGCGCCGCAGCGACCACTACGACCAGGTGATCCTGCCCGGCACGATCCGCCTGCTCTCGCCGCGGGCGGGCGAACGCATCCTGGACGTCGCCTGCGGGCAGGGCATCCTCTGCCGCGAACTCAGTTCGCTCGGCGCGACCTGCGTTGGCGTCGACTCGTCTCCGCAGCTTGTGGGTCTCGCACAGCGCCAGGACGCAGAGTCCAAGTACCTCGTCGGCGACGCGCGCGAACTGGGATCACTCGACGCCGGGCCGGCCTTCGACGCGGCAACGTGCGTCATGGCCCTCATGAACATCGAGCCGCTCTCGCCCGTCATGGCCGGGGTGGTGAAGCACCTGAAGCCCGGCGGGCGGCTCGTGTCCGTCATTCTCCACCCCGCGTTCCGTTCCCCAGGGCAGACGTCGTGGGGCTGGGCCGAGGTGACCAACGACGACCCCGCGCCGCGCAAGCCGGGCACCATGGCGAAGCCCCGCGAGGCGAGCATTGCCCGCCAGTTCCGGCGGGTGGATTCCTATCTCTCCGCGACGCACCGCGAAATCGTGATGAACCCCGGCGCTGCTTCCCACGGGCGCTCAGCGGTCACAACGATCACTCATCATCGCCCGGTGCAGGCGTACGTGAAAGCCCTGGCGGACGCAGGGCTCCGCATGACCGCACTTGAGGAATGGGCCAGCGCGCGCCAGAGCCAGCCCGGCCCGCGCGCAAGCGAGGAGAACCGGGCGAGGCGCGAAATCCCCATGTTCCTGGCGATCCGCGCCGAGAAACCCTGAACGACCAACGCCGATGCACGCTCCTACATTCCCGCTCATGCGTTCCCGGGGATTCACCCTCATCGAGCTGCTTGTCGTGATCGCGATCATCGCGCTGCTGATCGGGCTGCTTGTGCCCGCGCTCGCAAAGGTCCGCGCCACGGCCCGCACCACCGTGTGCGGTTCGCGCCTCCAACAACTTTCCGTCGCGCTGGGCGCGTACTGGAACGACTTTGACCGACGCATGCCGCAGGCGCTGGGGCCGCTGCCCACCGGCGGCGACGCCGTCATCGGTGCGCTGTTCGGCGGCAAAAAGGGCCAACTGCCGTTCTACGGCATCGACTCCTTCGGCGCGGAGCGCCGCCCGCTCAACCGCTACGTGAACAACGACCGCGTGCCGCCCGACAGCGAGGACGGCGTCTTCCCGCTGGAGGCGTTCCGCTCCCCGATCGACAAGGGCTCGACGCAGACGGGCGTGCCCATCCCCGGCTTTGAGTCCACGCGGTCGATGTACGACTTCATCGGCTCGTCCTACACGCTCAACGACCACACGCTGACCGGCGAGGACGACGCCACGCTCGTGCCCCTGGGCGGCGGGCGCATGCCGGAGCCGCGTTCCCCTTCCAAGACCTGGGCCATCGGCACGCACCCGATCTACAACTTCCAGCAGGGCGGCGACCGGGGCATGCGGTGGCTGGACTCCCAGCAGGTCCACGCGAACCTCGCGTACGTCGATGGGCACACGCGGCTGCGCGTCGTCGTGCCCGAGGGCGTCGTGAACACCACCGACGACTACACGTTCCTGCCGTGAGGCGCCCGCCATGGTGCGTTGGCTCAACTCCCTCCGGCGGTTGACGCGGGCGGGGTGGCGCTGCTCGGCGCGGCTTCTCCCATGGGTTCCACATCGCCCGCCGCGGACTGCACCCACACCCCGGCCCGGTACCACGGTCGCGTCGCGTCCACGCTCATCATGCGCGAGAGCGCTCCGGGGTCCAGGTCCGCAAGGGGCTCACCCATGTCCACGGTCACCTGGCTCGCCCACGTGCGTTTGGTGCCCGCGAGGAGCCACGACTCAAAGCGCAGCTGCGCGATGTAATCGGGGCGTGAGAGCCTTGTCCCGGGCTTGCCCTTGCAGTTGGAGCACAGGCGGGCTTCCCCCAGCAGAGAACTCGCCCGCTTCTCGTACCGCGTGTTCTGGCAACTGGGGCACGGCCAGCGCGACGCCTCTCGCAGCAGCATGTCGGCACCAGCGGCAAACCCCATGCGGCGTGCCATCCGCTCCAGTTCATTGAGCCGGTCGCGGACTTCGGGCCTGCGCAGCAACTGGCGCGCGAACGCGCCATCACCCGTGCGCGTGAGGCCGACCGCGACGGCGACCTGGTAATCAATCGCTTCGGACGTCGTCGGGGGCTTGCGCCGCACCCACACGGGCAGTTCCCGGCGCGGATCAACTTGAAGCGCCAGCGCCCGCAGCCACTCGCGTTCACTGCGATTCCCCGACAGGTCCGCGAGCGCAAGGCAAGCGCTCGCCGCGAGTGATTGCGACCCGCCCCGCGCGCGATCCAGCTCGAAGGCGAGCACAAACAACCGCTTGGCGAGCTTCTGCCCCTCCGCAGTACGGTCTGCATCGACAACCTCTTCAGCAAGGTTGAAGTACGCCTCGGGCACATCAGGCGTGAGCGAGGCCAGCCGCTGCTCCCACGGCCGCTGCGTTTCGTTCTCCGAAGCTGCCTGCGATTGTGGCGAAGGGGCAGATTCAGGCGCCTCTGCCCCGCGCAGGCCACCCAGCACAGCCGCCGCTGCCCCGCACGCCACCACCATCAGCCACGCACGGTGCTTCATGGCTCACCCCCCAACCGGATGACCCACAGCCGGCACATCGCCCGCTCGCCCGCGTTGACCTGCTCAAAGACGTGCCCTGCGCTGCGCCGCGCCTGATCCCACTCGTCCAGAATCCCGGAAACGGTGCCCGCCATCCCGGGGCGCTCGCTCGCGGTCAGCAGCGCCAGCAGTTCCGTGCACGCCGCCTGCTCAGCCACGAACACGTGGATGTCGCCATCAGCCCTGCCGCGCCGCTCCTGCAGACGCGCGAGCACATCGGCCGCGGTCGGCACGCCCGGCGGGCCGATCACGATCTTCTTGCCATCGGCGAGGAGCCGCTCGCGCACAGCGGCAATCGTCTCGGAGATCGTGCCGCCGGCCGCGGCGGTCTTTGCCCCTTTAGGCCCGCCCGCGCCACTCCAAGACGCAAGCGCATCCTCGTACTGCCGCCGGATGTGGTCCGCCGAAAGGTCCACAAACGCGCCTTCATCGCTCGACGCAAGCTCCAGCATGCGGCGCACCAGGGCTCGACGCACCGAAACGCGCCACGCGGGCGACCTTGCCGTCGGCAGCCGATCGCCGAGCACCGACTCGATGACCGCCGCGTTCTCACGCGTGGGGGGAATGAACGACGCGAAGTCCAGCAGTGCCGCGACGATCGTCGGGCTTGAGGTGTAGCGGGCGAGGACGCGCCGCGCATCGGCCCGCACCTGCGCGGGCGCTCCCCGAGTGGCCTCCATCACGAGCACGGCCGCGTCCACCGGCGTGGGCTCGCTGTTCACCTGCGACAGGATCTCGCGTCGCTTGGGGATGTCCTGGCCCGCCGCGAGGTACCGCGCGGCCCAGGTGCCCTCGCTGGTCGCGGTGAGCGTGTACCACGTGTTGTTCGGCTGTTGCAGGAACCGGACGCCGATCTCGCTGTTGCCGAGCATTGCATCCACAGTGGACGCGTCGCCGTCCTGCATCCGCATCGCCGTGGCATTGAGCGCCGCGTACCGCGTGGCCTGCACAAGCTGGTCCATCGACGCAGCACCCGCGGTTTCCGAAGCGAGCTCACCCTTGGCCCGGTCCACCCACTTGCCGGCGTATTCCCGCGGGGGGGCCGCGCCGACCACGCCCCACGCGGACTCGTACCGGCTCTTGAGTTCCGCCCGGTCCAGGTCGGTCGCGTTGAGGGACACCACCATCGTGATGTCGAGTTCTCGGTTCTGGCCGGCGTCCAGGATCGCGGCGGTGATGGTGTGCAGGTCACTGGTCGTCACATCGCTGCGCGAGAGCCACTGGACCAGTCGTTCCCGCGCGGGGCTGCCCGTACCAAAGCCCACTGCCTTGGTGAGCGCAGCCTCCGCGGCCATGATCGACGCGTCCTGGTGTGGGTCGCGGTCGGTCAGCACGACACGTTCCAACGCGCCCAGCAGCACCTGCTGCCGCAGCGCCGCACCGCGCTGGATACCCGCCGCGACGCACGCCGCATACGCCTCCCACGCGCGGGGCTCCACCTTTACACGCGCCTGCGACCCCTCCCCCAACAGCAGCCCCGGCAGCCGGCCCACCGTCGCCGTGACCCCACCACCAAAGGACCCATCCAGGCTCGTGGCATCGCCGAATGTCGGTCGGCCGCGCCGTTGCAGGTCGCCCAGCATGGAAGAAGGCAGGTCGCGCTCCTGCAGCAGCCTCGCGAGCATACCGGCGCTGAAGCACGCGCGCGTCACATCCTGAGCAGTCCACTCGGACCGCGGCGTCAGCAGATCCACACCTGAAACGAGCGTGCCGATCGCGCGTTGCGCACGGTCCGCGCCGCCCGACGAGCGGTACACAAACTCCATCGCTGCGTCGACCATAGCGGCACTCTGGGCGGGGCTTGCAGTCGGCCAGCGATCGGCCAGCACGCCGACCGAAGCCTCGAACTTCTTCATCGCGGCCTCGGGCGCGGCGTCCAGTTCCACCGCCGCGTCGCGCACGCCTTGGATCACCTCGTCGAGCGACGCCTCCACCACTGGCGTTGGTTCTTCGGGCGCTGCCTGCGTGGTTGCCCCCGGCGCGCCGCCGGGCGCATCCACCGTGGCCGAGGGTGCCGCAGCCACCGTCCCGTCGGGGGCGACGGCGGCGCTACCCGTGGGTCGCTTGGGGCCGGCGGTCATGAAGTACAGCCCCACCGCCCCCACCACCAGCAACAGCACGACGATCGCGGCTGCAATCACCATGCGCTTGATGAAGACCAGGCCCGGGTCCGCCTGGTCCTTCAGCACCTGCGGCTCAACGATTTCTTCAGGAGTCGCCGGCACATCCACAGAAGACGCGGGCACAGGACGCTGCGCCGCACCGTGCTGCGAAGCCGGGTGCCGGTGCACACGACGCACACGCGGCGCGGGCGGTGCGGGGGACGCGGGGGACGCGGGGGGCGTGCGTGGCACCACCTGCTGAGAAATACCGGTGCCCGTCAGCATCGCCATCACCTCAGGCACGACCTGGTCCACCGGCACACCGTGCGTCAGGGCGAGCATGCGCAGCGCGTGCAGCGCAGACTCGTTCAGACCGCCGTGCTGACCGAGGATGAGCATCGCCCCACGCTCAAACTCGGCCCGTGATGCCATCCCGAGGTCCGACGCCACGACATCCGCCGGCGCAAGCGTCACTGGAAGCCTGGGCTGCGGCGTCGCCGACATCGGCATGAGCAGGCGTGCCGCCGCGGCGTGCAGAAGGATGCGCACCTCCGACGCCTCGGGGGTGCCGCCCAGGCGGTGCGCCGCGACCTGCGCGAGGCGTGACCGCAGAGCATTGAGCACCGCTTGCCGCTCCACGACGCTTTCGGGCAGCCCGAGGAGGACGCGCGGGTCCGTCTCGTCCGCAGGCAAGTCCAGGAACACCGTCAGCGCCGAGGGTGGCTGCGTCACATCGCTCATCCGCCACCCCCCTTCCCCGCCGGAGGAGCCGGGCGCGAGGGCAATTGATCCTTCAAGGCCTCGATCTTGGGCCCCCACGGCTCCTCGCCGCCGCCGGGGTTCAGCAGCATGTGCTGGTCATACACGGAGGACGCCGCAACAGCATCGACCATTATGAGCAGCCGCAGCGAGTTGTACCTCGCCTCCAGCCACGGCTCAGTGCCTTCGTCAAACCCATCCACCAGCTCGTCCCAGGCCCGCTGCGCGCCGGCGGTGTCGCCCGCGTCCTCGAGCATCTGCGCCAAGCGCCGGAGCGTGCTGACGGTCCGCACGCCGCTCTCGATCTGCGCACGGTCCACCCTGATCGCGAGTGCCCGCATCTGGTCGCTGCGTTCCTTGTCCCACAGCAGCGCTGCCGCCTTCGCGGTCTGGTCCCGCACGTAGTCCAGGCCCTGCGCCCGCGGGTTGGCCGACGCGTCGATGATCCGCGACCCAAACCGCACCACGTCCCGCGCCAGCTTCAGATCACTCTCGTCCACACGCCACCGGTCCACGCCCCGCTGGAAGAGCAGACGGTCCGCCGCGACCGCGAAGGGGCCGCTCGAACCCTGGAACGCCGCCGCGATCTCCGTCACCTTGACGTCATCCTCCCGCGCGAGCGCGATCTGCAGCCGGCGGAACGCCAGCTCGTCCTTGAACGCGTCCACCGGCGTGCCCGTCCGCGAGGCCACCTGCCCGATCAGGTCGAGCGCGGCCTCCACGCGGGGCAGGTCCGGCACGCGCTGCGACAGAATCGCGTCCGCCAGTTGCCTCGCCCGGATGATGACCGACTGCGCCGACTCTTTCGCCGCCTCCCCGTCCCCCTTCATCGCCGTGGCAAAGTCCGCGCGGATGACCTCTTCCGCGACATCCGCAAACCGCATCGCCGCGAAGTCCCGCTCGCCCGCCCCAGCCCGCTTGTACGCCGCGTAGAGCAGCCGCGAGGCCTGACGCCGCGCGGCCGTGTGCAGGTGCGACTCCGGCGACACCTTCATCAGGATGTCGATCGCCTCCGCCTCGCCGATGCCCTCGTCACCGCGCAGCAGCAGGCGCGTCGCGTTCTCGCTCCCGGGAAAACTCCGAAGGAACAGCGTCGCGAGACGCTTGCGCCGGTCCGCCAACCCCGTGGTCCCGCCCTCAATCGCGCCGTCCAACGCCACCACGGCGAACCAGAGCGCGTCCTGCTGCATCGAGCCGGCCCGCGCCCGCCCGAACGCCTCTTCAAACGCGTCCGCCGCCGCCGTCATGTCCCCGGCGTAGTACAGCGCAAGGCCCCGCCGCAGCAGCGCCTGCCCCAACTGATCCGGGAACGTCGCCGCGTCCTTGGTCGCCGCCGCGTCCGCCAGCAGCTTCGCCGCATCGCGGTACGCGTTCACCACCGCAGGGTCCTTCGCCGGATCGTCCGCCGATGCACCCGCCGCGAGCCCGGCCTTGTGCTGCCCGCGCGTTTCCTCGAACGACTCGATGGCCCGTACGTACGCGACGATGAACCCGCCCCGCCCGATAGGCAGCGTTCCATACTTCTTGACAAGGTCCACAACCTGCGAAACCTCACCGCGTCCGATGAGGTCCGCCAGCGCCGCCTGCGCCAGTTCGTTCGCCGGCTCGCGGAACCCCGCCCGCAGGTCCTCCCGACGCAGCGCCTCCAGCGTCTGCACCGCCAGCAGCCGCGCCTCGGGCGTGGTCAGCATCGCCACGCCCCCACCCTGCGCCGTGCGACGCTCCCGCACCGCGCTGATGGCGTCCGACCAGCGGTCCGCCGCCAGCAGCACGATGATGCGCCGGGAGAACAACTGGTCCTCCACGCCCGCCGGTAACTCAGTTGACGACTCGAGCGCCTCCATCCACCGCAGCGCGGCTACGTCATCCCCCGCGAGCGACGCCGCCAACGCACACCCCATCGCCGATCGCGACACGTGCTCAAACCGCAGCAGGTTCTTGGGCATCCGGTCCAGCGTCGCGGGCTTGCCGGGCGGTGCGTTGAGCAGCACGCCAAAGGCCACCAGCGCCTGCTGCGCATCCGCCTTGTGATCGCTCAGCAGCGCCGTGTAGTAATTGGCCCACCCGTCGTAGTACCTCGCGAGCGAACGCAGCCGCCTCGCCTCCGCCAATTGCGCCCGCACGAGCAGCGCCTCATCATCGCCAACCGTCTCTTCCTTGCGTTCCAGCGTCGTTACGCGTTCGTGCAGCCTCGAGCCGATCGACGTGAACAGCGGCCCCACGGCCCGCAGCACCCGCAGCGCCTCCACCACATCCTCGTCCTTCGCCAACCGCAGACGAAACCGCTCCGCGGTCTCCTCCGCCGACAGGTACGACGCCTTCGCGAGGTCGATCCGCAGTTCCGGGTTGTCCGCCGTCGGCACACGGTCCAGCAGCGCCCGCGCCTGCGCTTCGAGCGTTGTCCTCTCTTCCCGCGTCTTCGCACGCCCCAGCAGCTTGACGTACAGCTTCCCAAGCCCCTCCGCCGCCTGCTCCCGCGCCGGGCTCGGCGCGTGCTCCACACGCTCCCTCAGGTGCGCCGCGAGCACGTCCAACAGGTCCATATCGGCCAAGTAAGAAGCCACAGCCTCGTCCCGCACCTCGGCGGGCGTCTCGTCCGGCACGTCACCCTGCTGCGCTTTCGCGGGGAGCGTCCACACCGCGCACAAGCACACAAGCGCAGCGATCACGGGGAGATTCATAAACCACCCCCCGTCGTGTCCATCACGCCCCTCAGCGACAGCGCAGGGTGCCCGGGGAACTTCTCCGCAAGCTCGCGCCACACCCGAGCCGCCCCATCCGCGTCACCGCTCCGTTCCACTGCCCGCGCAACGTCCACGAGCGCCACGCCCGCCAGGTACGGGCTCACCTGCTCGAGCCGCGCAGGCACATGCACAAGGTGAACAAGCCCCCGCAGGCGCTCCTCGCTATCCCCATCCATCACCAGCGACCGCCCCAGCGCCACGCGACACCACGCCTCCATCCACTGCGGCGGCAGCCCGGCCTCATCGCTCAGCCTTGCAGCGAGCGCCCCGCGCGCTGCCGCACGCTCTTCCTTCGTCCCCGCCGTCGCGGCGACCACATCCCACACCAGCGCAGCGCCCGCGTCATCCGCGGGACGCGCCGGGAGCGACACCTTCCGCCCCATCGTCGCCGCGGCTGATTGCCGGTACAACTCCCCCAGCACCGCCGCCCGCTTCCCGGACGAATCCGCGTTACCACCGCTCACACTCGACGCCACCATCGCTTCCACCGCCGGGCTCTCGATCCAGATCGGCGGCAGCGCCGGCGCAAGCCCCGTCTCCGCGTCCACCATCGCGGGCACCACGATGCCGTCCGCTACAAGCTGTGGCGTGTCGAACACCACTTCCTTCTCGCCCGAAGCAACCAGCGCCAGCCACGGCCGAACCGCTGCCGCCTGCGCCTGGCGCGTCAGCCGGCAGCGCAGCAGCCCAGAAGCAACCACCCCCGCCGTCGCCCCGCGCTGCCCCTCATACTTCGTAAAGAGCGACTCCAGCAGCGGCTCCGCCCCGGGAGCATCCCCACGGGCCAGCCTCGTCCGCGCCCGCCACGCCGTCTCGGCGATGCCGGCGAACTGCCCCGCCGCATCCATCCCATCCACCGCCGCGACGCGGTCCCACGACAGCACCACGCGCTCAACCTTCTCCGCCCCCGCCCCCGCCACATCCACCGCCACGCCCGACGCATCCACGCCCGTTACCGCCCCCGTCGGCGGCTTCTCGCCGCCGCGCATCGTGATGGTGACCTCCGCGCGCACCACACCCGCGCCCCACACCAGCACCGCGAGGTTGGCACACACAACAGTCTTCATGGCCCAGGCACAAACGTGTACGTCCCCTTGCTCTGCTCGGCGATTCTCTTCATCAGCACCTCGCCCGACTGGCTCGCGAAGCAGATGCAGTGGATCGGCACCGGGCTCGGCAGCTTCGACTGCATCAGCGCCACCTCCTGCACCACCGCCTCGTCAAACTCGCCGTCGGTCATGAAGTAGATCGCATCCGGCCGCGGCCGAACCTCGCCGAACAGCACCTTGAACGCCGGCAGCGGCAGCGTGTTGGACCCCATCCCCTGCGCTTCGATGAACGGGTACATCTTCCGCCGCCCCGCCGTCGTCGCCTCGCGCCATTCCTTCTTGCCGCCCAGCACCTCGGTGACATCGGAGAACGTCACGATGAGAAACTCGTTAGTCTCGGTCATCCGGTCGATGCTCTCGCGCAGCTCCTGCTTCAGCCGCGCGATCTTCTGCCCCTCCATCGACGCCGAGTAGTCCACCACAAACGCGAACCGCGTCCCCGAGGCCTCCACGCCGAAAAAGCTCGTGCCGCCCCCGCCGCCCGTCCCCGCGCCGCCCATCGACCCGTCCGCCGCGCCGGAGATATCTCCGCCGCCCGACAGCGCCCCCATCTCCGACACATCCCCGAGCGACACATCGCCCGCATCGCTGGGCCCCACCTCCGTCAGCGAGGGCACGGCCGAACGCGACTCGCTCACGTCGCTCGCGATCGACGGCACCGAAACATCCAGCCCGTTCGCCGAAATCCCGCGCAGCTCCCCATCAGAGAGGATCGCCATCTCCACCGGCCCCTCGCCCTGCCCGATCACCGCCGGACCCCCGCCGCGCCCGATCGTGATGAAGCGCGCCGCCAGGCCCCCGCCCAGGTGCAGCACCAGCGAAATCAGGAACGCCGCGACACTCACGCGGAGCAGCCACCGCGACGCCACCTCCCGCAGCCGGGGCGGCAGCACCGCATCGCGCTCCATCGTCGGATCAGGTTGAACAGACTCATCCTCAGTCATATCGGATCGCCTCGACGCCTCCTGCCTCGACCCCCACGACCCCCACACCCACGCCCCCGTCCCCCAACGCCTACCACACCCCAACCACTGTATCTATACCGGCTGACCCGCCCCCCC
>DATAKA010000010.1:0-6944 GCA_036261855.1 Phycisphaerales bacterium | reverse complement strand
CCCCGGGGGGAGGGCCGGGGAGGGGTTGGCGAACCACAAGCCCGCGCGCGAATTCTCAAACACCCCCGACCTCTACTTCCTCTGTGCTCTCCGTGTTCTCTGTGATGAAGTTCCTCACCGCACGCACCGGTCCAGCACCGCCACACGCCCACCCGTGCGCAGAAGCCCATAACACGGCCGCTCCTGGTTCAGAGCCGCAAGCAACTGCTCATCGTCGATGAACTGCACCATCGAGGTCGTCCGTGCCCGCACCGTCACCTCGCTCGCCACGTCCCGCGTCGCGATCATCTCGCACCGGAACGCCGGCGCCGCGGCCGGAGGAACGATCGGCCCGCGCTCCACAATCATCGGCGCGGGGGTTAAGGAGTGGTTTCCGCGATGGAAGCCCCACCGCGCACCCACGAGAACTGCCGCCACAACCACCACGCCCGCCGAAACCACGCTGGCCACCCGGCGCAGCCGCCTCGCGTGCTGGTGTTCATCCAGTGTCACTAGCAGCGCGCGCAGCATGCGCTCACGCCCGGCATCGTGCGTTGGTTCAGGCAATGGGCCTGTCTTGGTGTGCAGCTCACTCATGCGTCTTCTCCCACAACACCCGCAGCCGCGCCAGCGCCCGCCGCACGCGCCCGTGCGCTGCATCGCCGCTGATGCCCGCCGCACGACCCGCCTGCTCCAGCGTCAACCCGTCCACCACCCGCGCCCGCAGCAGCGCCGCGTCCTCCGCCTCCAGCGTCGCCAGCGCCGCCGCTATCCACGCAGCATCCTCCGCGGGTGGTGCGGCTTCCTCCCGCGAGTGTTGCCCCCGCTCCCGCGCCCGCCGCCGCGACTCCTTCCGCAGCACGTCCACCGCGCTGCTCCGCAGCACGCGCCCCATCCACGCCGCCAGCGCCGCCTCGCTCGACAGTTCCGGCATCCCGCGGATCACCCGCACAAACGCGTCCTGCACGATGTCCGCGCACAGCCCGTCGTCCCGCCCCAGCACCGCACGGGCCTCGTGCATCCACCGCCCATACCACGCGTCGTACAGCGCCGTGAACGCCGCCCGGTCCCCCCGCCGCACGCCGCAGCACAAACGCAGCACCGCCGGCACGGCGTTGGGTGATTCCGTGCCGGTCGGTGCCGAATCGGCGTTGCCCGCGTCGTGCTGCATGCGGCGTCAGGTTCGTCGGTGGGGATGCCACGCGCTACTTCTTCTGCTTGAGTTCCGAGACCTGTGCCTGCGCCTGCTGCAACAGATTCAGCGCTTCGTCCAACTGCGCGCGCAGCCGTCCGACTTCCGCCCCATTCTCCTGCTGCCGCACGATCGACTCGTCCATCAACTTCGCAACCTGCCGGGAAAGCACCTCATTCTGCCGCCGCATCGCGTCGGCCTCCATCTCCGCGGCGATCGCGCCGCGATCCACCGGGCTGGGCCGGTCCACGTGCCGCACCAGCACATCCGCCGCCACCGCCATACCCCGCGGCGCACTGATCGTGACCTTCTTCCCATTGTCCGCGCTCTCCACCATCACTGCATCAGCCTCCGGCGACCCCGGAGGAAAAACGTCGCGGAACGCACGAACCACGTCCTCCGCCGACGCGTGCAGCAACGACCACGACCGCGTCCACTTCCCGCCCCCAAGCCCCGAGGCGCGCCCCGTAGTGTCCCGCAGGTTCACCAGCAGCTCCGACGCCGTTTCCATCTGCTGGCGGCCGCCCTTCATGAGAAGGAGCCCGGAATCGGGGTGGAACTTCACCTCCGGCGGCTCGCCGCCCACCATCACCATCGCCTGCTCCAGCGCGGTGAGCAATGTGTTCACCGGCATGCCGCCCGGCGCGCCATTCTGGTTGTCGATGATGTCGTTCACCTGGAACACACTGATGGGAGACTGAGGCGGCGGCTGGTGCACGCGGCTGTAACGCAGCGAATACACCATCGCGGTGCTGCCGGTCGTGAGCGCTGTCCGCGTCTCAATCTCCCGCCCATCGCCGGAGATGGTCTCGAGCACATCCACCGCCTGCCCGACCGTCACACCCTTGAGCCGGATCGCCGGCACGGTCGCCTGCCCCACCTCATCTTCCGTCACCACATTCACCGCGTTGTTCGGCGCGACGGACCGGAGGTACTCAATGTACTGCCGTATGGTCCCGCCGCGGAAGTCCACGTCCGCGATGACCGGCTCCTCCGGCGCGGGCGTGGTGGTGTACGGGTATTGCCGCCCCCCGCCCGGCACGCCGCCCTGCTGCGCCTGCGCAGCGCCGGCAGCGAGGAGAAACGTTGAGATCACAAGGGCGGCGGGGCGCAGGGTCGGCATGGCGGGTTCCTTTGTGTGCTTGGTGTACGGCCCGTGACAGGCCGGTTGTTCGCCACCAAAGACGCCGCCGACAGGGCATTCCGGCGCACCCGGACGTGAAAATCTCGGCCGCGCCCCCTATGCTCCCCGCCCGGTAGAGCCGGGAACTGTCCGGGAGACCGCTATGCACTTCGACGCACACCAGCCCATCATCACAGAGATTGAGGCGCGGATCTCAGCCATCCGCGACTCTCTTTAACTACGACTTCAAGACGAAGCGACGCAAAGAGCTCGAGGACCAGATGTCCTCCGACGGATTCTGGAACAACCAGAACCAGGCCCGGAAAATCGTGGACGAGTCCAAACTCCTGAAGGCCCAGTGCGAGCCCCTCGCGCTGGCCATCAAGGACTTCGACGACGCCAAGCTCGCGTACGAGATGTCCCGCGAGTCCAGCGACAAGGACCTCCTCGCCGAGGCCGACACTGCGCTCTTCAATATCCGTGGGCGCATGGACGCGATCGAGCTCCAGAGCCTCCTCAGCGACCCGCACGACTTCCGCAACTGCTTCCTCACCATCTCCGCCGGCGTGGGCGGCACCGAGGCCAACGACTGGGCCGACATGCTCCTGCGCATGTACATCTTCTACTGCGAGAAGATGGGCTTCGCCATGGAAGAGGTGGACAAGGGCTTCGGCGCCGAGGTCGGCATCGACAGCGTGACCCTCCACATCAAGGGCGCGTACTGCTTCGGCTACCTCAAGTGCGAGCGCGGCACACACCGCCTCGCCCGCGTGAGCCCCTTCAACGCCCAGGGCAAGCGCCAGACCAGCTTCGCCACCGTCGAAGTCGTCCCGGAGTTTGAAGAAACAGACATCACGATCCCCGAGAAGGATGTGCAGATCGAGGCGTTCGTGCGGGCCCGCGGCCCCGGCGGCCAGAACGTCAACAAGGTCGCCACCGCCATCCGCGTCCTGCACATCCCCACCGGCATCCAGGTGACAGCCAGCACCTACCGCGATCAGCCGCAGAACCGCAAGCAAGCGCTGACCGTTCTGCAGGCCAAGCTCCAGCAGATCGAGGACGACCGGCGCGAGGCCGAGGTCGCCAAGGCCACCGGCGGCAGCCTCGAACAAGGCTGGGGCAGCCAGATCCGCAGCTACGTCTTCTACGACAACCGTGTGAAGGACCACCGCACCAACTACGAAAACCGCGATTACGAGGCCGTCCTCCGTGGCGACATCGCCGACTTCATCGACGCCGAACTCAAGCGCCGCCGCGCGGAACGCGAAAAAGCCGCGAGGGGCTGACGAACCCGCCCGGCCTCACGCTCGTAGCTGTCCATCCGTGGGCGATCCGCAACCAAAGCAACAAGGGCCATTCCGCCGCGCACTCACGGCAATGCTCTGGATCGCCGCCGCGCCCGCGATCCTGCTGCTGCTCGCCGCGTGGCTCACCCCCGCGCGGCTGGACTGCGACAGCGAGTTCTTTACTGTGTGGTCCTTCGTGGCATTCATGGCGCGGACATTCACGTTCCACGCCGGCCTTGGCTTTGCGGCCGTGTGTATCGCATCACTCCTGCTCCACGCGCGGTATCTCGTCGCCGTGACCGGCGCTCTCGGCGTGCTCATTGTGGCTACGTCCACGGTGCGAATTCCCACGGTCGCCGCGCAGACCACGAGCGGCGACGAGATCACGCTCTTCTCGCACAACCTGCTCTTCATCAACACCGACATGACACAAACGCTCGCGCAGGTCGCCGCGGCGAAGCCCGACGTGATCCTGTTCCAGGAGTACACGCCCGCGCACCACGCAGAGCTTGCCCCCGCGCTCGCCGCGGATTATCCGTATGCAGTGCACGCGTACCGCGACAACTTCTACGGCCAGGCGATCTACTCCAAGCGACCATTCCTTGAACGCCCCGAAGTGGTCCGGGATGTGATCACGTCCCACGGCGCGCACGCGCCCGGCAACGGGCCGCAACTCCATGTACGCGTGCTGCTTGGCGACCAGCCGGTCACGATCCAGAATGTGCACACGGATGCGCCGGGGTCGCTCGGCCCGTACCGCGCCCAGCGTCAGCAGTTCGCGTGGCTGCGCGATCTTGCGAGTGACACGCGGGGCGCGGTTGTGCTCGCGGGCGACTTCAACGCGACCAACTCCAGCCAGCACATGGGCGCGCTCCGCAGCGCCGGGATGACCGACGCGCTGGACGCCAACGCGCTCGGCCGCGGCTGCACCTGGCCGGACCGCACGGTGCTCCGGTGGGTGCCGGGCGTGCGCATCGATCACGTGCTGTACTCGCGCGATCTGGAGTGTGTGGCGGCGCATGTCGGTACGTCCACGGGGTCGGACCACCTGCCGGTTGTCGCCAAACTGCGGGTCAATCAATCGCCGAGGTACGAGGAGTGGTGAGCCATCACCCGCCGCACGTGCCGCCGCTGAAGACGTGGAGGAAGGTGTCGATGTCGGTGGTATCTGGGAACAGGCCGTCGCGGTTGAAGTCGATGGCGTCGCACCAGTTGTCGGGCGCGGGGCAGGGGCCGCCGCTGAAGACGGCGAGCAGGGCGTCGATGTCGGCGGTATCGGGGAAGAGGCCATCGTTGTTGAAGTCGATGTCGGAGCAGGGCAGGAGGCTGACGCCGCCGCTCTCGAGTGCGCCGAGGATGAGGTGTGCGACGTAGTTGCCGCCGGCGGGCAGCCAGTGGAGGCCGTCGGTATCAAGGAAACCGCTCTGCTGGAAGAAGGCGTGGTTGCCCGCGGCCTCGAAGAGGTTGATGAAGCCGGTGCCGCGGGCGATCGCCGCGTCTTCCATGCCCTGTGCGTTGGTGACGTTCCATGGCGCGCCGCCGTCGTAGGAAGAGACGAGCACGATCTCGGCGTTGGGCACTGCCGCGCGGAGGCGGTCGATCAGTTGGATCATCTTGGCGCTGAAGGTCGCGCGGGTTTCCAGCGAGTCGTTCTGGCCCAGCATGACGATGAACATGGAGGGCTGGAGGAGCGAGAGCTGCTGGTCGAAGGTCCAGTTGCGGCGGAGGAAGGTGCTGACGCCCCAGCCGCCGTTGGCGACGCGGTGCAGGCGCGGGCCGGGGTTCTGGGTCTGGTTCTCCCAGCCCAGGAAGGTGACCGACCCGCCGGGCTGGGGCTCGAAGCGCACGCGATCACCGGGCTCGGACCCGGGCGGCATGGTGATGCTGAGTGTGCGGACCTGGTTCACCGCGCTGTGGGTCTGGATGCGCTCGAATGTGCCGTTGGGGTATCGCGCGATGAAGGAGCCGCCGGTGGGTGTGGCGGTGTAGTGCAGGCGCAGGGACGGGTTGTACGCGGAGATCTCGATCCAGCCGGGGACACTGTCGATGTGGCTGGCCCACATGCCGTCCAGCGAGTGGAAGGGTTGGACGTCGGTGTTGATGACGCCCCGGTTCCAGGCGGTGGTGCTGAGCAGCGCGCCGGTCCAGATGGAGCAGCCGCGGTAGCCGAGGCCGCCATCGCCGTAGCGGTTCGCGATGAGGGGGCGGAAGTTCTCGAAGAAGGCGCCGGGGCGGAAGGTGAGGGAGTCGCCGATGCAGACGATGCTGCCGGCGCCGTTCTGCATGGCGAGTTTGGTGTCGGCGTAGGCGGCGGTGAGGTTGCGCGAGAGTTCTGCGTGCGCGGCGGACGCACAGAAGAGGCAGGCGGCGATGGCGGGGAGGGGGCGCACGGCTCTTCAAAGATGCCACACGGGCGTGAAAGGGCAAGGAAAGTTGCGGATAACTCGCGGAAAAGCCGCGGGTTGGTGGGGTGTAGGGCCTGAAACTGGGGTCCTCGCGGGCCCTGATTGGGGCCAGTTTGGGGTTAGCTGGGCTGGCTCATCTGATCGATGAAGGCGGTGGCCTCGTCGATCGAGCGTTGCATGTCCTGGATCAGGCGCTGGACGTCGCCCTGGATCTGGGTTGCGTCGTCCTGCAGGCTGGCGATGGCCTGGGCGTTGAGGTTGTGCTTGAGGAAGAGGGTCTGGTCGCGGAAGGCGGAGAGGACGGGCTCCATCTTGCTCTCGGCGTTCTTCATCGCGTCGTGGAGTTGGTCGTACTTGCGTTCGGTGTCGCGGAGGAGGCGCTCGCTGTTGGCGCGGATGGAGGGGCTCTCGTACTGGTCGAGTTCGGCGCGCCACTCCTTGAAGAGGGCGGTGCTGACAGTCTCCACGCTCTTGATGCGCTCGCGCACGGTGGTGGCGGCGGACTCGGCGTCTTTGTACTCGCTCTGGAGCTTGCGGTACTTGGACTCGAGGTCGCCCATCTTCTCGGTTTTGCCGGTGATGGCGAGGAACTGGTCGAGGGCCGACTGGAATTCCTTCTTGGCGTCTTGCTGGGCTTCCTTGGTGTCCTGCACGCGGGCGACGAGCTGGTCGCGCTTGGGGATGCCGAGCTTTTCCTTCAGGGCGATGGTGGTGCTCGAGCAGCCGGTGGCGGCCGCGGCGGTGCAGAGGATGAGGGCAAGAACGACGGTGCGCATGAGAGATTCTCCTCGCGGGGAGGGTATGCGAGGGGTGGGGCGGTGCCGGGTGCTGAGTGCCGGGTGCCGGGGGAAGGCAGATCGCGGAGGGGCGGAGGGGGTGCGGAGGGACGCGGAGGAAGGTGAACAGGTGAGGAGGTGGGGAGGTGAGCAGGTGAAGGAGGAGTTGTCGGGCGTGGCGTG
>DATAKA010000007.1:0-18104 GCA_036261855.1 Phycisphaerales bacterium | reverse complement strand
AACGACCTGCTCAACGCCGAGAACGCGCGCGACCAGTCCCGCACCAACCTGCGCAACGCCGTGCTCAACTACCTGCTGCAGACCGACCAGCTCCGCGTGAACCGCGACGGCACGCTCCGGTCGCTGCCGGGTATGGAGTAGTTGGATCGATGGGCCGCGGCGTCACGCGTCCTTCGCTGCAATCACAGCAAGGGCGCGCTCCGAGCCAGAGTGTGTGACACTCGCGACGACTTACCCCGTCACATCCAGGCTGCGGCCCGCGTCGATGGCGACCGCCGCGGCGTTCTTGTCCGCGGGGTTGCGGTAGAACGGCAGGGCACCCGGTGCCGCCGCGGGCACGCTGCCAGAAAAGTCCACCGAGCCCGGCACCACCGCGGCGACCAGCCGCAGGACGTTGCTGGGCATCTTCTGTTGAGGCTGCGTGGGCAACGCGGTGACCCGCGGAGCGCCGTAGGCCCGCGCAGCGCGCTGGGCCGAGTGCAGTGCGATCGGGAGAGGGGCGGCCGCCGTGCCGATGGGAGAAGTCGCGTCCATGCGTGCTCACACTCTACCCGTTCCTCCACCCACTGCAAGCCGCGACGACGAAACAGCCACCGGTGTGGATGGCGTGTGGACAACTCCACTGCGTGCGCATGAAAACTGCGCGACGGGTCGCGCTCTGTTGGGGTCACGCAGCGTTTTCGCTGCGGGAGCGCTGGTTGGCCCGTTGCGCAGTCTGTGCTGCTGGCCGACCTATTCCTCGTCCTGCTTGGGTTTGTACGCCGCGACAACCGCGGCCTGCACGTGCGCAGGCGTGCGTTCGTCGTGGCTGTACTCCATGGAGTAGTTACCGGCACCGCCGGTCATGCTCTTGAGTTCGTTGCTGTAGTTCTGCACCTCTCCCAGCGGCGCGACGGCCTTCACGAGGCAAACATCACCGGGCAGCACCTCGCTGTTCTGCACCCTGCCCCGCTTGGTGGAAAGGTGGCCCGCGATGTCGCCCATGTAGCGCGACGGCGCGGTGATCTCCAACAGCACGTACGGCTCGAGCAGCACGGGCCGGGCCTTGCCCACCGCGTCGATGAACGCGCGCTTGCCGGCGGTCATGAACGCGATTTCCTTGCTGTCCACGTCGTGGTACTTCCCGTCGTACACGCGCACCGCGACGCCAGTCAGCGGGTAGCCCGCGATCGCGCCGTCGGAGAGCACGCTGCGCACGCCCTTCTCCACGGCCGGCATGAACTGGCGCGGGATGCTGCCGCCCACGGTGTCGTTGTGGAACTCAAAGCCCTCGGGGTGGTCGCCCGGCAGCGGCTCGATGCGGAGGTAGACCTCGCCGAACTGACCCGCGCCGCCCGTCTGCTTCTTGTGCCTGTGGTGTCCCTCCGCGAGCGACGTGACGGTCTCCTTGTACGCGACCTTGGGCGTGCTCGTCAGGATGTCGATGCCCGCGCGCTTGAGCTTCTCCAGCACGATCCGCAGGTGCAGATCGCCCAGGCCCCGCAGCACCGTCTGCTTCGTCGCGGCGATCCGCTCGATCTTGAGGCAGGGGTCCTCCGCCGTGAGCTTGTGCACCGCCGCGGAAAACTTGGTCTCGTCGGCGTGGTTCTTGAGCTCGATGGCCTGGCCGAACATGGGCCGGGGCAGCGGCAGCGGCGACAGACGCACGTAGTCAAACTCGTGGGAATCGTGGATGACGCTGTTGAAGACCAGCTCGTCCACCTTCGCGATCGCGCCGATTGCGCCGGGGCCGATCTCGTTCACCTCGATGTGTTCCTTGCCCTGGAGCTGGAACAGGTGCCCAACCCGGATGGGCTTCTTGTGGTCGTCCAGCAGCACCTCCGCCTTGGACCTCAGGGTGCCCTGGTGCACGCGGAACATCGCGATCTTGCCCAGGAAGGGGTCGGTCACGACGCGGAAGACGTGCGCAAGCAGCTTCGCGCTCGGATCAGGCTTGGCGTGCCACTCGTGCTCCTCGCCCACGCTGCCGTCCGGCGCGATGTCGCGCTTCACGAACTCGGGCGGGTTCACCTCCACGGGGCTCGGGCACAGGCTGGCGAACACGTGTAGCAGGTCGTCCGCACCCGCGCCGGTTTTCGCGCTCGTGAAACAGATGGGGATGAGGTGCGCATCTTCCAGGCACTTCTCAAACGCCGCGTGCAGTTTCACCGGATCAAAGCCCTCGCCTTTCTCCAGGTACTGCTCGGTCAGCTCGTCGTCCACCTCGATGACCTGCTCCACGATCTGCTTGTGGGCTTCGCGCACGCTGGAGAAGTCCGCGTCGTTCCCCGCCGCGTCGTTCCCGTCGTGCTCGAAGACGTTGATGACCTTCGCCCCGTTCCCCGTCGGCAGGTTGATGGGCAGGCAGATCGCGCCGAACGTCTCGCGGATGGACGCGACGAGTCCCGGCAGGTCCAGGTTGTGCTCGTCGATCTTGTTGACGACGATCATCCTCGGGATCTTGCGCTCCGCCGCAACCGCCATCATGCGGCGCGTCACGCTGTCGATGCCCTTCAGGGCGTCCACGACCACCGCGATCGTCTCGCACGCGGGGAAGCACGCGATGGCATGCCCCGTGAAGTCCGCGAGGCCCGGCGTGTCGATCACGTTGACCAGGTGCCCCTCGTAGTCAAAGTGAAGCACCGAAGGCTGCAGGCTGTGCTTGTGATGCTTCTCCTCCTCCGCGAAGTCGCTGACGGTGTTCCCCTCGCCGACGGTTCCCATGCGCTTGATGGTGCCGGTGGTGAAAAGCAGCCGCTCCGCGAGCGTCGTCTTGCCGGAACCGCCAGCCCCTACAAGACAGATGTTGCGGATGTCGGCTGCTGGGCGGGTGGGCATAAAAAGCTCCTGGCGCGCTGGCGCCTGTAGTAGGATCCCGTCCCGGCCCGCCCCAAGAGCGGGCGCACAAGACGGGCAACAGTCTAGTGTAATGTGTGAGGATTGGGCGCGGAACGCACCCTGACTTCTCACAAACGGGAACACCTTCTCGCGTCCGAGCGGCTCCGGCGATGCACCTGCGACCCACCATCACCGACGATGCCGGCACACCCGTGCCGCTCGTGCGGTTCAACCTTACCTATCTCCCCGCGCCCACCGGCCCCCTCCCCAGGCAGGTGCAGAAGGCCATGCGCGACGAGTGCGAACGTCTCGGCACGCGCCGCGGCGGGTGGGCTACGTGGGCGGTCGCCATCTGCGTCTTCGTTCTCCCGGCTGTGCTCACCTTCGTGCCCTTCTGGGTCTCGCTCTTAGCGCGCCGCCGCTGGCTCGAGAGCATCTGGATGTACGTCTGGACGCTCGCCATGGTGCCCGTTGCCTGGGCGTGCACCTGGGTGCTCGGGCCCCATGCCCTCACACCCCCGCAGCGAGCCCGCGCAGCAAAGGTGGCCGTTCGCGCCGGTTTCTGCGGCTCGTGCGGGTACCCGCTCGCACCGACGCCGCAAGCGACATGTTCAGAATGTGGTGCGAGGTGGAACACCGCCGGCCCGGACGAACTGCCCCCCAAAGCATGACACGCGTCACACGCACTCGGCAAAGCACTCGCGGAACGCACGAGGCCGCACCTGCAGGTCTTCACGCGCCTTGGTCAGGTCCGCCGTGGCGTCCTCGGCGCCCATGCGCGCCATCCCCTCGTCAAACGGCAGGAACTGGCCCAGCCCGATCCACCCCGCGACCTTTGCCTGGATCGCCGCCACCTCCGCGGGCACGCCGAAGGGCACCAGCCCCGGCAGTGCGCCCGGGATGTGCTCCTTCATGTGCGTCAGCATCTGCGGCCACGTGAGAGTCTCGCCCCCGACGAGGTTGTACACCTCGCCCACCGCCGCATCGCTCGTGAGCGCGTTCGCGAACGCCTCGCTCACGTCCTCGACGCGGATCGGTGCCACGCGCGGCACGTGGCGCGTCACGCCGCCCAGCGGCACCCGCTGGTCCTCGGTGCCCCCCGCGAAGTACGGCAGGAACACAAACGGCTGCGTGTGCCCCGTGCACCACCCCTTGGCGAGCTTCACGATCTCGCTGCCCTTTCCGAAGATCAGGCCCGGACGCATGATGGTCCACCGCAGGCCGCTGCGACGCACCGCGAGCTCCCCCTCAAACTTGCTCGTCTGATACTCCGCGACACCTACCGGCCGCACGCCAAGGGCGGACATCTGGATATACCGCGTCACGCCCATGTCCTCGCACGCCTTGACCAGCGTGCGTGTGACGTCCACGTGCATCTTCTGGAATGTCACCCCGTCGCGCGGCACCTCACGGATGATGCCGATGAGATTGATGCACGCGTCCGCGCCGGTCAGCAGGTCCGTGACGTCCTGAGGGTTGAGCGCGTCCCCCGTCACCACCGTCAGCTTGCCCACCCCGTCGCCGGGCTTGGGTAGCACCGCCGACGCCTTGTCGCGCGAGCGCGCCAACGCACGCACATTGATACCCCGGCGCAGCAACTCCCGCACCAGGTAACGCCCGACAAAGCCTGTGCTCCCCGTGACAGCAACGCAGTGGACCGTGGTCATGCGCCATGTTACGCACGCGCGCCACACGCGCGGCCGCCGTTCACCGTCCGGGCACGGCCCCACCCACCCCACACTCCAGCGCCCGGTGCCGCACCCACTCCTCGTACAATCTCCCACGCGTGAACGCCGACCCGTCACAACTCCCCGCCCTTGCCGCCGAGGACCTCTGGGCCGGCTACGGAACCACCGACGCCCTCCGGGGCGTCACCCTGCACTGCCGCGCGGGCACCGTCACCGCCATCATCGGCGCCAACGGTGCCGGAAAGTCCACGCTCCTTCGCGCCATGCTCGGCACACTCGCCCCCCGCCGCGGCCAGGTGCTGCTCCACGGCGCGAGCGTCCACGCCATGCCGCCCGCGGAGCGCGCCCGCGCCATGGCGTACATCTCCCAGCGCCCGGGCGTTGCGTTTGCCTTCACCGCGGCGGAGGTTGTGCAACTGGGCTGCCCTTGGCTTGGTGAGGCCCGCGCCCGCGACGCCGCGCTCGAAGCCCTCGCCAAGGTTGGCCTGGCCGACCGCGCCGCCGACCCGCTCGGCGAACTCTCCGTCGGCCAGCAGCAGCGAGTGAGCCTCGCCCGCGCCATCGCCCAGGTGCGGTCACGCCCTGCATCGGCCCGGCCCCCCGTCCTGCTCGCCGACGAGCCCGTCGCGGCGATGGACCCGGCCCATGCGATCGAAACGCTGGACCTCCTCCGCACCATCGCGGGCGAAGGCGGGTGCGTCGTTGTCGTGCTCCACGACCTTGTCCTCGCGTCACGCTACGCCGACGCCCTGCTCCTCATGAACAGCGACGGCACGCCCGCCGCGACCGGCCCGACGCGCGACGTGCTGACCCCCGCGCTCCTCGAACGCGTGTACGCCACGCCCTTCCGTGAACTGGCAAAGGGCGTCATGCTGCCCCAGCGCCTCGCGGGCGTCTGAACGCCCCCGCATAGCATTCAGCATGCCCGCCTGGCTCCAGAGCCTGCTCAACCGCCCACAGACCATCGTCTGGTTCGCATTCATCGCGTTCGTTGTGGTGTCGAGCATCATCAAGAAGATCAAGGCCGAGAAACTCAAGCGAGAAATCAAGCAGCGCCAGGCCCAGGCCGAGCTCGACCGTCTCCGCACCGGCGGCATTGAACCCGTCACCCGCGCGCCGCGCCAGGCACAGCAAGCGCCCCGACACACCCCCATGATGCCCGCGCCCGACGGGCCTACCCCCTCGCCGCGCCAGGCATCCCTCGAAGAAATCGCCGAAGCCCGCCGCCGCAAGATCGCCGACATGCGCAGCCGCCAGACCGCCGGCAGCCCCACTGGCCCATCGTCTCAGGGCACGCGCGTCGTCCGCCTCCCCAACGGCGTCACCATCGAGGTGCCGACCGGCACCACGACTCCCCCGCCCGTCGGCGCGCAGATGCCGGCCCGATCACCCAAGCCGGTCAAGCAACGCTCGCAGCCCAAGGCGCCCCGCGAAGCACGCCCCGAACAGCCCGCGCAGCGCCAGCCCGAGCCCACGGCCACCGCCGCCGCGTACGCGCAGGCACCCTCCCCGCTCCAGATGACGTCCGCCGGCGCGCGTGCTGCCGTCACCCGCCGCGGCCCCGCCGGCTTTGCCGCGCTGCTGGGCTCCGACCGCGCGAGCGTCCGCCGCGCCATCATCCTGAGCGAAGTCCTGGGCCCGCCCGTCAGTGCGCGGTAGGCCCAATACTTGCCGCTCATGCCGCCCGCACTCACCGTGATCCCCGCCGCGCACCCACTCGAGGTGTGGCACGCCGTCGTGCTGGGGCTGGTGGAGGGCATCACCGAGTACCTGCCCATCAGCAGCACGGGCCACCTCATCATCGCCAACGCGCTGATGGGCCTGGACACACCCGACCGCAAGAGCGCCGTCGACGCCTTCGTGATCGTCATCCAGGGCGGCGCGATCCTCGCCGTACTCAGCCTCTACTGGCCCCACGTCCTCCGCATGCTCAAGGGCTTCCTCGGCAAGGACGCTCAAGGCCTGCGCCTCGCCCTCAACCTCATCATCGCCTTCATCCCCGCGGCCATCTTCGGCAAACTGCTGGACGACTGGATCGAGTCCAAACTCTTCTCCGCAGGCCCCGTGCTCCTCGCCCTTGCCTTGGGCGGCATCTACATGATGGTCGTGGACCAGTGGCAGGCCGGCAAGGTCGCGTTCCTTCCGAAGCACAGCGCCAATACCGAAACCGTCTACGACCTCTCCTGGAAGCAGTCCCTCTTCGTCGGCTGCATGCAGTGCATCGCCATGTGGCCCGGCACCAGCCGCAGCATGATGACCATCACCGGCGGCGTCCTCGCCGGCATGAAGCCGCGACAGGCCGCGGAGTTCAGCTTCCTACTGGGCCTCCCCACGCTCGGCGCGGCAACGCTCTACAAGGCGTACAAGAACGTCTCCCACGCCCACGCCACGAACACCCCCAACATGTTCGAGCAGCTCGGCTGGACGCCCGTCATCGTCGGCACACTGGTCGCCGCCGTCTCCGCCTTCTTCGCCGTCAAGTGGCTCGTCGGCTTCCTCAACAAGCACGGCCTCACGCCCTTCGGGTGGTACCGCCTCGCGCTGTGCGCCGTGCTGCTCGTGCTCGCGTGGCGCGGCATCGTCACCATCGGGCCGCCGATGCCCGGTGCCCAAGGCACGCAACCGGCGACATCTGCGCTCCCCGCGCAGCCCCCTGCGCCCTGAGCGCAGGAAACGCTTCATCGGGTCAGCTATCCGCCGATTCCGATAACCACGCTGATTCCAATAAGTGCATCTCCCCGTGAACGAAGGCCCCGCCTGCGCCGATGGAAACTCCACATCCACCTGCGGACCTATCGGACGACCGGGTGTCCCCGTCGAACCGAACCCGCCGGCCTCAGACACGGAGAAATGCAATGAAGCGCCTGACAGCCCTCGCCCTCGCCTCGGTCTCCCTCCTCGCCGCGTGCTCCTCGTCCAACACGAAGACCGCAACGACCGAGCAGAACTGGAACTCCCGCACGCAGAACGCTAACGCGTGGAACCAGTCCAACCTCCAGAAGAGCCAGAACCGCGGCACGGTCCTCTCCAAGATGGACCAGCCCACGCAGGAGTGGTTCATGTCCACCCTGCCCAAGACCGAGCACGCCGAACTCTTCGGCACCATGCTCGGCCAGTGGAACACGACCATGACCTGGTCGATGGGCCCCGGCGAGCAGGCCGAGACCAGCACCGGCACCGCCAGCAACACCGCCACGATGCAGCGCTTCGTGCAGCAGGAGTTCCAGGGCGAGATGTTCCCGGGCATGACCTTCCAGGGCTTCGCCCTCTTCGGGTACAACTCCGCTACCGGCCAGTACGAGAGCGTGTGGTGCGACAACACCTCCACCGCCATCACCAGCGCGACGGGCACCAAGCAGAAGGACGGCTCCATCCTCTGGACCGGCACCTTCGTGGACCCCAACACCGGCGAAGAGAAGACCAGCAAGGCCACCCTCTCCTTCAACGGCCGCAACGCCATGACCTACACCGTGTGGGACTGCACCGAGACCGGCAAGGAGTTCGCCTCCCTCAAGGTGGACTACACCCGCGACCAGACCGCCAGCACCTCCACCAACACGTCGAGCACCCGCACCAGCCAGGCCCCGGTGAACACCACCACGTCCAAGAAGCCCTGGCCCACGAACCTCCGCCACGTCGCCGGCGTGAACGAAGGCCGCACCGAGTAAGCCCACCCCAAGAGAAACCTTTCTCCGCGAGGCCCCGCCCCTGTGGCGGGGCTTTGTTATTTGAACCGCCCACGTCCGCAATCCACGTCAAAGTTGGGCGCGTGCGCAGGTACCGCCGTGTGGGTGGCCCCACCAGGCACTCCCCACGACGCGTGGAAGGAAGCCCCGGCCCCCGAACGTCGATGCCACCGGCCGGTGGCGCACGCCCGGCGTCGGGAGTCGCCAGCCCCCGCACCTCTCTCGGAGCCCACGCATGAAGGTCACCAACGCCGTGCTCGCCCTCGTCGCCGTCACCGGCCTCGCCGCCTCCGTCAACGCCGGCGGCAACACCGAGTCGTCGACGACGTCCCAGACCGCGACGGCCACCAAGGCCACCATGTCCACGCTCGCCGGCGAGTGGGAGGGCACCGTTGATATCCGCTGGAACGAGAAGGAGACCTCCTCCAGCATCGCGAGCGTGTCCGCCCGCATGACCGAGGACGGCAGCCTCCTCTCCTGCTTCGAGGGCTACGCCAAGGGCGAACGCTTCGAGGGCTCCATGCGCATGCGCGTCGATGCCGACCGCGCCGTCAGCGTCGCCTACGACTCGCGCACCGGCTCCACCAGCAAGACCGAGGGCAAGGTCGGTGAAGTCACCAACGTCTTCACCATGACCGGCGAGGCCGACCACCCCCTTCTTCTCAAGAAGGTCAACGTCCGCCAGGTCGCCCGCCTCATCAGCGACAACGAGTGCACCATCGAGTGGTTCACCGTCGAGAGCGATGGCAAGGAGACGCCCAAGATGCGCCTCAACCTCGTCCGCATGTCCGAGGGTGAACTCAGCAGCGCCAACGCCCTGTTCGAGAACAAAAAGCTCGTCGGCCGCGTGGACAGCAAGCAGCTCCCCGTGGTCGCCTCCGCCGAGGAGAAGTAATCCGCGGGCGGGAACGCCCGTGCCCCGATCGTGACTTTCTGCACACCGGCCGCGCCCCACAGGGTGCGGCCGGTGTTCCTTGCGCCCCACGGGGTTGCGAACCGCTGCCCCGCCACCCCCTTGCACCACACCCCATTTCATGGTTTACTACAGCCATGGACGGACGGTTCTCCATCACCCGCGGGCCGGCCCTGATCGCCCTTGTTTCGACGCTGGGCGTCGCCGGTGCCGGCGCACTCGCATGGTCGCTCTGGTCCCGCGGCACTACGCCCGACGCACAGCATCAGACCGCGCCGTCCACTGTGGTGATCGCACCCACCGATGTGGCCGGCGTTGCACCTCAGCCAGTCATGGTCGCCCGCCCGCAGCCGCCGCAGGAGCATGCAGCCACGACCGTGCTCGACGAAGCAGCGTCGTCGCCACCCACGCTCGCCACGGAACATCCCCGTCCCTCCGAGCCCCTGCCCATCGCGCCCGAGCCGCGCGTCGTGGACCGCACGCCCCACGGCCCGACCATCGACGAAGCAGCGCCGCCCGCCGTGCCAACCACTCCATCCGAACCTGCCGCGGAGGCGCCGGCACCCACCACGCCCCAGGCGCAGCCCGCGCAACAGCCATCCCATCAGACCGACCCGACGGCCCCGCGTGCAGCCCCGCTCGTCGAGCCACGCAAGATCAACGTCAACACCGCGCCCAAGGCCGAGCTCGAACTCCTCCCCGGCGTCGGCCCCGCACTCGCGGACCGCATCATCGAAGCCCGCGCAAAGAAGAAGTTCGCAACGCTCGATGACCTCGACCAGGTCCGCGGCATCGGCCCCAAGCTGCTCGAGAAGATGAAGGGCCGCATCGTCTTCCAAGACCCGCCGAAGCAAAGCGCGCCCAAACCCCGCGGCAAGTGACAAGACGCTTTTCCGGTCACTCTTCCACGGCCCGGAAGCACATCATCACCTGCGAGCCATACAGCGGGTACGTCACGCGGCACCTGTACCCGCGGAACTCCGACGCGTTCCACCCCACCGAGTCCATCACACGCCGCAGCAACTCCGTGTACCGCGGCACATCGCCGGACCTCGCCCGCTGCAACCCTTCGCCCAGCGGTTCGATGGACTCGAGCACGTCCAGCCGGTCCACATCCCGGGCCGGGTCGTTCGGGCTCGCCACGCCCTCGAGCGCTGTGTCATACAGCCGCAGCGTCGGGTCCTGCCCCGGGTACAGACTCTTGTGTACGAGCACATCAAACTGCAGGACCTCAGATGGCGGCGTGACCTCAGCGAAGAAGTAGGACAAGCGGTTCGACCCCTTCGCCACAAACCGCGGCAGGTCCGCCCGGCTCACCTCGGCAAAAACAACGTCAGACGCCGACGCCGCGCCGAACGCGTCGCCCCCGAGCAGGTACGACATCACGTCGCCGTTGCGACGCACATCAATCGCCGGCGCCGGCTGCGAGCAGAAGTCCTTGAGCAGCAGGTGCGATGCATCGGTCACGGGCGTGCCATCGAGCGTCTCCGGCGCACGCGCGGCCCCCGTGGGCGTCATGCGGCGCGTCGTCAGCTTCGCCGTGACGCCCGGCCGCACGCGGTACACCCCCTGCATCCCGTTCACCCACACCACGTCCGAGTGCGATGCGCTCGCGCTCGGGTGGATCACCGCCGTCGCCATCAGCACGCCCGCCTGGATGCCCTTGAGCTGCGCGATCGCGCGGAACGCCGTCTGCTTCCGCCGCAATTCAAACTCCCGCCGCGCATCCGGCACCCACGCGCTCAGCACCGCATCAAGCTGGCTCCGATCACCCAGCCGGTCGCGGATCATCGCCTCAAACGTGTCGATCGCTGCGTGCGCCTTCCCGGCGACGGTGGGGGGCACGTTGTGCCGCGCAGCAGCCCGCACAAACCGGCGCAGCGGCTCCGGCCCCGGCATCGCGTGCGCAGCGCTGATCGGGTCCGCCGCACGCATCGCCTTCAACAGCCGACTGGTCAGCACCTTGTCGAGCCCCAGTTCCTTCGCCAGCGCCACCGGGCCCGCCTGACCGCTGCGGGTGCTGCTGATCACCTCTTCGAGGGATTCAACAAGGGAATGGGTCGTGGTGGAAATCTCGGTTTCGAGCAAGGCGGCCTCGATTCAGCGAAAATGCTTGTCTGAAAAGAACTTACAGACATGGGAGGATCACCCGTGCCGGGTATCCTACAGCAAGTACGCCCCGCAGACAACAAAGATTCGAGTTCTCTGGAAGTTTCCGTGAAACTTTGGAACACACCCCTGCGTAAGGTTCCGCAGCCGCCCGCTCACGGGGAGTGGGCGGTCAAGCACACCGCGCGGGCACGCCTCGCCGAGGAAAGGAACGTGGACATGAGGACGCAGATCAAAAAGCAAACCAAAAACTGGCTCATCATCGGCTGTATCGCAGGGCTCGGGGGGCTCACGACCGCCGCCGCGGCCGACACCCAGATCGAAGTCATGGACTACGAGGACGGCATCACCAACGGCTGGCTCGTCAACGGCCAGGACATGCAGTTCCCCGGCACGGGCAACCCCGGCAACGCGGGCGGCCTGCCGCTCGCCGACTTCTGGGGCGTCACCATCCGCAACGAGGCGACGACTTGCTCGCTCGTGGGTGATGTCTCCCGCCACGCCGGCGACCTCCGCGTGAAGGTGGACATCCAGGTCCTCGTGCTGAACAACTTCTTCAACGAGCCGATGGACCCCGCGTGGTTCCCGCTCACGCTTGAGCTCGTGGACTACACCGACAACGGCCCCGTTTCCGTCTATTACACCACGAGCGGACTCGCGCCCACCGGCACCTGGGGCACGTTCGAGTTCGTCATCCCCAACCCCACCCAGGCCGCGCTGCCCCCGGGCTGGGGCGGCACCGGCGACGAAGACCCCGTCACGTTCGAGCCCCGCCTGCCCGCGAGCCGTACCTACGCCAGCGTGCTGAGCGCCGTGGACGAAGTGCGCGTCACCACGATGCGCCCCGGCTACTTCTACGCGTCGAGCTTCTGGGAAGTCCGCGTGGACAACATCGAGGTCTCCGTCATCGGCGGCGGCCCCACCTGCGACAGCATCGACTACAACGCCGACGGCCTCTTCCCCGACACCAGCGATATCGACGACTTCCTGTCGGTCTTCAGCGGCGGCCCCTGCAGCACCGGCACCTGCGGTGACATTGACTTCAACAACGACGGCCTCTTCCCCGACACGCTCGACATCGATGCACTGCTCAGCGTCTTCTCCGGCGGTCCTTGCATCTAAACACGACTTTCCGCCCGCTCGGACGATCCTCTCTTTCCGAATGACAACCCCGGGCCCATGCCCGGGGTTGTCGCACTTCTGTGGGACTGGGTAAGCCCGGCACCACACCGGGGGGATGGTTTGACCAAGCCGGGTGAAACCACGGTCAAGCCTGCATAAATCGCTTGGAGCGAAGGCCCCCTGTCAGTATTATGGGATCGGAGACACGCGCACGAGTGCAGGGTTCCGTGGGCCGCGCAGTGCGCGTGGGTGGATGAGAGAGAAAGGTGGAACCATGAACCGGCTGTGGAACGCGGCGGTCGCCGCGCGGGGCTCGAACGTCAAGACAGCAGTCAAGGCCGCGATCACGATGAGTGTTGCCACGGGTGTGGCGATGTGCGCAGGCACCGCGCACGCGCAGTACGCGCAGGTCGTGAGCTTCTCGCGCACCGTCTCCGGCAGTGCTTCCGCCGTCGCCGGCCCATCGACCAACGGGCCCATCCCGCTCGCATCGAGCGCCAACACATGGACCGCGCTGCCCTTCGGCACGCTCATCGCGCCGGCGATCGCGACCGCGCCCGACGCGGTCTGCGGCCCCAACGGCGTCCTCTCGCAGGGCACCGCGCGCGTGGACCAGTTCGTCGGCATTACTTCGGCCGACCACTTCGAGATCGCCAGCACCGTCTACGGCATCGCCAACGTGTCTGCGCACCCCTGCACCACGCTCTCGGGCAGCGGCGACGGCGCGACAAGCTGCTCGTGGAACCTCGTCTTCAACGCGCTCGCGCCCACCACGCTCTCGCTCACCCGCGCCAACGCCGCCGTCGCGGCGGGCAACTCGAGCAACGCGAGCGCAACCACCACCTACACCATCACCGGCCCCAGCGGCGTTGTTGTCGCCGAGACGCTCACCGCGCCCCTGCCTACCGGCTCCCAGAACGCCCAGGGCCCCATCGCGCTCGCCCTTCAGCCGGGCCAGTACACCGTCGCCGTCACCGCCCAGGCGAGCATGCAGGGCTCCGGCACAGCCACCACAGCCGTCGGCGGCACGGCCTACGCCGGCTTCGACCTCACCTTCCGCTTTGGCGCAGGCTGCGACTCCATCGACTTCAATGCCGACGGCCTCTTCCCCGACACCGCCGACATCGACGACTTCCTCAGTGTCTTCAGCGGTGGGCCGTGCAGCAACGACCCCAACTGCGGCGACATCGACTTCAACAACGACGGCCTCTTCCCCGACACCCTCGATATCGACGCCTTCCTCAGCGTGTTCAGCGGCGGGGCGTGCTTGGCCTAAGGCCTCTGCGGACCGAATGGCGGGGCTTGCCTCGAGCGGTCTGCCCTCCAATACTCTTGACCCATCCGAGCCAAGTGCGGTATGGGTTTCGTTCGGATTTGCTCTTTGAGGTGCACCATGGGCTTTACCTGCGAACTCACCGGCAAGAAGACTTCCCGCGGCATGAAGCGCGCGTGGCGCGGCCAGGCCATCAGCAAGGGCGGCTTCGGCCTCAAGCCCACGGGCATCACTCGCCGCACGTTCAAGCCCAACCTCCAGGAGGTTGTCGCGAACGTCAATGGCGCTTCCAAGCGAATCCGCGTGAGCACCAAGGCCATCCGCACGGGCATGGTGGCCAAGGCCCTCAAGCGCAAGTTCGGGTACACCCGCCAGCAGAAGGAAAAGGCCGGCAGCTAAGCCGACCGAGTTCCAGCGATCCTTTCCGCAACCGGCGTCCACGCCGGTTGCGTTGTTTTTGTTCCACGCCGCGTCACCCAGCAACATGGACGGTCGCGCACGATTCCCCAATGATGCACCATGACCGCAGCGCCCGCACCCTCGTCCGCCTCGCGTGAGCGGCGCGCAGCCCTCGCGGCGGTGGTGGTGGGGACGCTGCTCATGGGCGCGAAGTTCGCCGCGTACCACTTCACGCGGTCCACCGTGGTCTTCTCCGATGCGATGGAGTCGATCGCCAACGTCCTCGCTTCCGGCGTCGCCTTCTACGCGCTCACCAAGGCGCACACGCCCGCCGACGAGGACCACCCGTACGGGCACGGCAAAGCCGAGTTCATTTCCGCGGGCTTCGAGGGCGGCGTCATCTGCGTTGCGGCCCTGCTCATCATCGCCAAGGCCTTCGACTAGGCGTTCTTCTCGCCGCACGAGATCGTGCAACTCAACATCGGCGTCTGGCTCATCGCCGCGACCATCGTGGTGAACGGCGGCCTGGGCTGGTGGCTGTGGGGCATCGGGCGGCGCGGCGGCTCGATGACGCTGGAGGCCGACGGCAAGCACCTGGTGGGCGATGCCGTCACCAGCGGCGGCACCATCCTCGCGATGCTGCTGGTGAAGTTCACCAACCTCACATGGCTCGACCCGCTGCTCGCCGGCGCGTTCGGCGTCTATGTGGCGTGGCAGGGCTGGGGGCTCGTGCGGCGGTCGATTGCCGGCCTGACCGACGAGCAGGACGCGCAGGACGCCAAGAACATCGAAGCAATCTTGCAGGCGCACGTCGGCCCCACCGGCGCAGAGCCGCGCATCTGCTCGTTCCACAAGGTGCGGCACCGGCACAGCGGGCGGTTCCACTGGGTGGACATGCACATCCGCGTGCCGGCGTCGATGGACGTGCGGACCGCGCACGACATCGCGAGCGCCATCGAGGAGGAAATCGAGCAGAAACTGGGCGAAGGAAACGCGACTGCCCACGTCGAGCCGTGCAGCCGCGTGGGCGAGCCCTGCCCGCACGGCCCTGGAACACCAGCGGGCGGCGGCACGTAGAATCATGTCTATGAAGTGCGACCACTGCGACCGCGACGCGACGGTGCACGAGGTGACGATGCGCAACGGCGTGCGCATCGAAAAACACCTGTGCGATGAGTGCGCAGCGCAGCGGGGCGTCACGGCCCAGCCCAACGCGCCGATCAACGAGCTGCTCAAGCAGTTCATGACGCAGGGCATCACGCCCGGCATCCAGGTGGTGCCGCAGAGCCGCCAGAGCGCGTGCCCGTCGTGCAAGCTGACATTCGCGGAGTTCAAGCAGGCGGGGCTCCTTGGGTGCCCGGACTGCTACCGGGCGTTTGAGGGTCAGTTGATGCCGCTCTTGGAACGTGCGCAGGAGGGCGGGCAGGAGCACGTCGGGAAACGGCCGCGGCGGATGGCGATCAGCGGCGGGCAGGCGCCGGTCGCGCCCGCGCCGGCCGCGGCGCCGGCCATCGACCGCGACCGCATGCTGGCGGCGATGCGCAAGGCGCTGGAGACGGCGGTGGCGCAGGAGAAGTACGAACTCGCGGCGAAGATCCGCGACCAGATTCGCGGCGTTGAAGAAGGGCGCACGCCGGTAACGTCGGCCCATCCGCCGCCCGCGAAAGGCGCGGGGCCGGCATGAGCGACGAGGCGAAACAGCCCGGTGACAGCGCGCCGCAGTTTGACCGCGGCGCGGAATGGCTGCGCGCGGAGGGCGAGAGCACGGACGTCGTGTTCTCGTCGCGCGTGCGGCTGGCGCGGAACCTCGCCGGGATGCGGTTTGCGATCAAGGCGACGCGGGGCGACCGGCAGCAGACGCTGGACGCGTGCCGCGAGGTGATCCTGCGGGCGGACTTTGGCGCGCGGGTCATGTGGGCGGACCTCCACTCGATGGCGCCGCTCGACCGGTCGCTGCTGGTGGAGCGGCACCTGATTTCCAAGCCGCACAGCAAGGGCCGCGGCACGAACCCGGCGGAGGACCCCCGCGCCGTGGCGATCAGCGTGCCCGACGAGCGGCTGGCGATCATGGTGAACGAGGAGGACCACCTGCGCATCCAGTGCGTGCGCAGCGGGCTGGCGCTCTCGCAGGCGTGGCGCGACGCGGACATGGTGGACGACCAGGTCGAGGCGGGGCTGGACTACGCGTTCTCGCCGCGGCTTGGGTACCTCACGGCGTGCCCGACCAACGTCGGCACGGGCCTGCGCATGGGCGTGATGCTGCACCTGCCGGGGCTGCGGCTGACGGGCGAGATCGAGAAGGTGAAGCGCGCGGCGGACGGCATGAGCCTGGTGGTGCGCGGGTTCTACGGCGAGGGCAGTGAGGCGGTGGGGGACCTGTTCCAGATCTCGAACCAGACGACGCTGGGGCGCAGCGAGGCCGAGGTGCTGCGGATGCTGGAACTGGAGATCATCCCGAAGGTGGTGGAGTACGAGCGGGTGTCGCGGCGGGAGCTGCTCGCCAAGCGCCGCATCGGGCTCGAGGACCAGGTGTGGCGGGCGTGGGGCGAGGTGACCAACGCGCGGCTGCTGACGACCGACGAGGCGATGCGGGCCCTGAGCCTGGTGCGGCTGGGGGTGGTCACAGGGCTCATCCGGCCGGCGGATGTTGCGGGCCAGGTAGAAGAGGGTGGGGCGCCGAAGAAGGCGCTTGACGCCCAGATGGTGAACAGCTTACTGCTGTTCGTGCAGCCGGCGCACCTGCAGCGGGTGGTGGGGCGGGACATCAACCAGGAGCAGCGTCGGATTGCCCGGGCGGCGTTCCTGCGGGAGCGTCTGACGGGGCTGGCGCTGGACCGATAGCGGTGGGACCTTCATCGGATGGCTCGATTGCGCGGCGGAACCTCCCGACGTGTGGTATGCTGTTCGCACGTCCCGATGGAAGCGAGGGAGGTCCAACACGGCAAGTTCCAGTGGCCGCCGCAGCGCGTGGACGCTCAGGCCGGGGCTGTGGCTGCGCAGCGCGCGGTGGACATCGCACGGGGTGAATCGCGTCGGCCGGCGACGCGGGGTGAGCGTGTCCAGCGGCCGCTGACGTGGTGGGGGACGGTGGAGCGGACGTTCTTTGGCGTGACGAGCGGGACGTGGGCGCAGCGCGCGGACGAGGTGGGGTGGGAGCCCGATGGGGTGGACGCGTACTGCGCGCGGTGCGGGCAGACGGTGGGGATGTTCGAGGAGCGGGGTTCACCGCAGCGCGGCGTGGATGGTGGCGAGGGGGCGTGCTCACATTGTGCGTCGCTGACCATTCCGTGGTCGCGCGTGGTGCGCATGGGGGCGTACACGGGCGTGCTGCGCGAGTGCATCCTGGAAGTGAAGTTCTCGGCGTGGCGGCGGCTGGGGATGGACCTAGGGCACGATCACGGGCTGGTGGTGCTGGGCGCGCTGGAGGTCGCGGGGATCGACCCCGCCTCGGCGGTGCTGGTGCCGGTGCCCACATCGCCCTGGCGGCGCATGACGCGCGGCATTGATCACACCTTGACGATCGCGCGTGCGATGTCGGCGTCGTCGGGCATCAGCCTTGCGCCGATGCTGCGGCGCCAGCACCGGCCGCCGCAGACGGGGCGGACGCTGGACCAGCGGCGGCGGAACGTGGCCAAGACGATGTCGGCGGTGGGGGTGGGCGCGGGCTCGCTTGATCGGAAGACTGTGCTTCTGGTGGATGATGTGATGACGAGTGGCGCGACCATGCGGGAAGCGTGCCGCGCGGTGGCGGAGTGGTCGCGGGCGGGGGGCTCTGGCACGCCGCGGCTGTGGGTGTGCCCGCTGGCGGTGACGAATGCGTTGGAAGAGGATGGGAAGGCGGGGTACTTGAGGGCGTAGGAGCGGAAGGCAGATCGCGGAGGGGCGGAGGGGGTGCGGAGGGACGCGGAGGGGAGTGAAGAGGTGAGGAGGTGGGGAGGTGAGCAGGTGAAGAGGTAGTGCCGGGTGCTGAGTGCCGGGTGCCGGGGGAAGGCAGATCGCGGAGGGGCGGAGGGGGTGCGGAGGGACGCGGAGGAAGGTGAACAGGTGAGGAGGTGGGGAGGTGAGCAGGTGAAGGAGGAGTTGTCGGGCGTGGCGTG
>DATAKA010000005.1:0-21387 GCA_036261855.1 Phycisphaerales bacterium | reverse complement strand
CCTCCCACCCCGCCCGCCCACTTCGCCGCACCCGCACGCGGCCAGATGCTGTCCCGCGTGCTGCTCAACTGGCCCAGGACAGGCGGCAAACTCGACCTCAACCGTGCCCCCTTCCGCCTCGTCGCCATTGTCAACCGCATCGACCTCGCCGACAACCCCTCCTACGGCGGCGGCAGCCAGAGCGCGGGCGAGGGCCGCTTCGTCTTCGGCGTCTACGACATGTCCACCGCCACCCCGTGCGACATGCTCCCCTTCTCCATCATCTTTGAGTACGGCGTCCGTGCCAACGGCTGCTCGGGCCTGAAGAACTGGGCCCAGCAGTGGGTCGCGCTCAGCTCTCACGCCCTGGGCACCCCGGCGTACAACAACGCCCTGGAAGCCATCACCCAGCAGTTCGTCAGCGCCAACGCCGCCCCATCCAAGCCCAACGGCAGCGCCCTCAACCAGCTCCGCACCAACGAGAACGGCCTCAACATCCTCTGGGAACTCCGTGAGTTCCGCATCAACGCCTCGACACACCGGCTCTTCGAGGACACCACCGCCCAGACCATCGACGAAACCCTCAATGGCTCCACGCGCCTGCGCAACTACGTCAATTCCAACGAGATCGACATCTTGAACGACGCCCACGACGTTCCCGACCTCTTCCCGACGGCAACCGGCGGCACCGCGCCGTTCAAGTCCACGCACTCCCTGGCCAACAACCCGCCGACCACACTCCCCTCCCAGCTCAGCACGATCTTCGCCGCCAGCGGCATCACCAATAACCTCGCCCGCCACCACTTCTCCCTCAACACCTGCACCGGCTGTCACATCCGAGAGACCAGCACCCGCTTCCTCCACATCGACCCCACCACCACGCCGATCACCCTCTCGCGCTTCATGACGGGCGCCACTTCATCCATCTCCGACACCCCGGACCCCTTCAACGTCACCGACCCCGTCGTTTCCAGCACCACCCACGCATTCAACGACATCGACCGCCGCCGCCAGAAACTCGCGGCCATCGCCGGCTCGTCCTGCTTCCGCTTCATCCTCGTCCCGCCGCGCCTGCGAGACCTCAAGTTCCGCATCCCGCTCGACGGCCCTCTCCCCGAAATCGACCCCATCGGCCCCATCGCCGACGACTTCTTCGACCCCGTCCGCATGCCGCACTGACGCTCCATCCAGCCGCCCGCACGGGAACGTGCCGGGAGATTCACGAGTGGAGGGTGGGGGCCGCAGGGCCCCCGCCCTCTTTCTTTGGCCCACGTCTTTGACCTCCATTCCTCATACGCTCGCCCCGTGATCGCCCTCGTCCTCCGCCGCCTGCTCGCGCTGCCGCTCATCCTGCTGGCGATCTACACCATCGCGCTCTCGCTCGCCTGGGCCATCCCCGGCAACCCGCTCGAAAACCCCGAGGGTCGCCGCCCGCCGCCCGAAGTGCAGGCCGCGATGCTCGCCCAGTACAACCTCGACTCCTTCCCCCGCTTCTACACCTCCTACCTCGCCAACGTCACCGGCATCGCCTACGCCAAGGACGCCGCCACCGGCAAGCTCCGCGAAGACCGCGAACGCGCGCGTGACCTCGGCCAGTCCCCGCCCCGCCGCGCCGTCTTTGACTTTGGCCCCTCCCTCCAATACCGCGACCAGCGCATCAACGACATCCTCTTCGCCTCCCTCCCCGTCTCCGTCTCCCTGGGCGGCGTCGCGATCATCATCGCGCTCGTGCTCGGCCTCACCGCCGGCATCGCCGGCGCGGTCCGCCCCAACTCCTGGCTCGACGCCTCCACGCTCGCCGTCAGCCTCATCGGCATCAGCCTCCCGTCCTTCGTCACCGGCACCGTCCTCCTCATGGTCTTCTGCGTCTGGCTCCGCGTCCTCCCCATCGGCCAGTGGCAGCCGCCCCTCTCGATGATCCTCCCCGCCTTCACGCTCAGCCTTCCATTCGCGGCCTACATCGCACGCCTCTCTCGCATGAGCATGATCGAAGCGCTGAGCGCCGACTACATCCGCACCGCCCGCGCCAAGGGCGTGCCCGAGCGCACCGTCGTCCTCCGCCACGCGCTCAAGAACGCCTTCCTCCCCGTCCTCTCCTACCTCGGCCCCGCCACCGCCCTCGCCATGACCGGCTCCTTCGTCGTCGAGGTTGTCTTCGCCGTCCCCGGCATGGGGCAGCACTTCGTGAACGCTGTGCAGAACAAGGATCTTTTCCTGCTCCTGGGCGTCGTGCTCATCTTCTCGACCATGCTCGTCATGTTCAACCTCGTGGTGGACGTCCTCTACCGCTGGGTCGACCCGCGCATCGAGTGACCGCTCGCCCGCCGCCGACCGCACCGCAGCGTCGCGCACGACCACCCACACGCGGGCGCAACCGCTGTTTTCAGCCCCGCACGCCAGCACCGCCGCCCGCGCGCCGCCGTCACCGCTCCGCGCGCCGCGCTGTCGCCACAGCACCACTGGCATACGCACACCACACGCAAGCCCCGCGCAACCCCCGCGCGCACGCCGCGCACCACACATCCCATCTTCGCGCGCACGCTCCATCCGCGCTAGGGGAGTTCTCCCCCATCGCGCGCAGCACGCTTGCATGCACGCGCCGCTGCGCTATGTTGCACATGCACGTGCCGCCGAGGACGACGCGTTGCACATCAATCCACACCCACCAACGGAGGTCAGTATGAAAGCGTCTCTTGCCCTGTCCATCCTGGCGATCGCGGGCCTCGCGGCCACCGCGAACGCCGCCCAGGTCACCGTGTCCGGAGGCGTCAGCGTGCCCACCATGGGCACCACCGGGCCCCTGAGCGCAAACACCAACACCGCCCTCTCCTTCAGCGGGTCCGGCGCAGGCGCCACCGTCGCGGGCCTCGTCCAGGCCACCAGCACCGTCGGCGGCGACGTCCAGGTGCTGACACTCGTCCTGACCAACTTCTCCTTCACGTCCACCTCCGCCACTGCTGTTGTCATCGATGTCACCATCGTGCAGGACTACCACATCAGCGACCCCGGCAGCTTCGCCACCGGCTCCCACCAGCTCAACGGCAACTCCACCGGCAGCCGCAACGGCAACATCATCGTGAGCTCCATGCACGAGTCCACCAACCTGCCCGTCCTCAACGTCGCATTCATCGGCGCAGACCCCAACATCGGCGCCAACCAGGGCATCACCACCACCGTGTCGCCCATCGACACGATCTACACCATCACCACCACCTACCGCTTCACCATCGAGGGCGGCGTGGGCTCCGGCACCATCGTCCTGCCCGACTCGGGCGTCGACAACGCCACCCTCGTCCTCGTCCCGATTCCCCAGGCGGCCTTCGCCGGCATCGGCGGCCTCGCACTCGCGGGCCTCGCCGTCCTCCGCCGCCGCACTCAGAACCACGCCTGATCCCACGAGCCTCCCCCGTGAGATCACGCCGCGCGACCCCGGGTGCTTTGGTGCCCGGGGTCGCTGTGTTGGATGGGCCACAGCAACGCGGCATTCGGCATTCGTGATTCGGCATTCGGCATTCGTGCCGTTGGGGCTCAGCTCTGCCGACCTCGATGCTTCCCCATCACTCCAGCACAAGCGTCACCGTCTCCCGCGCCACGGTCCTCGCCGTCTCCGCCGTCATCCGCCGCGACACCACCACAAACCCGTTCTTCTCCAGCACACGCATCGACGCGGCGTTGTGCCCCGCCGTCGTCGCGATGAGCGGTCGCCGCGTGAACTCGCGGAGCATCAGCCCCACCGCACGCGTCGCGATCCCGCGCCCCCAGTGCTCCCGCCCGATCCAGTACCCGATGGAGTCCCGACCATCCTGCGGCGCAATGTTCACCGCGCCCACCACCACGCCATCCGCCACAATCACCCGCGGCGTCACACCCGTCACGCTCCCATCGACATCCGCCAGAATCTCCGCCCACCGCGCCTCAAACGTCGCCCAGTCCCGCGGCTTCGTCCCCGCCATCTCGTTCGAGAACAGATCCACCTCAAACCCATGCAACACCCGCACATCCCCCGCGGCCGTCCGCCGGAGTGTGATCTGTGGGTGCATCAGGTGCGACATGCGGGGAGTGTAGATTGGGGTGGTTTGGTGCTTCCGGCTGCGGAACGCAGGAGTGCGGCATTCGTGGGAGGGGCGGGAAGAAAGGCGGATCGCGGAGGGGGCGGAGGGGGAGCGGAGGGGCGCGGAGAGGGAGCAGGTGAAGAGGTGAGGGGGTGAACAGGTGAGGGAGTGCGTCCGGGGGCGGGAGTGGTGCCGGGGGAGGAAGAAGCAGAGCCGCACGCAGAGGACGCAGAGGGACGCGGAGGAAGAAGGACAGGGGGAGCAGGTGAAGAGGTGAGCAGGTGGAGAGGTGAGGGAGCGGTGCCGGGGGAGGAAGGAGCAGAGCCGTACGCGGAGGACGCGGAGGGGCACAGAGGATGGGAAGTGGAAGGTGTGGAAAGTGTCCGGGTTTGCGCGCGGTCGTGCGGTGTGGGTGAACTGTGCGCGGGGTGAACCCCGCGGCTCTGAGGCGCGTGGCGGATAGGTGGCGTGGGCGTGGGTTGAGAAGGGGGCGGCTTGGGTGGACTGCCAACCCCTCCCTGGCCCTCCCCCCGCCCCCCGGTGGTGGGAGGGGAGGAAAGGCGGTACTCAAGCAGTGACGTTGCGGCGCGGCGGGCGGTTTCGGGGTTGTTGGCGGTTTCGAGGATGGAGCGGAGGCGTGCGATGGATTGGACTTTGGCGTCGGCCAGCATGTGGCGGGCGCGGAGTTCCAAGAGGGTCGTGATGCGTGCGATGAAGTCGGCGACGCGGTCATTGGTGAGGAACACGTAGAGGCTGCCGATGCGGTGGCCGTGCATCTTGCAGACGTCGGCCATGTGGTTGGTGCCGTCGAGCCAGTCGTTGATGAGTTCGAGTTCTTTGTCGGTGAAGTCTGCGGACATGGCGGGCCCCCTGCGCGGTGCGGCGTGCGGTGAGGGAAAAAAGTGCCCCTCTACCCAATCCCCCCGCGACCCGATTTGTGCGAAGAAAACGGGGCAACTTACCACGGAGGCACGGAGAGCACGAAGGGGAAGGCGGGGGATAAAGGCAAGAAACACAAGGGCTTAGGGAAGAGGCGTGGGGAGCGGAAGAAAAAATTGGAAGAATGTTCCGCGTTTCCGGTTTTGGAGCCACGGCGCGCGCACAAACGCGGATGTAAGCGGGGACTGACTGGGTGAAGCGAGAGCCGTTCACAGGTAGGAGCACGCTGATGTCTGGTTGCATTTGGGCTCGGGCGCGGCCGCGCAGGTGGGCGTTTATCCATGCAGCGAACGGCTAAAGTCTGGGCGTGAGCAAGAAGCCCACTTCAAAGAAAGCACCGGCACGGAAGCCCGCAGGCACGGCGAACGCCGCCAAGGCACCGACGCCGCAACGCGAAACTGCTCCGAGCGCAGCACCGAAGGTGACGAAGGCACGGCCATCGGCTTTGCTTGATACGCGGGTGATCTACTGCGGCGACAACCTTGAGCAGTTGAAGCGGCTGCCGGATGCGTGCGTGGACCTGGTGTACATCGACCCGCCCTTCAACAGCAACCGGAACTACGAAGTGTTCTGGGGCGAGACGAAGGAGAAGCGTGCGTTCGAGGACCGGCACGAATCGACGCAGGCGTACATTGACTACATGCGGCCGCGGTGCGTGGAACTCGCCCGGGTACTGAAGAAGACAGGTAGTTTTTACTACCACTGCGATTGGCACGCAAGTCACTACGTGAAGGTGATGCTGGATCAGTTGTTTGGGGAGAGTGCTTTTCAAAATGAGATTATCTGGAAGCGAACGAGCGCGCACAGCAGTGCCGTTCGTTACGGCCCGGTGCACGACACGATCTTCTTCTATACCGGCTCGGACAAGTACACATGGAACCCGAGTTACCAGCCCTACGACAAGGAATACCTCGATAATTTTTTCGAGATGGAAGACGAAGACGGGCGGCGCTGGAAGCGCATGGACCTGACAGGTGATGGAGTTCGCAACGGGGAAAGCGGCGAAGCATGGAAGGGCGTAGATGTCACTAGGAAAGGCAGACACTGGGCTATTCCGAAGGACGCCATAGAGCTTTACAAGGTCAAAGCGGAGGGAACGCTTGCTCGTCTCGATGAACTCGATGAAAAGGGTGCAATCCACTGGCCAAAGAAATCTGACGGCGTACCCCGACTAAAGCAGTACGCCGACTTGATGCCCGGCGTGCCCTTGCAGACGGTGTGGAACGACATTCGGCCTATTCACAATCTTTCGCAGGAACGACTCGGCTATCCCACGCAGAAGCCCCTCGCACTTCTCGAACGCATTATCAACGCCAGCAGCAACGCCAATGACATCGTGATCGACGCGTTCTGTGGATGTGGCACTGCACTGGTTGCAGCACAGAGTCTCGGGCGGCAGTGGATTGGCATCGATATCAGCCCCACTGCCTGCCGCGTGATGGCCAAACGTCTGCGTGACGTGTGCAAGATGCGGGAGAGCGAGCCCGGGCACCGCGCCCACGACCCTAACTCGTTCATCGTGCGTGACCTGCCTTGGACCATCGAGAAACTACGGGCGATTCCGCACTTTGAGTTTGAGAACTGGGCGGTTATTGCTCTTGGCGGCGTGCCAAACAAGGTGCAGGTGGGCGACATGGGGATTGACGGGCGTATCTATCCCGTGGGCACCAAGCCCGCTGACGCCACCAGCAAGAAGGGCGAGACGGCCAGCATGTTCGCGGGCGACTGGTTCCCCATCCAGGTCAAGCAGACTGATAAGGTTGGCAGGCCGGACATCGATCAGTTTGAGGCGGTGATGGCGCGGGAGGATCGGCAGCGTGGGTTTTTCGTCGCGTTCGGCTTCTCCAGCGATGCGGAGGCCGAGTGCGCTGCGTTCCACAAGAAGACGGGCAGGATCATCAAGCTCATCAGCGTTCAGGAGATTCTGGACGAGCAGCATGTGCAGAAGATGTAGGAGGCGGACATGAAACGGGACATGGACTTGGTTCGACGCATTCTGCTGACTGTCGAGGCGACCAGCGAGCGACCCACGGGCGTGTTTTCACTTCCGGACGTTTCGGACGAGGTGGTCGCGTATCACATCGAGATCATGCACGGACGCGGCCTCCTCGATGCAGAAGACTGGGGGTCAAACGACACAGTCGGCTGGTATGTTTCAGGCATGACGTGGGAGGGGCAAGAGTTCCTCGACGCAATCAGGAACGACACTGTGTGGAATCGAGTGAAAGAGCGGTTCAAGAGCGAGGGCGTCGGCTTCGCCATCGAACTGATCATGGCGTTTGCGATTCAGGAGGGCGCGCGGCGCCTCGGTGTTCGGACCGAGTAGCAGCTTTGCTCGAAAAGGAATGGGGGTGCCGGGGGAAACCGCTTAGGTTTCCCAGGCGGCTGGAGACGAGGCAGAAGGGAGAGCTTTCGATGCAGGAATCCCATCGTGAGAAGGCGTTCGGCAAGCCGCAAGGAAGTCACTTGTGGTGCCTCCATTGCGAACGCACCTATGAGCATGGCAAGTGGCGTGTCGTCGATGGCATGCAGATGTGCCCGTACGCGGACTGCGACGGGGACGCTGTCATTGACGCGTGGGATTGGGCCACCTTTCGAGAACAGAACCACCCGCAGTACCCGGCCGTGCCCGTGTTTGGCACGGTGTACCCGGCGTACCCCAAGTAGCTGCTGCTGGCGACGGCCGTTGGCTCGCAGCCGCGCCGTTTAGTAGCTGAAAATCTTCCTCTCCAGCAGCACCATCGACAGGTTGTACAGCCCGTGCACCACGATGGCGGTGATCATCATCGCGAACCCGTCGGCCAGGTTGGGCCGCTTGTGGCGTTCGTGCCCCAGGCGCCAGGCGCGAGCGAGGCCGGTGCAGGCGATGGCGGTGCAGCAGACGTGCAGCGTGGTGCAGACGCTCCAGCGCCACATGCGCACGGTGTCGTCCGCATCGGGGATGTACACCTTGAAGTAGATGATGTTCTCGATGACGCCGAACATCAGGCCGCTGAGCGCGCCCATCCACACGATGCGTGCCCACGAGCGGAAGAGGTACGGGAAGCGCTCGACCAGGAACGCGATGAGGGCGGTCTTGCCCACCTCCTCGGCGAGGGGGCCCCAGAGGATCGTGGCGAGCACGTCCCACCGCGCTTCCCAGAAGGCGGCGAGCACGCCCATGGGGCCGCTCAGGATCGCGACGGCCAGGGCATAGAAGACCGCCTTGCCGCGGCCGGTGCGCGCCTGCATGCGGTCGTACCACGCGCGGTAGGTCTCGGCATCGGCCGGGGTCGCGCCGGCGAGCTCCGGGCTCAGTGTGGGTTCGTCCCACACGCTGCCGTCGCCGGAGTTTTCGGGGGCGTTGGGCAGCGGCAGCGGCGTGCCGCGTTCCCCCTCGCCGGCGTACACGGGCGCGCCGCACTCCGGGCATGGGGACTCGCCCAGGCCGGTGCGCGGGTAGTTGCACTTCCAGCACTTGGCGTGGGTCTTGGCGTGCTCGCGGAACTGGGGTTCATCCCAGACGCTCTCGCCCCCGCCACCCCCGCCCCCGCCCCCACCCCCACTGTCGCTGGCGCCGCCGGGGTTCAGGAGTTGGTTGAGGTGGGAGTGTTTCAAGAAAGGTTCTCTCGGCACGTGCGGGGCCGGACTTCAGGCTTCGTCGATGCGCACCGGTGCAACGACACCAGGCGTAGCGCCCGCACGGTTGTACGCCGTGCCGGTGGCCATGATGCCCACCATGGTGATGCCCTTGTTGCCGCCGCGCTCACCGCTCTTGCCGATATCCGCGCCGTCCAGCCGCACGTTGCACACGGCGTCGTAGCCCATGGAGCGGGCCTGCTCCACCATGCGCAGCATGGCCTCCCGGCGCGCCCGGCTGCACAGGCTCTCGTAGGTCCGCATCTCGCCGCCGATGATCTTGCGGATGGTGGCGAGGAACGTCTTGAAGTAATCGCTGGAGATGCACGCGTGGCCCACGACCATGCACGCGGGCCTGGTGGCGGCACCGCCCGCAGGGAACGTCCGCGAGCCTGTCACGAGCATGCCCTTCACCGCGGCCTCGCGCAGGGCGAGGTTCTTGAGGTGCTGGCGCTCCGTCACCATGCCGACAGCAAAGCCGACGACAAGCAGGATGAGAAAGATGACAAGATTGAGCAGGTGTTCCACGAGCGGTGCTCCTGGGCTTTCAGGTGGGCCTCAGGCCTGCCCCTCGGGCACGACCAGCGCGGCGGTGCCGTACGCGTACAACTCCGCCGCGCCGCTGGTGACGCTGCTGGTGGTGTACCGCACGTTGAGGACGGCGTTGGCGCCGAGTTCCTTGGCCTGGGCGAGCATGCGTTCGGTGGCCTCGCGCCGCGCCTCGGTCAGCAGTTCGGTGTAGCCGCGGAGCTCGCCGCCCACGATGTTCTTGAGCGACGCGGCGATATCGCGCCCCACGTGCTTGGAGCGGACGGTGTTGCCCTGGACCATGCCCAGCATCTGCTGGATCTGGTAGCCGGGGATGAACTCGGTGTTGACGACGAGCATGCGGGGCTCCTGGAGGGACCGGCGCGGGTGCGCCGGGCGGGGCGTTGGGGGCCACAGGGTACCAGATTCGCGGCAGGTTGGCATACGCTGGCGGGTCATGATCACCCCCCACCCCACGTCCCGCATCGACCCGCTCCTGGCCCGGGGCGTCATGGGCCAGCCCCTCCCCGCGACCGCGACCCGCCAGGCCCACCTGACGTTCCTGGTGCCCAACACCAACTACGAACTCCACCTGCTGGGTGCCGACGGCGTGCAGACCGCGCCGGGCAAGCGGCTGATCGGCACGATCCGCGTCGAGGCGCGCCGCATCGACATCGTGCAGACCGGCGGGCAGTACATGGAGCCGGTCATCGGCCGCCCCCGCCGCATGCAGGGCACCATCATCGCGGTGCGCGACGGCGCAGTCGTGGTGGACGCGGGCGTGCCGGTGCACGCGACGCCCACCGACCCGCGCCAGAGCGCCGAGGACTTCAAGCCCGGGCAGTTTGTCACCTTCGAGGTGAAAGAGGGCGCGGCGTTCGTGACCGGCTGAGCAGAGAGCACGCGGATTGGGGGCGTGGGGCCTGCTGGTTACCGCGAGATTTTCGCGAGAACTTGACAGGGTGGCGACACCGGTCTGCGCACCGCGGCGAACAATCGGGCATGACACTCTCGCGACGCCACTTCCTCCACCGCGGTGCCGCGTTCTCCGCCGGGTTTGCCGGGCTGCACGCGCTACTGGGCTCGCGCCCGCTGTGGGCGGCGATCGAGGACGATGCGCCCATCGGCTACGGCCCGCTGTTGAGCGACCCGCGGAAAGTACTGGACCTGCCGGCCGGGTTCGCGTACTCGGTGGTCTCTCGGCGTGGCGACGCGATGAGCGACGGCCTGCTGGTGCCCGGCCAGCCCGACGGCATGGCGTGCTTCCCCGGGGACAACGCCGATGAGGTCGCGATCATCTGCAACCACGAGCTGGAGGCGGCGTGGACCAAGATGAGCCCCTTCGGGCTAGGCAACCGGCTGCTGGACCGCGTGGACCGCAAGAAGCTGTACGACGACGGCAACGGCTCGCACCCCAGCATCGGCGGCACGACGACGATCCTCTACAACGTGCGCGAGCAGCGCCCGGTACGGCAGTTCATGAGCCTTGCGGGCACCAACCGCAACTGCGCGGGCGGCGCAACGCCTTGGAACTCGTGGCTGACGTGCGAAGAGGACGAAGTGCTGACCGGCGACGAGACCGGAGCCGCCAAGCACCACGGCTACGTCTTCGAGGTGCCGGCGTCGGCCCGCGGACTCGTCGAGCCCGCGCCCATCAAGGCGATGGGCCGGTTCATGCGCGAGGCGGTGTGCGTGGACCCGCGGAGCGGCGTGGTCTATATGACCGAGGACAAGACCGACGGCCTGCTGTACCGGTACATCCCGAAGAAGCCCGGCAACCTGCACGCGGGCGGCCGGGTGCAGGCGCTGGTGCTGCGGGACGCGCCGGGCGCACACACGGGCAACCAGGGCAAGCCGTCCCACGGCGCGGAGCCGGGCAGCAAGGGGCTCTCGGTCGCGGTGGGCGAGAAGCTGCCGGTGCGGTGGATCGACATGGAAGAGATCGATGCGCCCAAGAACGACCTGCGGCAGCGCGGCCACGCGGCCGGCGCGGCGATCTTCGCGAGGAACGAGGGCATGTGGTGGGCCCACGACCGCGCGTACTTCGCGGCGACCATCGGCGGGCGTGCGAGCAAGGGGCAGCTCTGGAAGTACGTCCCCAGCGCCCACGAGGGCACCGCGGAGGAGGACACCGCGCCGGGCACGCTTGAGCTCTTCATCGAGCCCAACGACAGCGCGATCGTGGAGAACCCCGACAACATCACCGTCGCGCCGTGGGGCGACCTGATCGTGTGCGAGGACGGCGGGGCGGAGAGCCCGGGCAACCGCCTGCTGGGCGTGACGCCCGAGGGCCGGGTCTACACCTTTGCGCACAACGCCGCGAGCGAGAGTGAGTTTGCCGGGGCGTGCTTCAGCCCCGACGGGAGCACGCTCTTCGTGAACATTCAGGGCAACGGGCTGACGCTGGCGGTGACGGGGACGTGGCGGGCGTAAACCTCTATGCTTGCGGCGTGATCCTGCTCATCGACAACTACGACTCGTTCACCTGGAACCTGGTGCAGCGGCTGGGGGAGATCGACCGGTCCTTGCAGGTGGGGCGCGACCTGGTGGTGGTGCGCAACGACAAGATCACGGCCGATGAGGCCGAGAAGGTGGACGGCGGCAGGCCGCCCGCGCGGGTCATCATCTCGCCGGGCCCGTGCACGCCCAAGGAGGCCGGGTGCTCGGCAGAGATCATCGGCCGCTTCGCGGGGCGCGTGCCGATCCTGGGCGTGTGCCTGGGGCACCAGACGATGGCCGACATGCACGGCATGACGGTGCAGCGCCACGTGGTGCCGATGCACGGCAAGACGAGCATGATTAGCCACAACGGCACGGGCGTGTTCAAAGGGCTCAGCAACCCGTTCGAGGCGACGCGGTACCACTCGCTGGTCGTGCTGGCGGAAACGATCCCGCCGCCGGTGGCGGGCGAAGACGCGTGGGAAGTGAGCGCATGGACGGACGAGGTGGACGCCGAAACCGGCGCGACGCGGCGGGTGGTGATGGGCCTGCGGCGCAGCTGGGCGGACGCGGCAAAGAAACCGCTCGAGGGCGTGCAGTTTCACCCGGAGAGTTTCTTGACGGTGGAAGGGCCGCGGCTGCTCAAGAACTTTCTTGAGATGTGAGCCTTGTTCATCGCGGAAGCGGGTCGGAGCTCATGGCTCTGGCGTGACTTCGGGCGCTCCTGCTTTTGCGCTGGCCTTGGTGTAGCCGGCGGCGACGCCGATCATGAGGAGGCCCAGGCCGATGAAGCTGGCGATGCGCCAGCCGGCGGGGACGCCGATCAAGTCGAAGGTGACGACCTTGAGAGCCGCAGCGCCCATGAGCGCGAGGCCGGCGTGGCGGACAGCGGGGAAGTTGCGGGCGAAGCCGGCGGCAATGAGAGCAACTGCAAGAACACCCCACCACAGGGAGATCGCGGCACGGCGGGCGGTGACGTCGCTGCTGACGAGCATCACCATGCCGCCCATGAGCAGACTCGATGCGATGAATCCCAGTATCGAGGCGCCGGCGGTGTGCGTGGCGCGGAGCGGCAAGCGGAGTGTTCGGTCGGCGGGCACGCCGCGGCCAACCCACCATGCGAGACCGCCGATGGCCGCGCTGACCACCAGGCCGGTTGCGGCAATCTTGAGGTCATAGTTTGGTGCGGCGGCGCTGCCGGCCTGCGTCATGGGGTGGACGACCAGGTAGAGCCAGGCGAACGCCGGGAGGACGACCATGATCGAACCGCCTGCGTCCATCGCGGTGTGACGGGTGCCGCGTGCGGCGGAGGAGATGATCACAAGCACGAGCCACACGTAGAGCAGCGTCATCGCGGGAGCATCGACGTGCGAAACGCCCACACACAGCAGGAGCAGTGGCCAAGCGCCGCGCACGATGGAAACGAAGGACTCGTCCGGACTATCGCCGCCCAGGACCGTTGCGATGGCACGCCGGCCGGACCAGAGCATGAGGGTGAGCCAGATCGCAGCGCTGACCGCGAGGAAGAGGGACCATTGCGTCAGCACAAGGCCGGCGATCTGCGTTCCGGGGCGGGCGGAGGGAGCAATGAACATCACGAAGAGGCATGTAGTGATGCCGACAAAGAGGGCGATGCCGAGCGCGTAGCGTTGGAGGATCGCGGCGAGGTTCACGTCAGGGCGTGACTTGGCGCACCACCACATGAGGAAGAGGGCGGTGAGAGAGAGGGCCGCGGCCGCCCACGCGGCTTGCACACCCGGGCCATGCCCATCAAGGCCGAGCGGCACCACGCACAGCCACCCGAGCGCGAACATGGGGAGCACGAGCAATCCGGTTGCGCTCATGTCCATCGCGACGCGGCGGTTGCCGCGGCAGAGGGCGTAGATCACGAGGACGAGGAGCCACGCGGAGAAGATGCTGAGCACCTGCGAGCCGGTGTGCAGGAACGCTGCAAGGAAGATGAGCAGTGGCACGGCTGCGCGCAGAAGGCTTTTTGCGTTGGGTGACTGCGGGGCGACCTGCGCATCGCGCGGAGCGGCGTGGAGAAACATGGCCAGGAGCCAGCACGCGGCGGTGCCGGCCATGGCGAGCATCCATGGCGAGAGTGCGAGGCCGGCGATGGTGTCGGACACGGTGGGCAGTGTGCCCATCAGGTCGATCGTGACCAGGCGGAGCGACGCGACGCCCAGGACCAGCAGGCCGTAGATGCGCAGCGGGCGGGCGCGGGTGCGCCATGCGCCGATGGTCGCCATGATGCCCAGCGCGAGCCACACGGTGAGCTGGGTGGGGCCCGAGAGGGCGAGCGCGATGGCGATGCCCAGGAGCACTCCGGCCTGGCCCAGTGCGCACTGGGCGATGAGGTGGGCGCGGGAGCGGGCCTTCTCCATGACGGCGAGGGTCGAACCGGAGAGGAGGATGGAGAGGAGGAACTGTGCACCGCACGCGGCGAGGGGGATGAGCCACGGCTCGAGCACGCCGGTCTTGTCGGCGTTGTGTGCGCCCAGGAGCGTCCACCACGCCGTGGAGGACGTGCTAACGGCGACGGCGGCCGCGGCGGCGCGGAAGGCGTTGGAGTGCGGTGTGCGTGGCGCATCGGCCGCGGGTGTGGCGCGACCAGCGCGGAGGGTGGACCAGGCGATTTCGGCGTGGATGAGTGTCCAGACGATGGCGAGCATCGCGTGCGCCAGCCAAGGATGGCTGCCGCCCTCCTTGAGCGTCCAGAAGCCGCCGAGGGCGAGCACACCCCACACGCCGACCTGTCGCACCGGCGCGAAGGTGTCGCCCATGCGGTTGCTGAGAACCAGGCTGATGGTGAGGAGCGTGAGCAGGTAGGCCGGGAGTGCCCAGGGGATGTCGGGCGCAGACGTGAAGAGGAAAGGGACGACAAAGCCCGCGACGAGCGAGAGCACGGAGACCGCGCTGAGGCGCGCGCGAGCGCCGATGCCGATGCCGAGCACAGCGACCGCGCCGAGCAAGAGGAACGTCAGCGGCGCGGGGATGAGCGTGTAGAGGCGGTAGGACGCGTAGGTAGAGACGAAGAGCGCGCCGAGGCCGGCCGCGTATGCGCCGAAGGCCGCCCACGCGCCCCAGCGGCGGCGGAGCCACTCCGCGGCGATGAGAAGGCCGGCGCCGAACGCCGCGCCGCCGATGCAGCGCCAGACCGGGGCGACGCGGAGCCAGCCCTGGTCGTACGCGAGTTTGACGAAGAGCCCGACGCCGATGGTGACGGCGATGGCGCCGAGTGCGGCATACCAACGGCCGCCGACAAGCTGCTCCCAGGAGAGGGGCTTGCGGACGGGGCGGGTGGCGGACTGCGGGGTTGGTGGCGGGGCTGGTGGTTGGGTTTGTGGCGGGGTTCGCGAAGGGGCAGGCCGCGGTTCGGCTGGAGGAGAAGTCGTTTGCGGCGGCGGGGGTTGTGGCGGCGGGGGCGTGACGGTTATCGCCGGACTTGGCTGCGCGGGGATGTTGAAAGGGACGGGGTGGGCACGCTGTGGGGTGGGTGCTGGTGCGGGGGGCGCGGAAGTGGGCGTGACGCGCGGCTGCGACTCGGTGAGCACGGAGCGGAGGAGGTCGCGCTTTGTGGGGATGGAGTTGGCGGGCGTTGGTCGCTCGCCGATCGGCCGTTGCGGTGCGATGTCGCCGGGCCCAGGGGCCGGCGCGTGCGAGAGGGTTGCGTTGTTCTCGAGCGAGGCGATGCGCGCTTCGAGCGCGGCGATGCGGTGCTCGAGGTCTGCCGGGGGCAGGGTGGTGTCCGATGGGGTCACAGCCGCGGGAAGCGCGGTGGATCGTGTGCGGTCGTACTCCAAGCAGGCGACGCGGAATTCGAGTTCGCGCAGACGGCGCACGAGTTCGTCGCTGGGTCCCGGCGGCGCCGCGGGTGGGGTGGGGCCATCGGGCATGGGGAAGGGTACACGGAGTTGGGTGGTGCCGCAGACGGTCGGTGCAGTGGCTTCCTGCACGCAGGGTGGAGCCGATGAACTAGCTAGAAAGGGGCTGGATTAGAGGCTGTCCTTAAACCTCGCGAACTGCTTGGCACGCGACCCCAAAGCCCTCATTACGGATAGCTTCTGGAGTCTTAAGCACCCGAGCAAGCCCAATGATGCCAAACGGAAGCATGATGGCAAAGAGTCTTCCGGATCGGTACACGGTAAATACTAACTGCTGGTTTCTCGAATCAATCTTGAAAGAAATCCGCCCACATCCGTATCGTATATATCTGACACACGCATTGCGTCAGCTATTCGCACTCCATCTGCCTTACTAAATCCACAATACTTCTTACCAGGATGACGTTCATAAGTCGACAGCGCTCGCGCGCCCGAACCAACGGCAGCTTTGATAGCCGAATCGACAAAGTAGCTCTCTGTAGCCCTTCTCTCCACAATGTGACAAGGAATTCCGTGCGTCTCAAGTGATTTCTTGAATAGCATCCGCGATTGATTCGGCTGAGCTTGCTGCGAATCACGCTCAGAGTCGATTATGGCGTATACATGCGCATCCAAAGACTCCTTAAGCTGTAGGATCGCATCGGACCCTTTTTCATTGATTCCATTGTCGCCATGCAGAGGCAGAATGAGTGGCGATCGCTCGCCTCCCAGCAATCGATACCATCGCCGCAGTACCAGCACGTCATGCGGGCCTTCAACCCAGATTATCAAGTTGCTGCCAGACTGGCGGTAGGCCGCGTAGCCCGCAGCACCCAGCAGTTCTTGCAACGTACCACGTACACCATACGGCGCGATGGCCGAAGATTCGGTTCCGGTCGCTTCACGCGATCGTGTAATCGCATAAATCCTATCAGCCACGGCTCTTGCCAACCCGAGACTGTGCGTTGCCATCACGATCCCGTGAACACAATACCGCCGAAGTGCGGCTATGTACTCGATCTGCAATGTTGGGTGCATTCCAGTCTCTGGTTCGTCAACTAACACCCAGTTCGGCCGCCGCAGCGCAACTGCCATCATTGCCATCATTACGTGGGCGACGCCGGATCCCACTTCATCTAGATTCAAGTGCTTGCCATCAATCACCAAACGAAATCCTGAATTTTGTGTCCTTGTCGCTATACTCAGTGACTGGAACCCAAAAATCCTTCGAATATCCTCTTCGATAGCAGCAGCAGCTCTGGTCTGCTGAATTGAATCGCCTCCCTTCCACTCGCTCCATTGCGTCACCAAGCTTTGGCCGACAGGAAAATCGAGCACAGTACCATTGGCGGAAGTCAACGGAGTTCGAAAAGAAGGAATGAAGACACGGCTTTGCAATCCGTAGATAGCCGGAGCGATTACTTGATCAACGGCGACAAAGTGCGGCAAGCTCGGAGACCTGTAGGCCCAGTTCTGAACCACATGCTGTCCCCTCAACTCGCCAACAGCATTGGCAAAAACTTGCGCGCTACGAACTCCAGATCGCTCGTACGTAATAGCAATTCTGGTAACGTGATGACTTTCGTTCACAACGTTCGCAGAGGTAGCCTCAATAAATAGTGGCTCTTCATTTGAATGATAATACCATCGTTCATTCTGCGGCGTGTTCGTTCGATCGTCAAGCACCACAGTTGTACTCGGCACTACAAACTCACCGAACAGCGATTGAGAATCACGTAACGCGTAAAGTGCTGCCGTTTTTCCTGCATTGTTTGGGCCGACGAAGGCTGTAATCCCCGGCGCCAAGACGATGTCAAATGGCGACGCCGAACTGAAGCACCTGTAGTTCTTCAGGATGAGCCTGACAGGTTCCATGTGTCTAGTGGGCGGCCCCCCGCAAGATGCGTTCCAGATAGTGGATGTCCACGCCGCCCTGACGGAAGCCGGCGTCGGTCATGAGGCGTTTGTGGAGGGGGATGTTGGTCTTGATGGGGCCGACCTGGAACTCCTGGAGGGAGCGGAGGGCGCGGTCCATGCACTCGTCGCGGGTCTGCGCGTGGCAGATGAGCTTGCCGATCATGCTGTCGTAGTTGGGCGGCACGGTGTAGCCGGGGACGACGTGGCTATCGAGGCGGACGCCCAGGCCGCCCGGAGTTTCCCAGGTGTCGATGCGGCCGGCGCTGGGGCGGAAGTTGTGGTCGGGGTCTTCGGCGCAGATGCGGCATTCCATGGCGTGGCCGCTGATCTTGATGTCGCCCTGCTTGTAGGGAATGTGCTCGCCCGCGGCGATCTTGATGGACATCTTGACGATGTCCACGCCGGTGATCATCTCTGTCACGGGGTGCTCGACCTGCACGCGGGTGTTGACTTCCAGCATGTAGAAGTTGCCCTTGCGGTCCATGAGGAACTCGCAGGTGGCAGCGCCGGCATAGTTGACGGCGGTGAGCAGCTTGGCCGCGCCGGCGCAGATGACGGCCATCTTGTCGCGGTCCACGCCGGGGCTGGGGGCTTCTTCGATGACCTTCTGGTGGCGGCGCTGGAGGGAGCAGTTGCGCTCCCAGAGGTGGATGGCGTTGCCGTGCTTGTCGCCCAGGCACTGGACCTCGATGTGCTGCGCATCTTCCAGGAACTTCTCGATGAAGACGGCGCCGTTGCCGAAGGCGGCGAGGGCCTCGGTGCCGGCCTGCTTGATGTTGACGCGGAGCGTGCCCTCGTTGTGGCAGACGCGCATGCCGCGTCCGCCGCCGCCCGCGGCGGCCTTGATGATGACGGGGTAGCCGATTTCGGCCGCGACCTTGACGGCCTCGTCCTCGTCCTCGATGGCTTCCTTGGAGCCTGGGAAGACGGGCACGCCGTTGGCCTTGGCGGTCTTCTTGCACTCGACCTTGTCGCCGAGCTTGGCCATGGCCTCGGGGCTGGGGCCGATGAACTCGATCTTGCAGTCGCGGCAGGCGGCGGAGAAGTCCGGGCGTTCGCTGAGGAAGCCGTAGCCGGGGTGGATGGCGTCGACGTCGGCGATTTCGGCGGCGGCGATGAGGCGGGAGATGTTGAGGTACGACTCCTTCGCGGGGCCGGGGCCGATGCAGATGGCGCGGTCGGCGAGGCGCAGGTAGGGCGCGCCGCGGTCGGCTTCTGAATAGACGCACACCGCTTCAACGCCCAGCTCGTGGCATGCGCGGAGGATGCGGAGGGCGATTTCGCCGCGGTTAGCGATGAGGACGCGTCGGAACATGGGTGTGAGAGACGAAGAGACGGAGAGACGAAGAGACGGAGTGGGAAGAACTACGCATCTGTTCGGTCTTCGAGGCTTCGGATCAATCCTTGTAAGACGCGGTCGGTTTCATCGATCAGGTCGGTCGGCACATCGCCGGAGGAAATGAACGCCAGTTCTACCGCGATTACGAACTGTGTTCTGACCTCAAAGAGTGAACCACGGGCCATCTTGAGAAAACGGATCAGGTCGTTCGTGGACTGTCGACCGAATCCCTCAGCAATGTTCGACGGAACGGAGACTGCTGCACGACGGATCTGGGATTGAAGCCCGAACTTCTCGGCATCCGGGAACCTGGCCGAGGCTTTGTACACCAGCTTGCAGAGAGCGATGTCTTTCTGCCATGCGATCAGGTCCTCCACACGCTTGACACTTGCCACACTTCGTCTCTCCGTCACTACTTCAGCGAGAAGAGCTTCTGGCCGAACTCAACGGCTTGGCCGTCTTTGACGAGGAGGCTCTCGATGACGCCGGCTTTCTCGGCCTTGATTTCGTTGAAGACCTTCATGGCCTCGATGATGCAGACGACGGTGTCGGGACCGACGTTCTGGCCGGGGGTCACGAAGCTCTTGGCGTCGGGGTTGGGCTTGCTGTAGAAGGTGCCGACCATGGGGCTGTCGATGGTGTTGCCAGCGGGCGCGGCGGCCTTCGTAGCCGGGGCCTGCGCGGCAGGGGCTGGCGCTGGTGCCGGGGCGTGGGCAGGCGAGTGGGCGGGCATCGGTGCGACCCCACCACCGCCGCCTGCGCCGTACATGACGGGCTGGTGGTTGATGATGGTCTGGGCCTGGGCACCACGCTTGATGACGATCGACTCGTCGCCCTGCTTGAGGTTGACCTCGGAGAGGTCATTGGCGCTCATGAGGGAGACGAGGTCTTTGAGTTTGGCGAGGTCGATCATGGGGGGATCCTAAGAGAGTCAATAGTGAGGAGTGAGTAGTGAACAGGGGGTGCGATAAAGTGTGTTGATTGGTGTTCTTTCCACTATTCACTCGTCACTGATCACAATTCACTGGTCGAACTACAACGTCGCCCATGCACGGCTCTTGGGGAGGGTGCTGAGGTTTTCGTTTCCGGACTTGGTCACGAGGTAATCGTCTTCGATACGGACGCCGCCGATGCCGGGGAGGTAGATGCCCGGCTCGATGGTGACGACCATGCCGGCCTGGAGTGGCTCGTCGGCGGAAGGAAGGTGGTGCAGGCGTGGGCCCTCGTGGGTGTTGAGCCCCAGGCCATGGCCGAGGCCGTGGCCGAACTGCGGGCCGTAGCCGTGCTTGGCGATGTAGCCCCGGGCGAGGGTGTCGATCTCTCGCGTGGAGACGCCGGCCTTGAGGCCCGCGGCGGCGCGCTGGTGGGCTTCGAGCACGATGTCGTAGATTTCGGCGACCTTTGCGGGCCACTTGCCGAACGCGAAGGTGCGGGTCATGTCGCCGCGGTAGCCCTGGTTGACCGCACCCCAGTCGATCAGGAGAGGCTGTGTGGCGGCGGTCTTGACGGGGCCGGGGCGGTAGTGCGGCAGGCTGCCGTTGGCGCGGGCGGCAATGATGGTCTCGAAGGCCGGGGTGCCGGAGCCGCGGCGTTTCATCTCAGACTCGAGCGCGGCGGCGATGGAGAGTTCGGACTGGCCGGGCTTGAGCGTGGGCAGGATGGCTTTGAGCGCGGCTTCCTGGATTTTGATCGCGCCGCGGATGAGGGCGACCTCGGACGCGTCCTTGACGGCGCGGAGGCGGGCGATGAGGCCCTTGGTGGGGAGCAACTTGCAGCCGCCCTTGCGGGCAATGGCGGTGAATGCCTCGTGCTCGGCGACGGTCAGGTGGTCGGCCTGGAAGGCGCAGGATGTCGCGTTGTGTTCTGCGAGGATGGCCCCCACCGCGTCCAGGATGCCGCCCTTGCGGATATGGATGTCGCAGAAGGCCCGGAGGGGCTGGAGTTCTTCGTCGTAGCGGAAGTCGCTGACGATGACGGGCTTGCCATTGGAGCCCTCGTGGGGAAGGACGATGTAGGAATCGCCGCCCAGGAAGCCGGTGCAGTACCCGACATCGGTAGGGTTTGTGATCAGGAAGCAGCCAACAGCGTTGGCATCGCCGTGAGCTTCGCGCAGGGATTGCTGTACCCGGGCGAGGCGTGCGGCGTACACGGTGTTGCCTTTGTCAGCCGTGCGGACGGGCTTGGCTTGGGGCGCGGGAGTGCGTCGAGCGGCGGAGGTCCGCGGGGGCTTTGATTGGCTGGCCGTGCCGGTGGGCATGTGCGACCATCATACCCGCAACGTCCAAGAGTGCTTCAGACCGGATGAAATCCGAACACCAATCCCGTTTGCCTACAGCCGCCGCGTGGTGCTTCGCGTGCGTGCTGGTCGCGCCGTGCGTGGTCGGGGCGACGGGGCAGGTGGCGGGCCGGTGGAGTGAGGTCGATGGGTCGGTTGCGGTGCCGAGCGTGCGGCTCTTCGCGGGGAGCGTGTTGTGGGCGGTGGGGATTGGTGCGCTGGCGACGGTGCTGGCGTGGCCTGCGGCGTGGCTGGTGGCGCGGCGGGGCGTTCGGCTGTGGATGCTGCTGCCGCTGCTCGCGCCGTCGTACCTGGCGTATCACAGCCTGGGGCTGGCGCGGGACCCGACGACATGGCTGGGCGGGATGATCGAGCGGTCCGCGACGTCGCCTCCGGATGGGCCGGGGATGTACTGGCTGCCTGTGCTGGTAGGGC
>DATAKA010000003.1:0-66618 GCA_036261855.1 Phycisphaerales bacterium | reverse complement strand
CCGCGGTCATGGGACGGGAGACGCGCTCGATCATGACGGGATAACCCCGGCGCGCGCAGGGTCAAACTCCCCCCACGCCACCCGCATCTCCGCCGCCGTCTTCAGCATCCCCGTGTACGCGTCCATCGGCACTTCGTACAGCCCAAACTGCTCCAGGTGTTCGTTGTGGAGCTGCGCATCCAGCAGCACAAAGCCGCGGGCCCGCAGGTGCGCAACCAGGTGCACCAGGCACACTTTGCTCGCATCGGTGCCGCCCAGATCAGGCCTGGAGAACATGGACTCGCCGCAGAAAGCGCCGCCGAGCGCGAGGCCGTAGAGGCCGCCGACCAAAGTCCACGAGGGATCTGGGCTTCGGCATTCGTGATCCGGCATTTGTGGTGGAACTACTGCGTCATCTCGAATGCCGAATGCCGAACCCCGAATGCCGCCCCCCGACTCCACCACCCACGCTTCCACACTGTGCGCATGCCCTGCCGCGTGGAGCGCCTCGAACAGGTCGATGATCTCCGGACTCAGCCACGTCCGCTCACGCCCGGGTGCGGGCGTGCCGCACTCCCGGATCACGCTCCCAAACGCCCGGTCGCACGTGATGACAAACTTCCCGCTCCGCACCCGCTGCCGCAGCGACCGCGGCACTCGGAACCGCTCGTCGAGTGGCAAAAGGCCCCGCTCGTGCGGCTGCACCCACTCCAGCACGCGCTGCTCATCATCGAACATCGGGAACCAGCCCTGCTTGTACAGAGCCAGAGCTTTGTCCACGAGCAAGGATTGTCGATGACGGGATGACATGGGAAATGCGAAAGTGACCGGTGAGCAGTGAGCAGTGAAGAGTGAATAGGACCGAGATGGCCTGCGCCCACACCACTATTCACTGGTCACTCGTCACTGGTCACTCTGGCCACTCTTCACTCCCAATGGGCAGGCAGGGATTCGAACCCTGGACCCTTCGCGTGTAAGGCGAATGCTCTAGCCGCTGAGCTACCCGCCCGGGTAGACCACATTCTAAGTCGCCCGCACGCGCCGCACACCCCACGCCCCAACCGCAAACCCCACCACCGCCAGCCCCACCAGCACCCCCAGCGGCAAGAGCATCTCCCGCACCGTCATCCCGCGCCACACGCTCCCCTCCAACGCCAGCACCGCCCAGCGGAAGGGGCTGACGCCCGACACCGTCTGCATCCACTTGGGCAGCATGAAAAGCGGGACGGTGCCGCCGCCGATCATCGCGAGCACCAGCATCACCGCGCGCGCCAGCCCGCCGCCTGAGGCCTCGGTCTTCGTGAAGCTCGCGAACGCCATCATGATGCCCGTGAACGCCGCCGCGGCCGCAAGGATCGCGACCACCAGCATCGGCCAGTTGCCGACGATGAACGCCTTGCGTTCGATGACCTGGGCAATGAGCATGACCGACGCGAGCAGGATGCACTGCACCAGCACGCACGAGATGAAGCACGCGAGCGCCTTGCCCGCCAGCACCTGCCACGCGGCGAGCGGTGAGCCCAGAAGCCGACCAAGCGTGCCCTGCTGCCGCTCCGCCGCGAGCGACGATACAAACGCTGCAACGCAGCCCACAAGCCCCCACACCACGCCCTGCCCGAACGAAATCTGGAACGAACTCTTGGGCCGCCCAGTCACCTGCTTGGGCGCGAGTTCCGTCACCGCGATATCCACCGGCGACCATGTGAAGCCAGAATCACCCGCGGCGCCAGCCTCGGCATCGCCGGTGATCGGTGCGTCTTCATCGCTCAACTGCTTCTGCAGTTCATCCGCCGCGCCGAACATCCCCTCGAACGCGCTGCGCTGATCGGGGGACAGCCCCGCCATCCCCGCCACGCGCTCGCGAGAGTCCTTCAGCGCATCCTGCATCCTCGATCGGTCCGTCAGCGTCCGCCCCATCCCCTGGAACGCGATCTGCGTGAGCTTACCCTGCAGCAACCCCGCTTCCGCGCTCCGCGCCGGGTCCACCAGCACTTCCAGCTTGGTTGCCTGCCCGGAGAACAGCCCCGACGAAGAGAACCCCTCCGGCACTACCACGCACGCGCTCGCCGCGCCTCTTCGCGCCAGCGCCTCACCCTCCGCACGCGATGCTACATCCGTCACGGCCAGTGCTGAGTCTTTCTTCAAGTCCGCGATGAACTCCTTGGACGCCGTCCCGCCGTCCAGGTTCACCACCGCCAGCGGCACGCCGCCCTTCTCACCACCGCCCCCGCCGCTGAAAATCAGCCCGAACAGGATCGCGAACACCACCGGGAAAATGAACGTGAAAAAGCAGTTCATCCGGTCGCGGGCGAGCAGGCGAAGGTCCTTGATGGCAAGCGTGAGAATGGGCATAGCGAGTCTCAATCCCCGATCCGTCTTCCAAGCCACCCCTTACTCGTCGCGCAGGCTCCGGCCCGTCAGCGACAGGAACACGCTCTCCAGGTCCGGCGGATCGATCCGCACGTTTGTCACGCCGCCCGTTGCCATCACGCGTTCGATCTCCCGCACCGGCGCATCGGTCTCGATCCGCTCCTCGCCGCCCTCATCGCGGCACACCGTCACCACGCTCTTGTCGCCAAATCGCCCTGTCAGTTCCGCTACTGTGCCCAGCGCAATCACTTTCCCGTGGTCCATGATGGCAATACGGTCGCACAACTTGCTCGCCTCTTCCATGTAGTGCGTCGTATACACCACCGTCTTCCCCGCCGCCGCCAGTTGCCGCACCACATCCAGCAGGTTGTTGCGGCTCTGTGGGTCCACGCCCGCCGTGGGCTCGTCCAGCAGCAGCACCGGGGGATCGTGCACCACCGCCGCGGCCAGATTAATACGACGCTTCATGCCGCCGGAGTACGTCTTCACGCGGTCGCGCCGCCTCGCGTCAAGCCCCACCATCTGGAGCGCCGCGTCCACGCGCGAAGCAAGCGCTGCGCCGCTGAGCCCGTAGAGCCCACCAAAAAACTCCAGGTTCTCCTCGCCCGTCATGTCCTCGTACACCGCGAGCGCCTGCGGCGCAACGCCCAGGGAACGTCGTGCGGACGCCAGCGTCGGCGACCCCGCGCCTTCGATCTCCACAGTGCCCGAGTCCGGCGCCACCAACCCCACCGTCATCCCAATGGTCGTGCTCTTCCCCGCGCCGTTCGGGCCCAGGAGACCAAACACCTCGCCGCGACGAACGTCCAGCGAGAGACCATCAACAGCAGTCACAGCGCCGTAAGACTTGCGGAGATTCGTGAGCCGCAGCATGGCACTCAGCATAGCGGGTCATTCGTGACACTCGCCCGCCGGTTTCACGCCCGCTTCTACCCTCCGGCCATGACACCGGCAATGAAGACTCCCGCAATCACGCCACCGACGAGCGTCCAGAGCGTGCACGAGACCGTGCTCTATGCCGATGATCCACCGGCCGCCGCCCGCTTCTACCAGCACATCCTCGGCCTCCGCGCTGTCGGCACCACCGATCACGATTCCGCCGCGCTGCGCCTCCCCGCGGGCGACGCCGTTCTCCTCATCTTCCGACCCGACTACGCCGCGACGCCCGGCAGGGGCGTCCCCGCCCACAGCAGAGCGGCCCCCGGCCACTCCGGCGCCGGCCACGTGGCGTTCCGCATCGCGCCCGGCTCGCTCCCCGCGTGGCGTTCAAAGCTGGAGTCCATGTCCATCCCGATCGAACTCGAACGAACCTGGAACCGGGGCGGTGCATCGATCTACATCCGCGACCCCGCCGGCAACTCCGTCGAACTCGTGGACGGCACCATCTGGCCATCGTGACCGCCGACTGCGATTCAAACGCACCCTTTCACTCCGCCCCACGCTCCTCGTATCCTCGCCCATGCCAACGCCTGCAACCAGATCCTGCACTGTCGGCCCCGTGACAATCGCCGAGGGCCGGCCCCTCGTCATCATCGCGGGCCCCTGCGTCCTCGAAAGCCTCGACCTTGGCCTCACGATCGCCCGCACCGTCAAGGCGGCGTGCGCTGCCGCCGGGCTCCCCTACATCTTCAAGGCCTCGTTCGACAAGGCCAACCGCTCCTCCATCCGCTCGCCGCGCGGGCCGGGCCTCGAGCAGGGCCTGGAGTGGATCGCCCAGATCAAGCGTGACATGGGCGTGCCCGTCACCACCGACATCCACGAACCCTCCCAGGCCGAGCCCGCGGCACGAGTGATCGACCTCCTCCAGGTCCCCGCGTTCCTCTGCCGCCAGACCGACCTGCTCCTCGCCGTGGGCACCGCCGCGGCCGAGCACCAGCGCGCGGTCAACGTCAAGAAGGGCCAGTTCCTCGCGCCCCAAGAAATGAACCAGCCCGTGAAAAAACTCGCGGAAGCAGGCTGCACCAACGTGCTGCTCACCGAACGCGGCACCACCTTCGGCTACGGCCGGCTCATCAACGATTTTCTGGGCCTGGGCGACATGATGGAATTGAAGGCCGAGGGCGGCCCGCCCCCCGTCTGCTTCGACGCCACGCACAGCACGCAGCTCCCCGGCGCGGGAGAGACCACCGGCGGCCGACCCGACCGCGCCCCACTCCTCGCGCGCGCCGCCGTCGCGGCGGGCGTCCACGCAGTTTTCCTCGAAACCCACCCCACGCCCTCCAAGGCCATGAGCGACGCCAGCACCATGCTGCCGCTGGACACCGTCCCGGCGCTCCTCAAGCAACTCTCCGCCATCCGCGCCGCGGGATAACCACCATGAAGCAGTTCCTCGTCATCGCCGCCATTGCCGCGGTCTTCGGCGGGTTTGTCGTGCTCATCACCTGGGTGGAGCGCAAGCGTCGCAGCGCAATCGAATCCTTGCTGAAGTCACGCGGCGACCAGGTCTGGATCAAGCCCTCGCCCGACGAACAGGCCACCGCCTACGCCGCCGCGGGGCACCCGCCGGAACTCAAGGACGGCCACACCGGCGTCAAGTGGGCCGCGCACCTCACCTCCCAGAACCTCCCGGCGTGGATCGTCGAACATTCCTATTCACGCGGCAGCGGCAAGAACCGCCGCACGTACAACCACACGCTCATCTCCGTGCCCGTCCCCGCGTCGTGGGCCTCGACCACCGTCGCGCGAGAGTCCCTCTGGAACAAGATCGAACGCCTCTGGGGCACCAAGGACTTTCAGCTCGACAACGAGGTCTTTAACAAGTCGTTCCGCGTCACGACCGACGACGAGAACTTCGCCCTGGTCTTCCTCACCCCCGCCGTCCAGGAGTGGCTCCTCGCCGCACCCGCCGGCTGGACGCTCGCGATCCGCGCTGGCTACCTGCAGATCTACACCGGCACCGCCGCCAACGCCGCGTGGCTCCCCAAGCTCTGCGCAGCGCCAGAGGAACTGCTCGGCCGCACCACGCCGGAACTCTTCGCCTGACAAAAACACACACGGCCCGTCAAGCGACAGGCCGTGCGATGGGTGCATGAGAAACGTGCTCAGTTCTTGAGCCACACCGGGCAGGGTGCCTTCGCGTCGGAAGGAACCACGTGCACCTTGCGGCCGCGGAACGTCACGATGCCGTCGGCCACGCTGTAGAGCGTGTCGTCGGTGCCCTTGCGGACGTTGAAGCCGGGCTGGATGGGCGTGCCGCGCTGGCGGATGATGATCGCACCGGGCTGAGCGACTTCGCCGCCGTAGAGCTTGACGCCCAGGTACTGCGGGTTGCTGTCGCGCCCGTTCTTGGTTGAGCCCTGACCCTTCTTATGTGCCATGACGAAAAGTCCTTTCCGAACGCGACCAAACCAATCCCGACCAGATTCGGATCCAAATTGGGTCGAGATGATAGGCCTGCCAACCGCCAACCTTCAAGCCATCCCTGTCGTCGACCCAACGGCCTTACCGCATGATCCAACGCTGCTCCAGCACCGAGTACGGCTCGGTACCGGGCCGCACCTCCCCCATGGTTTGGTACCGCAGCATCAAGGACTTCCGCAGTGTCACCCGCCGCGTGCCCTGGGTTTCGGGGTCAAACGCGTCCACCGTGCGGGTCTCACCGCTGAAGCCCGCCGCGTACACCTCGAGCGCACGCACGTGGTTGTCCATCACGGGCCAGATCACCAGCCCGTCCTTGGCGTTCTCCTGACCCTGCAGCAACATGCCCACCACGCTGATCTGGTCCTGCAGCAGCGGGTTTTCCAGGCTCTCCAGAATCTCCTTGGTCACGCTCGCGGGCACATCGCGCCCGGCCCGCTGCACCGTGCCCAGGTCCGTCGCCAGGTCAAAGCTCGGCGTGAACATCTGGTCGCTTCCGCTGGTGTTCGTCACCCGGTACGTCATGTAGTAGTACAGGCGATTCTGCCCGTCCACGCTGATATTCGCCACCCGCAGCGGGCCCGGCTCCACCGTGAGCTGCCAGCGACGCGGCACAGGGTCGGGCTCAGGCGCCGCCGACGCAGCGCCCACGGGCGCCACGCTCGCAACCACGCCGCCCAGCATCGCCACCACACCCGCGCCGATCCACGCGACGTTCCGACTCACACGAACTGCCATACAGCACTCTCCAGAACGGGGAAGGGCGGAACCGCCCGGGGAACAAAGGGGCCAAGGGGGGACAGTCTACCGCACCCACGGGGCGCGTCAAACCGGCCGGGGCGCGCCAAAGCACGCCGCCCATCGTAAGGTTCCGTCCCTTGACCTCTGCGGTTCCACCAACCCCGCACTCCCTACCCGACCTTCCACCCAACGTGCGCCTGCAGCGGGGCACGTCCGAGCTCGCCCTCCCCATCGCCCGCCGCCTCGTCAGCCAGCACAACCCGGACATCACCCTCGCCGCCCAACGCCTGGTCGCCTCCGCCGGCTCCCACGGCATCGACTTCTCCCTCACCTACGCCACGCTCGATGGCCCCTTCGAGGCCCCCGTCGCACGCCAAGCCTGCCTCGCCGTCCTGGGCGCAGGCCGCACCGCGATGCTCTACGCCAGCGAGCCCGCCCGCGGCAGCACCGGCGACGCCGGCGGCACCGACACCGCCCGCGCCGAACGCGTCCGCTGCATCCTCGCCACCTGCAACCTGCTCTCCCGCGAACACGCAGGCCGCGTCGTCCTCGCCCAAACCCTCCCCGACCCCGCCGAAGAGTGGTCCGTCACCGCCTTCACCGCGGCGGACTTCCAAAGCGTCGGCACGCTCCTGTACATGCGCCGCCAGCCGCGCGCAGAAGACCGCAAGCGGCCACCCACGCCCCCCCCACTTCCCGCGGGGCTGTCACTGGTCCGCGTCTGCGACATCCCGGACGACCGCCGCACCTCCACCCTGATCGCGGCAATGGACGCCTCGTACGAAGACACGCTCGACTGCCCACTCCTCTGCGGCCTGCGAGAAACCCGCGACATCCTGACCAGCCACCAGTCCACAGGCACGTACGACCCGTCCCTCTGGTGGCTCGTCATGCAGGGCGACCGTGCCCTCGCCTGCCTCTTCCTCTCCCTCTGCCCGGAGCAGCGCACCACCGAACTTGTCTACCTGGGCCTCGCCAAGTCCCTGCGGGGCAAGGGCATCGCACGCGGGCTCATGCAGTTCGGCACCGCGCACATCAGCCACATGCAGCCCTCCTGGCCCCTCGCCTGCGCGGTGGACGAAGCCAACGCCCCCGCCGTCAAGCTCTACGACACGCTCGGCTTCCGCGCCTTTGCCCGCCGCATCGGCCTTGTCAAGCGCATCGACGCCGCGATTTCCTAACCGGGCAGCGCAGCCCCGCTTCCGCGCAACAACTCACAACACCGACGCCCCGCGTCATGGTTTTGCACAATGTCTGCAAAGGGTCTGTGAAGAAGTTTTTATTGCGCGCAACTCACGCTCACAAGAGCACCAGCGACGCGCGCACCTCGCACCACAGACAATCACGTTGCGACCACCGGGCCCATCGTCTATCTTGTGACTCGCCCGACGATCGCTCCTCCGGGGAGTTGCGGCCGGCGGCGTTCTGATAGTGTGTTCCGGCCATGGATTCGGCCACCGGCAGCTCCCTCACCCGTTTCAGTCACGCGGGCTCGAACCCGAACGTTGTCTGACCATGCCGCGCGGATGCGCGGCTGCGCGGTGAGTGCGTTCCCGGTCAGGGAAGGACTCGATCATCAATGAAAGGCCCGTTGGGATGCGCCCCACGCGTGCCGGCATGACGCCGGGACGCACAGCGCAGCGGACAAGTTCCGCACGTCCCGACGCACTCGCGCGCTTGGATGCGCGTCGATGGAGGCTTCTGCTGTGACGAATCGCAGGACCGCACCGCACGGCGTGGATCAGGTCTCGGAACAACGCACCGCGGCACGCCCAGGACGGGATCCGCTGCCGCCCCAGAACGTCGCCGGCCGCCCGCCGGAGCCCAATTCCCCCCAGCGCCCGGGCGACACGACGCAGCGCGCCACCGTCCTGGGCCCGCGCCCCGCACCGCGCGCTACCCCCACGATCACCGCACCCACCACCCCCGCCGCCCCCGCGCGCCACGGCGACGCCGCACGCTCGCGGGAAGCAAACACCGAGGTCCTCCGCTCCCTCGCCGACCGCGTCGGCAAGGAGCAGTTCGAACGCTACTTCCTGGGCCAGACCCGCCTCGTCATGCGCGATGGCAGCCTCGACGTCGTCGTTTCCTCCGGCTTCCTCGCGCAGATCATCGAACGCCGCTTCGGTGAGCACCTCCGCGCTGTCACCGGCGCCCGCGCCATCTCCTTCACCATCAGCCGCGACGCCTTCCTCTCCTCCCCACCCGCCCCGGTTCTGGTTCCGGCCCCGGCGGACGCACCGAGCCCACCTCCCGCACCCCCCACCCCCACCCCCACACGCACGCCCACCCCCGCCCCGCCCTCAAGTTCAGCCTCAAAGACTTCGTCGTCGGCAACGCCAACCGCCTCGCCTACACCGCCGCGATGCGCCTCGTCGACACCGACAGCCCCGCCACCCCCGTCTTCATCCACGGCGTCTGCGGCGTCGGCAAGACGCACCTCGTGCAGGGCATCGCCAGCCTTTTCCTTGAGCGCAACCCCGGCGCCGTCGTCCGCTACGTCACCGGCGAGACCTTCACCAACGACTTCCTCGCCGCCCTCAAGCAGACCAACGCCACCAGCAACAAGGTCGAGTCCTTCCGCAAGCTCTACCGCTCCGCCGACATGCTTGTGCTCGACGACGTCCACTTCCTCACCAACAAGGACCACACCCAGCAGGAACTCCTCCACACCTTCGACGCCCTGGGCCTCCAGAACGCGCGCATCCTCATCGCCAGCGACGAGCACCCGCGCGAAATCGCCAACCTCGCCCACAAGTTCGCCCAGAAGTTCAGCGAACGCCTCGTCTCACGCTTCATGTCCGGCGCCGTCGTCCGACTCGAAGCGCCCGACCCCGACCTCCGCCGCCGCCTCGTCCGCTCCCTCGCCTCGCGCCGCCGCCTCGAGATGGACGACGCCGCCGCCGAACTCATCGCCCTCCGCAGCGAACGCGCCCCCGGCTCCCTCGGCGGCTTCGGCGGCTCCGTCCGCGAACTCGAAGGCCTCCTCAACCAGGTCGAGGCCGTCTGCCGCCTCATCCCTGATCCCCACGCCAAGGGCCGCGACGGCCGCGTCTCCGAAGAAGTCGTCCGCCGCGCCCTGGGCCTTGAAGCCCAGACCGCCGCGGCCATCACCGCCAACGGCCAGCCCCGCCGCCCCATCCCCGTGCAGGCGATCGTCGAGTACGTCTGCCGCAACCTCCAGGTGGACGTCGGCGAGTTCATGGGCCGCGGCCGCCACAAGCGCGTTGTGTTCGCACGCTCCGTCGCCGCCCACCTCTCGCGCGAACTCACCACGCAGTCCTTCCCCGAGATCGCCCGCGCCATGGGCCGCACCAACCACTCCACCGTCATCACCGCGCAGCGCCGCCTCCAGCGCATGCTCGAGAAGACGCCCGATGCCACCCTCGCCGCCGACCTCGCCCCCAACCACCCCGGCACCGCCGTGGCCGAACTCGTGCGGAGCTTCGCGCAGCAGATCCGCGCCAACGCGCGCTAGGGAAGCAGGCAAAAGGCAATAGGCAATAGGCAATGGGCAATAGGCAATGGGGGACCGTGGCCCGGCACTCGGCACCACCACCCGGCACTCACCGCGACCGCTTGCGTACGGACCGCACCACCGCGCGCGGCTTGGGCGCGGGCACGGGCACAATCAGCTTGATCGATCGCAGTATCAGCGCCTCGACCGGGGCACCAGGGGCGGACAACACGACCTTGGGAGCGCTGATTTTCATAGAGTCAGTATCGCCCGCGCACCACCGCCCCACAAGCGGGACACTTCCCCCATCTGACGCACGCGGCCCCCTCAGTTCTTCTCAAACAGCCGCCGCAGCGCGGCCTTGCCGCCGAGGGCGTGTGTGCACCAGAGGGCGAGGCCGGTCACGGCGAAACTCAAGTACATGGCAAGGTCCATGTACTGCTCTGAGGTGAGCCACCACGTGGAGCCCGTGGCGTGGCGGGCGAGCCCAAGGACCGCGCTCACGAAGAACGCCACCGCGAGGACGCACAGCGCGTAATAGGCCACGCGCCAGGCCCACATCCTGCGGCGGAGATTGCTCAGACGCTCCGGAGGCATGCCCAAACTGTACGTCGCGGGCCCCCAACCCCCGCCCCCACGCCCACCCCCACCACAGGCACCGTCGGCCAAAGCACGGGCGGAGCCTGTGTCACCCCGCCCTTATGTCCTCAGCGTGGTACTCCCGGCATGCTGAGCGGCGTCGTGCGGCCCGCACACCCTCCACAGCAGACGGTCGCCAGCACGAGGAACAGGACCAGGATTGCCACAACAACGCGCATGAGCATAACTCCCTCCAGGGTTCCGATGCAGGAGGATACGGACAACGGCGGAAGCCCCGACCTTGCAAAGCCAACGTCAGGGCCACGGGCTCGGGTCAAGCGCCCGGGTTACAGGCCCAGACGATCTACGGCGTCCCGACTGATCTTGTTGGCGATGCGCCTGTGGCAACTGGGACAGATAATCCGATCTTCGCCGTTCGCCGACAGCTTGTACCGCCTTCGATTTAGCACCCCGCCACATAGCTGACACGCTTGGACGTCTGGTGTTCGCATGAAGTACGCCGCCACTCCGATGCCAATCACGACAACGACAGTTACCAGCCACCAGATTGGCGGCACGTTCTGAGCGATGCCACCCACGAGGCAGCAAAGCAGCACTGCCAGCAAACAACCGCAGCCAACCTTATTGCTCTTTCTGCTCATGGTGGCAACTGCTTTTATCTACGCGGGCCAGGATCAACACCCGGCATCCGCCCATGTCGGTCCATCATTCACCTTCCTTGGACCTAGCGGCCGCCGCTTCTTTGAATCCGGGTACTTGGTCGATTGGCACAAAGAATCGGGCCATCTCTTCGTCTGCTCCTATCTTGACTCGCAAGAGGACCACAAGGTACTTGGCGTTCTCCACCTCTGGGTTGTTAACCGCAAACAAGAAATCTTTGGTGCTTTTGGGCATGATCCGATCACCGGGAAGGCTAAATCCTGAACGAGAACTCGCTTTGACCTCGTACTCACTGGACTGAAGATTTCCTTCTGTCAGAGAGTTGCCCCAGTTGTCGATGGTCACGCACTCCACAATCCCACCAAACATATTGGGTTCCTTAAAAGGCTGCGCGACTCTTCCATCCGACAGGTTCTCCACTCGGACAATGGGGCCGAAGATTGACACCTCGCCTTCAACGGGCCCGCGTTCCTCCAAGTCGAACCGCTTTTGAATCTTGAACCACCGTTTCTCGTACGAGTAGGACACGAGAGTGATCCGCAAGTCGCCAATCGTGACCGATTCGCCCATCCGCTTCAGGCCGGCATGCTTCGCTGCCTCCACCTCAAAGTCATCCACCGGTCGCGGGGCTCGCGAAATCTCCTGCACCTTCTGCCGCAGTGACTCGATCTGTTTGTCAAGGTCGGCTCGCTGGGCTTCCAACTCCTTGAGCTTTGTCGCGATCTGCTCCAACTCCTGCGCTTTGGATGCCGGTGCAGTTTCAGGCTTCTGTTGGCCTTCGACTTGAGCAGATGAGGATGAACTTGCGATGCAGAGCGCGGCGATAAAGACCCACATCGCAGCTACGGCAGCAAATCGACTTGTCTTCAACGTCTTCATGATTCACCCTTTCGCCGCCGCCTTCTTCCGCTCTTCCTCGATCTTCTTCTTGACCGCCGTATGCTGCTTCTCGTCGAGCATGCCGTCTGCCTTCATTTGGTCTGCGAGTCGGTCGCGGTCATCCAATGACAAGGGCCCCGTCGGCACAGGCGCGGCTGCCTGCCCAGGGGCGAGCGGGACCATTGTGATGGCGATCTTGTCGGGCGTGAGCGTAAAGCCTGCGCCCGTGGCTGCGTCGATGCCGCCGCCGATGATGCCGCCGAAAAGCAGGTTGCCCGCGAGCCAGCCGCTCAGCACGCCGGTGATCTGGACGGTCTGCGGGTGATAGCCGTCCTTCATGACCGTGAGGATGTAATCTTTGTTCCGCCGAAGGTTCACGCTTGCGGGCGTGATGACCGTCTGTGACGAATCGATGCAGACTGTTGCGCCGGGCGGGATCGTTGCGATCGGAACCTCCTGCGTCTTGCCATTGACGATGGTCGCACACCCACCCGCCATGAAAGCCATTGTCACTGCCGCCAACACTGGGACGAATCGCATGTAAGACTCCTCATCCGCACCCGAGTGGAGCAAGCTAACAAGTCAGGTGGTGTCTGTCAACCACCAAAGTGTGCGGATTGGCACACAGCAGCGCCCGGGGCGGATGGGGGTGCCGGGGGAAGGGCGGTGAGCCCTTCCCCGGGGTCTGGGGCGGGTTGAAGCGGGCTTCTCGAAGGTCCGAGCACGGCTCTCCACGGTCGGAGCGTCGTTTTCCAAGGTCGGAGCACGGTTTTCCAAGGTCGAACAACCGTTCTCCAAAGTCGGAGCACGGCTCTCCAAGGTCGGAGGACCGTTCTCCACGGTCCGAGCGCCGTTTTCCAAGGTTGGAAAACCGTGATTTCTGGTTTTCTGCGCGGGGTCTGTTGGGTGTGCGCGGCGTTTTCAGGCCAAAAAACGGCCCTGCGCAGCCTGTGCGCGGGTCCGCACCCCCACGATGCCCCCATCAAGCCTCTTCCCCCCGCTCTGCCCCGTCTTTGTCTTCCTCTGCGTCCCTCTGCGTCCTCTGCGTACGGCCTTTCCGCCTTTTCCGACTTTTCCGTCTGTGCCGCTTATGTCGCGTGTGCGGCCGGCCGACGTGGAGGGGCAGAAATCGGGCGGTTGGCCGTGTGTGGGAGCCCGGGGCGTGTTGCCCTCCGGCTCTTTGGCTCTGCCCACGAACCCACGTTTGGCCGAAAAAGCGCCCGCGAGGGCGCCCGGCCGGAAAGGCAGATGCAGTCATGGGCACGATCCCCACGTCACCCCGCGCGGACTTCCTCCAGTGGTGCCAGGCGCACGTCAACACGTTCATCACGCAGGCCGCCAACATCGGCCTGACCGAGGACCAGGCCAACGCGTTCAGCGCCGCCGTCACCGCCGCCAACACCAGCAACAACGCGGCGAACCTCGCGAAGCTCAACGCCGAGTCCGCCAACGCCAACAACAGCGAGAAGTTCGCCGACCTGCGCAGGAGCGCGAGCGAGATGGTCCGCAGCATCCGCACGTTTGCGGAGAACGAGGACAACCCCAACGTCTACGTGCTCGCCAACGTGCCGCCGCCCGTGGACCCCAGCACCGCGCCCCCGCCCGCCAAGCCCACGGAGCTGGCGGTGGAACTCAACAGCAGCAGCGGCGCGGTGATGCTCTCCTGGAAGGCCAGCAACCCCGTGGGCACGCAGGGCACGAGCTACATCGTGCGCCGCCGCACCAGCCCCACCGCCGAGTTCCAGTTCGTCGGCGTCACGGGCCTCAAGAAGTTCACGGACAACACGTTCTTCGCCGGGCCCGACAGCGTGCAGTACACCGTGCAGGGCCAGCGGGCCGACAGCGCGGGGCCGGTGTCGGACATCTTCACCATCAACTTCGGCCGCGTGGGCGGCGGGCTGACGATCCAGAGCGTGAACGCTGGCGGTGAGGGCGGGCAGGCCGCGGGCCAGCAGCCAAAGCTCGCGGCGTAAGCCAGAAGGTGTCAAAGTGGGAAGAGGTCAAGTGGTCAAAGGCCCCGGCACCGCGCCGGGGCTTTTTTCACTGCTCACTCCTCACTCTTCACTCCTCACTCCCCGGCCCCGCTGCCTTCTTTGTGCCCTTCGTGCCTTCGTGGTGAACCGCCTTTGCCCGGCGTGCCGATAATTGCCCCTATGCCGCACGAAATCCCCCTCTCGCGCCCCGACATCACGCGCCGCGAGGAGGAAATGGTCCTGGAGGTCCTTCGCTCCGGGCGTCTGTCCATCGGGCCCGTCGTCGAACGCTTCGAGGGCCTCGTGGCCGCCAAGGCCAACTGCCGCCACGGCGTGGCCGTCAACTCCGGCACGTGCGGGCTCCACCTGTGCATGCAGGCCCTCAACATCGGCCCCGGCGACGAGGTGATCACGACGCCCTTCTCGTTCATCGCGTCGAGCAACGCGATCCTCATGGTGGGCGCGACGCCGCGCTTCGTGGACATCTGCCCGCGCACGCTGAACATGGACCCGGCGAAAGTCGAAGCCGCCATCGGCCCCCGCACCAAGGCCATCCTCGCCGTCGAGACGTTCGGCAACCCGGCCTACATGGACCAGTACGCGAGCATCGGTGCGCGGCACGAGATCGCCGTGGTGGAGGACTGCTGCGAGGCGCTGGGGTGCTCATTGAAGGGCCGCCCCGCGGGCCACTTCGGGCGCGTGGGTGTGTTTGGTTTCTATCCCAACAAGCAGATCACGACCGGCGAGGGCGGCATGATCGTGACCGACGACGACCGCATCGCCGAGATGTGCAGGAGCCTTCGCAACCAGGGCCGCCCGATGGGCTGGCGCCCGCCCGCGGCGAACGTAGAAACGCGTCCCGAGAACTCTGCCGGCGGCACGGCCACCGGCTCGTGGCTCCGGCACGAGCGCCTGGGGTACAACTACCGCCTCAGCGAAGTGAACGCCGCCTTGGGCGTCGCGCAGATGGAACGCTTCGAGGAGCTCGCCGCCAAGCGCCAGCGCGTGGCCCGGATGTACATGGAGCGGCTCAGCGGCCACAACGACCTGGTGCTGCCGACCATCGAGCCCGAGACGGTCAACACGTGGTTTGTGTTCGTGGTGCGCCTCGCGCCCACGTACACCGTGGAGGAGCGCGACAGCATCATCCGTGGAATGCGCACGCACGACATCGGCGCGAGCGACTACTTCCCCTGCATCCACCTGCAGTCGTTCTACCGCGAGCAGTTCGGCTTCCGCCCCGGGCAGTTCCCGATCGCCGAGAGCGTGAGCAACCGCACGATCGCCCTGCCCTTCCACAACGACCTCACCGAGCACGACATCGAGATCGTCTGCCAGACCCTGGAGCTCATGATCAGCCGCGAGAACCTGCGGAAACGCTGATCACCGGCCCCTGGCCTTCAGCTCACGCTCGATGGTGGCCGCGAGGTTCGCGCCGCGGGCCTGCTCCCCCACCGCCAGGACCTTGCCCGTGTCGCCATCCACCAGGTACGCCGCGGGGATCGACGCGATCTCGTACAGCTTTGCCACGCGCGCGGACCAGTGACCGCCGTCGTACACCGACGGCCAATCCATACCCAGACGCGTCGCCGTGGACTCCATCTTCTTCTCCGCGTTCTTCGCGTCCAGCGACACCCCCAGCACCGTGAACCCCCGCGCACCAAAGTCCTTCTTCGCCCGCACCACGTTGGGCATTTCGATCAGGCACGGCTGACACCACGTCGCCCAGAAGTCCAGGAGCACCAGCTTGCCGCGGAAGTCATCCGGAAACTTGACTCGCGTGCCCTCCGCCGAAGTGCCCTCGAACGGCGTGGCCGTGCCGCCGACCCGGTGGTCCAGCGGCGGGTGGACTTCCTCGACGCGCGTGTCCGACTCGACCACCCGCAGCGAAGCACCGTCCGCCGCGAGGTCGCGCACTTCCCACGTCGTGCCGCCGATGTTGAACGGCTCGGACACGTCGTAGATCTCGCCCTTGCTCTCGAACGTGCCGTTCGCGTTGCGGTCCAGGTACAGGTTCACGAGCGCGTTAGGCCTCGCCGGGTCAAACGACCCCAGTGTCCGGTCATCCATGACCATCACGCGGTAACTCTTGCTGCCCAGCTCCAGCGTGCCCTCCCGCCCGTAGTCGCGGTAGTAGTGCAGCGTCTTCGCAAGGTTCGCCCGCTGCGGGTCCGCCGGATCAAACCGGAACCAGCGGCACGAAAGTTCGGAACCACCAACCATGACCACGAACGAACCATCCCACCGCGTGAACTGCTTCTCCGCGCCGTACTTGGATGTCGCCAGTACCGCCGGCGCATCATCCCGCAGGTCCGCGTTCCGGTTCGTGTCCACAATCAGCACCGGCGTGCCGTCGCGGGTGCCCATCACAAACGCCACGCCGCCGTCCATCGCCAGCGACCCCGCGAGCGCACCCTGCACGCCCGGCATCGCGTCGCTCGGCGCCGCCTCCGCGCGGGCGGTCAGAAATCGCCCGGACTTCTCCGAAGCGCCGGAAGGCACAAACGTCAGCGGCACCGGGTCCGCGAGCGCACAGCACGAAAGGAGCATGGCACACAGCATCGCCAATTGTTGGAAGCCTGCCGTCAGGGCAGCGTCCGCATGATCCGGCGGATCGGGTACGTCGCGCCGGGCTTCAGGTGGTAATCCAGGAAGTTCCACGCGACCAGGCCATCCTCGCACTCGGGCTCCAGCATGTACGCGGCGAGCATGCCCAGCGGCTGGTCGGTCGGCACGATGACGGTCCCCGCCGGGAGCTCGACGGAACCGCGTGCCGGCGTCGCCTCGGCGGTGATGATGGCGTGCCCCTGGAACAGCCGCGTCGCGGCCTTCGCCGAGTCGATCGTGTACGTCTCGGCGTCGGCGGTCGTCGGGCGGGCAAGCGTCGTGAACGTGATGCCGTGGAGGCGGAGGTTCTCGATGACGTTGGCAAGGTCCGCGGGCACCGCGTACGCGGCGGGGCGCGTGACGGTGTGCGTGGCGCGGAAGAAGTTCATGAGGTCGCACTCGTAATCAACCGCCTGCTGCGTGGCGATGGTGCGGCCGTTGCGCTGCTCCTCGGCCCAGCCCTTGACAGTGACTTTCGTCGCGCCGGCGGTGGGCTCGGTGCGGAGCGCGATGACGTCGCTACCGGGGGCCGTGCCGCGGCCCCAGTCGTCCGCGGCACGGACAGCGCTGCGGATCGCGTCGCGGTGATCTGCGGCGTACTCAAGGATCTCCGCGCAGAAGTGGTACGTCGCCCAGACACGTTCCTCGAACGTGGCGTAGGAATACGCCTCGCTCAGGATGCTGACGCGGCCGCGGAGGCCAACGTAGCCCGTGGAGTAGCGGGCGTGGGCGGGGAAGGTCTCCCACTTGGTGTGGCCGCGTGGGTTGTCGGTGCGGAGCCCCTCGAAGTCGCCGTAGATGAAGATGTCGGTGGCGTGGTCACGCTTCATTGCTTCCGTGATGGCGGGGAAGAGCGTGTCGCGTGTGAACTCGGTGAGGCGCGGGTCGCCCGCGACGACCTTCGGACCGGCGAAGGTGAGCGGGTAGCGGTGGTAGGAGCCGTTGGTGGTGTGGCAGTCGACGACAATGGCGGGGTCCCACTCGTTGAAGAGTTTGACCATGGCGCGGGTTTCTGGGGCTTCGAGCTTGATGTAGTCGCGGTTGAGGTCCAGGTCCATCGCGTTGTGGCGCTGGCCGGCGCCGGCGCTGGGGCCGTTCTGGCCCGGGCGGTTGATGTCGATTGCGCCGAAGCGGTCGTTGCCGTCTGCGTTGTAGATCGGCGCGATGATGATAACGAGTTTGCGGAGAAGGCCGCTCGGGTCTGCGATGAGGAGATCGCGGGCGAGCATCGGCAGTGCCTCTTTGCCGTCCACTTCGCCAGCGTGGATGTTGCCGAAGAGGAAGCAGACGAGGCGGCCATCGCGGTCGGCAAGGGCGCGGGCCTCGGCTGGCGTTGCGACCGGGGGATCGGAGAGGATCAGGAGCGGGAGGTCACGGCCTTCGACGCTGGTGCCCATGCTGGCGCGGCGGGTGCGGTCGGGCGCGGCGGCAGCGATGGCGTCTACGGTGCGCACCACTTCGGCATGCGAGGCTGTGGCGGCGTACTCGGAGGTTTCGGCGATGGTGCGGATGGAGGCGAGCGCGCCGCCTTCGGCGTGCGCGGAGCCTGTGAGAATCATGCACGAAACAAGGGCGAAGAACGCGTACTTCATTGCGCGGCGGCCTTTCGTGCGCGGGGGGTGGGTCTGGCCGCTTCGTCGGCGACGGAGTCGCGGAGTTCGGTGAGCCACTTGCGGCGTGCCGCGAGGTCGAGTTCGGCGTGGCGGGTGAGCATGCGGAGGGTGGCCCGCTGCTCGGTGGTGGCGGCCTGTGCACCGCCGTAGATGTCGTCCCAGCGGCTGACGAGCGACTGGACTTCTTCGAGGGAAGCGATGGCGGCGTCGACCCAGTCGCGGCGCTGGGGGGTCTTCAGGATGCCCAGGAAGCGGGCGCGGGTGCGGAGGGGGTCGTAGGAGACCGAGACGGCTTCGCGTGCGAGGGGCGGGCCGACCCACTCACGCAGGGCAGTGGTGCCTTTCGGGGTGACGGCGTAGGAGCGGCGGACGCGCTTGCCGGTGCGTTCGCTGCGGCTCTTGATGTGGCCCGTGCGTTCGAGTTTGCGCACCAGCGGATAGATGGCGCCGGTGCTGGCGGACCACTGCGTTGAGGGAGAATCCAGCATGATGCGGCGGATGTCGTAGGGGCTTGCCGGGCCAAACTGCCAGAAGAGGCCCAGGACGAAGCCCTCGAGGTCGCTAAAGCGGGCGGCGGCGGTGCCGTTCTGGGGCTGTGCGGGGCGTCGGGGCATGGCGTGGACGGTAGGGCGGGGGTCGGGAATCGGGGGAGCGTGAAACAGCGCGGGGCGGTTTCCGTATCATAGTGCGATTCGCACTATTTGTGCAAGGAGCGACCGATGAAACGAAGGCTGAGCGTGCTGGTGGCGGCCGGGGCATTCGGGCTGAGCGTGATCGCCGGGGGCGTGGCGTGGACAACGCCGTCGCTGGCGCACGCCGCGGGTGACGTGACGTTCCCGGCGTCCCGTGCCGGGCGGAGTGCGGAGGCGTTTGTCGCGATGGTCAACGGGAAGGACGACGCGTCGATCCGGGCCTTTGAGAAGGAGTTCCGGGCCGATGCGCGGCGTGCGGAGGTGCCGATCGAGCAGCGGATTCCGCGGGTGCAGGGGGTGCGGGCGGAGATGGCGCCGCTGGTCGTCAGCCGCGTGGTTGAGGGGGAGGAGGTCGTGGTCTACGCGACCACGGGCGGCGGCCAGGATGTGGCGGTGGTGATGCAGATGTCGTCGGAGCAGCCGGACAAGGTGGACGGCGTTGTCATCATGCCCGCGCAGGAGTACCGGGCACCGCGTCGGATTGACGCGGCGGCACGGGGCGAGATCGTGGAGGCGGTGTGCGGCGTGCTCGAGAAGGAGTACGTGTACCCGGACGTCGCAGCGCAGATGGCAGCGCAGGTGCGGGGCAAGCTCAAGAGCGGCGCGTACGACTCCATCTCGAACGAGGCGCGGCTGACGGCGGCGCTCTCGAACGATCTGCGGGCCATCAGCAAGGACAAGCACCTGAACGTCGCCGTGACAGGGCAGCCGCTGCCGACGCTCGACGCGCAGGCGGATGTAGAGGAGGACGAGGGCGAACCATCACCCGAGATGGACGCGGAGATGGCGCGCGAGAACTACGCGTTCCGCGAGGTGAAGCGGTTGGACGGGAACATCGGGTACCTGAAGTTTGATATGTTCGTGGGCTCGGAGAAGGCCGAGCAGACGGCCGCGGCGGCGATGACATTTCTGTCTCACTGTGATGCGCTCATCGTGGACCTGCGGGAGAACGGCGGCGGCGACCCGCGCATGATCGCGTTCCTCACGAGCTACCTGTTTGACTCGAAGGTGCACCTCAACGACATGGTGGACCGGAATGGCAAGGTGGTGAAGGAGTACTGGACTCTGGACACTGTGCCGGGGCGCAGGCTGCGGTCGGACGTACCGGTGTTCGTGCTGACGAGCGGGTACACCTTCTCCGGTGCGGAGGAGTTCTGCTACAACCTGCAGAACCTGGGGCGGGCGCTGGTCATCGGCGAGGTGACCGGCGGCGGGGCGCACCCGGTCAAGGGCGTGGGCGCACGCGGGCATGTGGCGGTGCGCGTGCCGTACATGCGGGCGTGCAACCCGGTCTCCAAGACCAACTGGGAGGGCGTGGGCATCCAGCCGGACATCAAGGTGGCGCGGGCCGATGCGCTGGACCGGGCTTTGGAAGAGGCGCGGAAGGTGCTGCGGCAGAAAAAGTAGAAAAATCCCAGTATCGCCCCTTGACAGCCTGTTGAATGATCGTTCTAATACACTTGAACGGTCGTTCAACAGGCTTTTTTTGTGGGGATCGGTTTTTCAGGGGCAGGCATGGCGGCACGCGGCAAAGTCAGCACGGAGCGTCGGGCCGGGAAGGGGCCGAAGTCACCGGGGAAACCCGGCAGGTCTTCGGCCGCGGCCAAGGGCGCACGGGCGGAGCAGCCCCCGGCCCCCCCCGCCTTTGGCGACGCCATGCCGGACCCGGCGAACATGGACACGCGGTCGCGGATTCTGCACGTGGCGTTCCAGTTGTTTCATGAGCAGGGGTACCACGCGACGGGGATCGCGACGATCCTGCGGGAAGCGAGCGTGAACGCGGGGAGCCTGTACCACTTCTTCCCGAGCAAAGAGGCGCTCCTCATCGGGGTGCTGGAGTACGCGGTCGTGATGCTGCGGCCGGCGGTGATGGACCCGGCGGAGCGGCGGACGGACGACCCGGTCGAACGCGTCTTTGAGTTGCTGCAGCAGTACCGGGAGGGGATGCACCTGTGGGGGTGCAAGATGGGGTGCCCGATCGGGAACCTGGCGCTGGAGGTGGCGGACGACAACGTGCCGGCGCGGACCCTCATCCACCGGAACTTTGAGAACTGGGCGCTGGCGGTGCAGAAGTGGCTGGATGATGCGGGGGACCGGCTGCCGCGGTCGGTGGACCGGGGGCAGTTGGCGCGGTTTGTCCTGACGGTGATGGAGGGTGGCATCATGCAGGCGCGGGCGGCGGGGAACCTGGGGCCGTTTGACGATTCGGTCGCGCAGTTGCGTGCGTACGTGCGCGCGCTGGAGGAACTGGCGAAGAAAGAACGGGGGCGGAAGTAGCGGTGGATGGTGCAGGTCGTTTCTCGGTTGTCATGCAAGGGAAGGAGTTCGCCATGGTGGTGCGTTCGGCGTGTGTCGTGATGGTCGCGTGGGTGTTGGCGTCGGCGGCGTGGGCGCAGGGCACGGAGGGTGGAGCGCCGGCGCAGGCACCGGCTCATTCCGGTCAACAGGCGGCGGAACTTGACCCTCAGGTGACCGAGGGCGTGGTGCATGCGCCGGCGGCGGAGGTGTGGAAGGTCTTCTCGACGGCGGAGGGGTTCAAGAAGATGGGCCCGGCGCTGTGCGATATGGACTTCCGCGTGGGCGGGCTCATCCGCACACATTACAACCCAAAGGGCGTGCTCGGGGACGAGGGGACGATCCAGAACCAGATCATCGCGTACGAGCCCGGGCGGATGGTGGCGATCCGGATTTCGACGCCGCCGAAGGGGTTCCCGTTTGGCGAAGCAACGTGGGGAAGGGTGTGGACCGTGATCACACTCACAGATCTGGGCGATCGGACGCACGTGCGGATTTCAGGGCAGGGGTATCCGAACACGGAGGAGGGCGCGAAGATGCGCGACTTCTTCGAGAAGGGGAACCGGTGGGTGGTGCAGTACCTTCAGAAGCAGTTTGACGTCGGCGCGCCGGCTCCCAGTGGATCGGCCCACGCCGCGACACAGGCGGATGCGGTGGCCCCAATCGATGTCACCCAGGTGGTCACGCTGCCGCGGGCTGAGGCGTATGCGCTGCTGGCGAGCAGTGACGGGTGGAAGCGTGCACTTGGCGTGAACACGACCATCGAACTGACCCCGGGCGGGAAGTATGAGGTGCTGTTCTCGATGGATGCGCCCGAGGGGCAGCGCGGCAGCGAGGGGTGCACGGTTCTCTCGTATGTGGACAACGAGATGCTCTCGTTCACATGGAACGCGCCGCCCACGTTTGCGCACGCGCGCGAGAGGCACACGTGGGTGGTGATCACCTTTGAGGAGCTCGCGCCGGCCTCGACGCGCATCCGGCTGCGGCACATGGGCTTCGATAAGCAGGCGGCCCTCAACCCTGAGCGCCGGGCGGAGTGGGAGCAGGTGCGGGCGTACTTCACGAATGCGTGGCCGAAGGTGCTCGGCGCGGTGAACGCGCAGGCCGCGGCAACGGAGAAGTCGCCTGGGTAAGGGAGTGATCGTGGGGAAGAGTTTCGCGGGCGAAACCTCGGGAATTCCCCTGCGTATCACCCGGTGCTGTGGGGAGTGTGGATGGTCGTCGGACGGTGAGTGTGTGTTGGACTGTGAGTGTCTTACGAGGAAAGGAAGGAACGCATGCCAGCGCCAGTGGTTCACTTTGAGGTCGGGTGCAAGAACCTGGAGGCCACCAAGAAGTTCTATGGAGCGGTCTTCGGTTGGGAGTATGTTCCCGAGATGCCGGGCATGGGGATGATCGCCAACATCGGCGGGCACTGCCCCAAGCCGACCGTCGGCATCGGCGGGCACATCAACAGCCTGGGGCACGAGCCGCACAATTACGTGACGGTGTACATGCAGGTGGACGACATCGAGATGACCCTGGCGCAGATCGCCAAGGCCGGCGGCTCGTTGCTCATCCCGAAGACCGAGGTGCCGGGAATGGGGCACTTCGCGTGGTTCAAGGACCCGGAGGGCAACGCGCTGGGGTTGTGGACGCCGGCGATGCAGTAGCCGCGTTGCACGCATTCCACAGAACAACCAAGCACAACAATGACGCCCTCCCTGTGGGAGGGCGTTGTCACTGGTTGGATGTCGTTGATTGAGAATGACGCCAGGTTCAGCACCCGCCGCCAGAGAAGACGCTGAGGAGCGCATCGATGTCGCTGGTGTCCGGGTAGAGGCCGTCGTTGTTGAAGTCGATGTCGCCGCAGTTGGGGGCGTTGCTGCATGGGCCGCCGGAGAAGACGGTGAGGAAGTCGTCGATGTCGGTGGTGTCCGGGAAGAGGCCGTCGCCGTTGAAGTCGATGGCGTCGCAATTGGGGGACACGGTGAGGGTGTAGTCGCCGCCCCAGGGCTGGGTGCGCGTCGCGCGGATGTAGCACGTTCCGGCGGGGACGGCGACGGAGATGGCGGCGGTGTAGATACCGTCGGCGTCCGGGTCGGTGGGCACTGCTGAGGCGAGCTGAGAACCGGCCGCGTTCAGTACGGAGATCGTGAGGTTGGACGAGGCCCAGACGCTGGCGGACGCCTGCACGCTGAGCGTGGTGGGCGCGGCGATGGTGGTGCGGAAGTAGTCGTTGGTGTCGAGCAGTCGCAGGTCGGCGGAGGGGCTGGGCCAGAGCGGCGCGGCGGCGGCGAGGGAGTCGTTGCTCTCGTACTGGTCGTCCACGGGGCTGCCGTAGCGGGCGGCGAGACCGGCCTTGTCGCCGTCGCTGAGGTACGCGCGGTTGCCCATGGAGTTCTGGAACTGTGTGTACCCGGGCTGGGCCTGGATGGTGGCGCAGGCGAACTCGCACCCGCACGTGGAGCCCGCGGCGCAGCAGGTGCTGAAGGAGCAGTCGTCGTAGAGCATGACGCTCTCAAAGTCGAAGGGGCCGACGACGGTGGCGGTGCTGCGGATGTTGAAGTTGCCCGCGTAGCCGCTCTGGATGTTGGCGGTGTTGATGGTGACGAATGTCTCGCGGTCGGGGCGCTGCTGCTCGTGCCACATGCCCAGGGCGTGCATGAGCTCGTGGCAGATGATGTAGCGCCAGGACCAGCTGACGAGGTTCACGATCTGTCCGCCGCCCTGCCGACCGACGAAGGAGTTGTTGCCCGTGCCGCTCTGGACGTGGAGGTAGGCGGACTCGGTGGTGCGGGGGATGAAGCGGATGTTGCACGCGGTCTCGAGTTCGTTCATCGCGATGCGGAGGCGCGTGGCGTTGGTGGCGTTGACGTTGGCGTTGACCTCGTAGGGGATCACGCCGCCGGTCCAGAGGTTGGCGGCCCAGGTGCTGCGGTCGTCAAACTGCGGGGGAAGGTTGCAAGGGGCAAAGTCCGTCGCGGACTCATCGAAGAGGGAAGCGGGGTCCACCTGCGCGTGGGCGGAGCAGGCGGCCGCAGCAAGGACGAGGAGACGGGCGGGAACGAGTGCGTGGCGCATTCGAAGGTCCTTGGGGAGTTCGTGGAGTGATTGGATCGGGGTCTGTGACGACGGGCGAAGAAACGCTGTGGAACGACGGGCCACCCGGTCCAGAAGCGGACCGGTGGGTGTCTGTACCCACGTTTTCGGGCGATGGTTCCCGGGACTTGCAGAGTTCACGGCTGCTGAACGCCGCGGGCCCCACGTATGATGCGTTCCTATGACGACCCCGCAGCCCCCCGCTTCAACTTCCACCCCTGCCGCATCCAGCCCCGCTCCCGCCGCGGCACCCGCCGCCCCCGCGGGCCCGACGCCCGCACCCGGGCAGGTGGGCAGCAAGCCCGTGATCACGTTCGATGAGTTCGCCAAGATCGACCTTCGCGTGGCGAAGATCGTGAAGGTGGAGCCGCACCCCAACGCGGACAAGCTCTACAAACTGCAGTTGGACGATGGGAGCGGCACGCCGCGGCAGATTTGTGCGGGCATCCGCGCGAACTACCAGCCCGAGGACCTTGTGGGGCAGCGGATCGTGATCGTGGCGAACCTGGCGCCGCGGATGCTGCGGGGCGAGGAGTCTCGCGGGATGCTTCTGGCGGCGAGCAATGTGCCCAAGGACGCGGCCCAGGATGCGCAGCGGCAGGTGGTCATTCTGACGACGCTGACGGATATTGGACCTGGCGCGGTGGTGAGCTGAACCGCGGACGGGTGGACCAGAAACGGCAATCGTGTCGCAGGAAGCGCGGGGTTGACGCTGTTGGTGTTGGTACGCCCGCTTGGCGGGCGTGGTTGTAACTGGCATGTCTTTGGCAGCGTGGAGCACGGGCATGAAGACTCGATGGAACGGTGTTGTGGCTCTGGCCGCGGCTGTTGGTTGCGTGGCAACGGCGCGGGCCGAGTCTGTCGCGTTCTTCTCCGACTTCGATAGCGCCCTGCCGGCGGAGGTGACTCCGGGGCTCGCGACGCTGACGGGTGTGCAGTTCTTCGCGAACCTGGGGCCAGCGGGCAATCAGTTTGGAGGGAGTTTTCTGCGGAGCCCGACGGGGAACAGCGTCACGTTGACGCTCACGAACCTGCCGCCGCACGGGAGCGTGGCGGTTGAGTTCCTGTTCGCGGCGATCGACTCGCTGGACGGGACAGGGTCGTTCCCGTCGGGCGACTTCTTCCGCATCACGGTGGATGGGGTTCAGGTGTTCCGGGAGTCGTTCGCGAACGCGACGACCTCGCAGGTGCAGAGCTATGTGCCGCCGCCCGGGGGCGAACTTGCACGTTGGCAGGACCTGGGGTTCAGCGGGCCCGGGAGCTTCTACACCGACAGCGCGTACAACTTCGCGATCGAGCCCGCGCTGCGGGCGGTCCCGCACTCGGCGACCACCATGACCATCGAGTTTCTGATGGAGGGGCCGGGTGTGCAGCCCCTCTCGGATGAGTCGTGGGCGGTGGACAACCTGCGCGTGGTGCTGGACCCGGCACCGGTGTGCGACAGCATCGACTTCAACGGCGACGGGCTGTTTCCGGACACGCAGGACATCAGTGACTTCCTGACGGTGTTCGGCGGCGGGGCGTGCCCGACCCCCGCGCCCGGGGCGTGCGGGGACATCGACTTCAACAACGACGGGCTGTTCCCGGACACGGAGGACATCGGCGCGTTGATCCGGGTGTTTGGTGGCGGGGCGTGCGTGTAGCGATCAACGGTCCCGCGTGCCGGTCTCGCTGGGCTTCTCGGCAACCTTGCTCGCCTCGGCGGAGGCCTGTGCCGCCACACGGGCCTGCAGGAGGACCTTGGCGGCCTCGAGCTGCAGGTCGATGCCCTTGGCGAGCAGGTCGTCGGGGTTGGCGTCGGTGTCCTTGCCCGGGGCGCTCGAGATGCCGTTCTCGTCGAGGCGGAGGATGTCCGCGTCGCGGCGGATCTGCAGGGACTTGCTGAGCTGCTCGGGGAGCATCTCGATGCGGAGGGCGGGCTCGACGCCCCAGGCGAGCTGGCCAGGGCGGCGGTGGATGATGCTGTCGTCGGGCAGCATGTAGTAGTTGGTCGTGACTTTCATCTTGGTCGCCTGCGTGAGGGACCAGACGTTCTGGACGCTGCCCTTGCCGAAGGTGCGCCAGCCCAGGACCATCGCGTCGATGGGCTCGTACTTGTGGCCGTCTTCATCGGTGTAGCCGGCGCTGAAGCAGGCGACTGCGCCGGAGACGATCTCGCTGGCGGAGGCGGAGCCTTCGTTGGTCAGGACGACGACGGGGATGCGGGCGAGCGTGGCGCGGGAGGGGTTGGTGTATCCCACGACTTCAACGTAGTCGCCGGCGGCCTTGGCCTTCACGATGGGCAGGTTGTCGTAGGGGAGGAACCGCTGCGCGATGTTGACGGCTTGGTCGAGGAGGCCGCCGGGGTTGTAGCGGAGATCCAGGATCATGGCCTTGAGGCCCTGGCGCTTCATCACGGCGATGGCGCGGTCGAACTCCTGGGTGGACTCGTCGGCGAACTGGGTGAGGCGGACGTAGCCGACGCCGGTGTCCTTGTCGACGAACCAGTCCCAGGCGTCCTCGCGTGCGCCGTCACGCTTCCAGCCCTTGACGGTGGCGACGCTGATCGGGGCACGGGTGATGCGGAACTCGATCTCTTCCTTGGGGGCCTGGGGCGGCTCTTTGCCGGCGTCCAGGGCGAGTTTCTTTTCCTCGTCGGTGGGCTCTGTGCCGGAACGCTCGACGGTGAGGACCACCGAAGTGCCTTCGCGGCCGGTGATGACGTCGACCACCTGGTCCAGCGAGAGGCCGAAGACGGACCTGCCGTTGACCTTGGTGATGATGTCGTTGGGGTGGACGCCTGCGCGCTGGGCGGGGGTGCCCTCGATCGGCGTCACGACGCGCACCGCGAGTTCCTCGGTGTTCTCGATCTGCACGCCGATGCCGACGAAGCGGCCCTGGGTGTTCTTCTCGAAGCGGCGGACCTCGTCGGGCCAGATGATCTGCGTGTAGTCGTCGAGCTTGGCGGTGCAGCCGTTGCCGAACTCGTGGAGCAGGGCCTCGTCGGGCAGGGCGATGGAGCCGGCATTGGTGGCGAGCACGCGGTCCACCAGCGCGGAGACCTGGAACTGGTCGAGCTGCTTGGGCATCGCCTTCACGGAGTCGATCTCTCGTGCGATGGTTTCGAGCATCACCTTGCGGGCGGCGGCGTCCTTGAGGCCCGGGAAGGTCTCGGAGAGGTCGTCGGTGAGGACCATCGTGCGGAGGTTCTCCAATCCGCCTGCAACCATGGTGTTGACAGGGGTCTGCTCCACGTGCTCGCGGGCGCGCTGGATGGCGACCTCGACCGTGCGCTGATCGATGCCCGCCAGCTTCTCGCGGAAGTCATCGTTCAAAGGGTTGTAGGGCGGGAGGGGCTTCTCCTCGAGCTGGGTGCGCCAGGCCTGGGAAAGGTCGTAGAGCCGGTGCGGTGCATAGAGACGGATCATTTCCTGACGCTGGGCCAGGCGCTTGACGTCGGGCCGGTACTGGCCGGAGATGTCGTGGAGCTGGTCGAGCCACAGGAAGAGCGTGATCGCCTCGAGCGTGCGGTTGTCGGTCTCGGCGGCGCGGGCGCGGCTGTCGGCCTTGGAAATCAGGCTGGCGAAGCGGGGCTCCTTGATGAGGCCCTGGCGTTCGGCCTCGGGCGTCAGCATCTGGATTTCGACCGCGGCCTTCAGGGCCTTGATGAGGCCCGAGGCGTCGTTGGAAGACTCCAGGTACTTGTCGAGTTCTGCGCTCGCGGTGTCCAGTTCCTTGGCGCGGTCCACCTCGCGGGAGGCGAGGTTCTTGAGCATGGAATCGGCGGAGGACTTGAGGGAGTCGGGCGCACCCTTCACCTCGCCGTCTCGCATCATGGCGAGCAGGCGGCGGAACTCACCCTCGCGCCCGGCGCGGGCGGCGGCCCAGAGGTCGCTACCCCACTGCGAAGTCGCGGTGGGCGATGCGACGGAGCTGACCTTCTGCTGGGACGGCGGGGCAACGGACAACTGGGCCTGCGCAACTCCCGTCAGGGCGAGTGCCGCGGCGAGGAGTGCGGTCGGGAGGCTGCGGCGCAGGGATGGGGGCATGAAGGACTCCGTCGTCACTGTGGAGACTCACTCGATCCGCGGGCGTGCGGCCCATGAACAGGCCTTTGTCGTCCCGCGCGGTACGCGGTTCCGACGTGCCCTGTCGGGGCGGTCGCACAACATGATATAGGACGCTCGCAGGCGGCCTGTTCGCCCGGACCCGCGTTTCATACCTCGGAGCCGACAATGCGTTCCAGTGATGGTGGCACGCGAGCGGGTGATGGCCCGCGGCACGCTACCCTCGCACCCTATGCCCCCCCCACAATCTTCCCAGATTGACACCGACACGCCCGAGCAGGTGCAAGCCGCGGCGGAGGCGTTCCGGAAGGACTTCACGCGAGTCCGCGAGCAGATTGGGCGGACGATCGTGGGTCAGGCGGACATCATCGACGGGGTGCTGACGTGCCTGTTCGTGGGTGGGCACGTGCTGCTGGAGGGTGTGCCGGGCGTGGGGAAGACGCTGCTGGTGCGGACGTTGGCCCGGGCGACGAGCCTTCACTTTTCACGGATTCAGTTCACGCCCGACCTCATGCCGGCGGATATCTCGGGCACGACGGTGGTGAGTGAACTGGAGACGGCGAAAGGGCGGGAACGCGTGTTTCAGTTCCAGCCGGGCCCCGTGTTCGCGCAGATCGTGCTGGCGGACGAGATCAACCGCGCCACGCCCAAGACGCAGTCGGCGCTGCTGGAGGCGATGCAGGAGCGGAGCGTGACGGTGGGCGGCACGACCCACACCTTGCCCGAGCCCTTCCTGGTGATGGCGACGCAAAACCCGATCGAGCAGGAGGGCACCTACCCGCTGCCGGAAGCGCAGCTGGACCGGTTCCTCTTCAAGTTGATGAGCTTGCCACCAAACCGGTCGGAACTCAACGAAGTTCTGAACCGAACAACCACGGGCCGGGCGGATGATGTCCAGCCGGTGCTGGACGCGGCGGCGATCAAGGGGCACCAGCGGATGGTGCGGCGCGTGGCGATTGCGCCCAGCGTCCAGGACTATGCGGTGCGGATGGTGAGCGCCACACAGCCGGCGGCGACGAGCCAGGACCGCCCGCCGCTCGCCACGCCGATGGTGGAGAAGTACGTCCGGCTTGGGTCGTCACCGCGTGGTGCGCAGGCGCTGGTGCTGGGTGCCAAGTGCCGGGCGCTCATTGAAGGGCGGTACGCGGTGAGCACCGAGGACATCCGCGCGGTAGCGGGGCCTGCGCTGCGGCACCGGCTCATCATGAACTTTGAGAGTCACGCGGAGGGCGTGACGCCCGATGCAGTGGTGCGGAACCTGGTTGAGACGTTGCCCCTGGAGGGCTGACGCGGCGTCCTTGAGTGCACGGGAGAGCTTGTGACCAAGCGCAGTCATGTTGGCGTGCTGATTCTGACTGGCTCCGCGCTGGCGGCGTGTGCCGGTCAGGGTGCGCGGAATGCCGCGGGCTCAGAAGCTCGAGTGGCCGCGAGCACTTCTGGATCGGTCCCAGCAGGAGCGCAGGCCCGGGTGATCGAACGGACTGCCGTCCAACCGAATGTCGAATCGCTCGCACGTGACACGATGGAACGCATTGACGCGCCGCTGGGGGCCGCGTTCGTGGTGCCTGTAGACCCGGCATTGCTCACGGACGCGGGCAAGCCGCTCCGGCTGCTGCTGGATGACGGGCTGGAACTGCCCGGCTCGCTGTACCGCGTTTCGCTCGCTCCGGTGGCACGGGCACGGGGCAATCCGTGGGAGGGGTGGCTCGGCCCGCGGTACTCCTGGCACGCCGCGCCGATCAGCCATGCCGATGCGGTAGCGCTCGCCGCGACAGACACGACCGTGGGCTTTGCGCTGCTGGTGGACCCCAAGGAAGGGCGCAGCGACAACGCGGTGTGGCTTGGGGCGGATCGCGTGCCCATGCAGTGGCTTGCGTCGATGGAGACGCTGACACTGGCCAACCCTTCGCTCCAGGACGGGCCATGGACGCCGACGCTGCCGGACGCGGCCCGCGGGCAGCGGCCGGTGCATGAAGCGTTGCTGCGCGAGTGTACCGACCCGCTGCGGCGTTGGCGCGCCATGCTGGCCCTCGATGGCCTGAGGCCCGGGGTATCTCGAACGCTTCACGAGTTCGAACACCCGCTGCTGGAAGCGCTGGCACGCCAGCAGGAGCACCGCTGGCGCGTCGCGCTCGCGCGGCTCTGGGCTCAGGACGCGGCGCTGTGCGAGCGGATCAAGCAGCGACTCGCGGCGGTAGCCATGGTGGCACCGGGCGTGTACGCGCCGGTGTGGGAGGCGGATCAGGCAGCGCTCGACCGGCTGCTGCTGGACCTCCTGAGCGCTCACCTGCCGTCCGCGCGACGCGCGCAGCTGGCGGAGCAGTGGCTCGCTGAGCGGCCCCGGGCTGCGGCATGGGTTGTGGATGAGGGTGGGTCGTTCCTGGGGGATGACCCGGAATCACGCCTGCCCGGGGCGGTCGTGACGATGGTCAATCTGCTGCCGGAACCGGCGACATCGTGGGCGGGCCTGGACGGTGAGCGTGCGCCTGCGGAGATGCGCGTGGCGCCTCCGCTGGAGTGCGTCGTCGAGCTCCGCGAGATCCCGGCTGCCGCCGGCGCATCTCACGTTGTTCGGGCGCACGTCGGTGAGTGGACGCGTTCCCTCCCGGTGCTGCCCATGCCCGTGCCCGCAGCCCCGCCCGGTGTTTCGACCGGGCTGTTTGCCTCCGACGTTGACATGCTCGGGCTCCTGTCGGGCGACATCGGCCGCGGCGGAGACCCGGACTGGGAGACCGCAGCGTTGCTGCACCGGCCCGCACGCGGCGAGGGCGTGATGCCCGAACACCGACGCTGGGAGTTGTACGTGGAGTGCAGGGTGCCGGAGGGTACAGACCGTGGCGCGGAATCGCTCCTGGTCGTCACCGGTCCGTTTGGGGCCCCCAGCGCATCGTGGCGGGTGGGGCACGACGGGTCCATCACTTCGCTGCGGCCTCAGGACGCGGCGGTGCTGGAAGAACTCGGGAGCGAGGTGGCGCGAGCGACGGTCGTGGACCTGCCTGACCGCTGGATCGCCCGTGTCCCACTGCCACCGGGGTCCATCGAGGCGGATGGGCTGCTGCGCCTCGGCGTCTCGCGGGAGGACGCGAGGGGCGTGCGGAGCGCGTGGCCCCGGGCGATGGCGCCGTGGCAGGTTGAGCCCGCGCGGGCGTGCGTGGATGTGTCGGCGTGGTCAGAGTGACGGCGATTGTCCAACGCCAGAGTGCGTGCAAAAACGATCACGGGCCCTGCGAGGGGCCCGTGTGCGATCGTGGAACGGTCTTTACTTCTTCTTGCTGGACTTCTTCGCGGCCTTCTTGGTGGCCTTCTTGGTCGCCTTCTTGGCGGTCTTCTTCTTGGCCTTCTTCTTGCCGCCCTCGGCCTTGGACTTCTGAGCAAGGTCCGCGCGGTGAGCACGCTCGAACGTCTGGATGTCCTTAAAGGAGCCGTCGGAGTTGCGCACGGCGTAGAGCTTCTTGCCGGCGGCGGAGCGCATCGTGGTTCGTTTGGCCATGGGTTTCCCTTTCTCGTGGGAGCCTGATGTGTGCAGAGCGTCGATTGTGCGCACACGCGCATGCGCGCTCTGAATGGTGCGAGTCTACCACCTTGACGGGGAGGTGGCAAGACTGAATGCCCAATTGGCGCGCGCGTGGCAGGTCGCTTGCGTGGTGTTTGTGCCCGGCCTCACTCTCCTTCGGAGCTCTCCATGGCGATCAATGCGCTGCAATCCGCATCTTCCGCGCTCTCCGCGCTCAACACCGCGCTCGACGTGACCGCGAACAACCTCGCGAACATCAACACGGATGGGTTCAAGGCGTCGCGCGCGAACTTCCAGGATCTTCTCTATTTGGAGCGAGCCCACCCGGGCACCACCAACGCCAACGACGACCAGCGCCCCACGGGCCTGTATGTCGGCTTGGGGGTGCGTGTTTCCGGCACGCAGGTGGACTTCGGCCAGGGCGCGGCCCGCAACACCGGGCGGTCGCTGGACATCATGATCGAGGGCGAAGGGTTCTTCCAGGTCGGCGTCGAAGAAGGGGTGGGCCCCGGGGGCCTGGCCTTCTCCCGCGCCGGCAACCTGACGCTCAACGCTGACGGCGAGCTTGTGATGGCTAACGACCAGGGCCGGCGGCTCGACCCGCCGGTACAGATCCCCCCCGACGCGAAGAGCATCAGTATCGCAACCAATGGCGAGGTCTTTGTGACCCAGGAGGGAGCGGTCGAGCCGACGCAGGTCGGCCAGATCGACGTCGCGACGTTCATCAACCCGGCGGGGCTCAAGCAGGTCGGCGAGAACCTCTTTGTTGAAACATCAGCCAGCGGGGCACCGAACCTGGGCGAACCCGGGGCCGAGGGCCGCGGCTCTGTCAAACAGGGCTTCCTGGAAGCCAGCAACGTGGACCCCACCCGGGAACTCATCGACCTGATCCGCACGCAGCGCGGCTACGAGTTCAACAGCCAGTCCATCCGGGCGGCGGACGAGAGTTTGAGGACCGTGGCGCAGATTCGCCGGTAATGGTCGGGAATATCTCGGTACGTGAACCACCCTTCGACCGCTATGACCTGGAAATTCGCCATCTCCGTGCTCGCGGCCATCGCCATCCTGGGCGTCCGGTGCCTTGCCGACACGGTCAGCGTGCGGGCGACGGCGACCGTGCCCACCGGGGCACCGGTGCTGCTGGCGGACATCGCGGATATCGAGGGAGAGTCCGTCGCGGCTACCGGGGCGGTCGTGGTGCTGGACGCCGCCGCCGCGGCCAAGCGCCGGATGCGCGACGGTGTGATCTCGATCGAACTGTCCGAAGTCCGGCGGGCTCTGGCGGGCGCGTCGGGCGTCAATATGGGGCGCATTGCCCTGAGCGGCTCGGCGGTCGCGGTCCGGGTCTCTGGGGATGGCGGCAGATCTGCCCCGACAGCAGTTGTGACGGCCGAGTACTCGGGCGAAACGATTGGTGGCGTCCTGCCGGGCGCGCTTGCGAAGTGGCTCAGCATCCGCCCAGAAGATATCCAAGTGGATACATCCGCGGTCGATCCGGCAGTGCTGCGGACGCCGGTGGGCAACCGGACGTACACCGTGACGACCTCCAGCCGCGGGGATGTGCTGCCCGTGCAGGTCCGCGTGTTCGAGGGAGACAAGCCGGTCCTGACGCAGACCATCCGCGTGGGGGTGAAGGTGCGGCGGGACGCGTGCATCGCGGCACGGGACATCAAGCGGGGCGAAACGCTGGGCGCTGCGGACTTCCGCGTGGAGCCCGCGTGGACCGGCAGCGGGACGTCGCTCGCGGAGGCGGCCCTCGCGCTCGGAGCGACGGCGCGGTCGGCGATCAAGACGGGGAGCATTATCGAGGACCGACAGGTGGACCACCCCCCCACCGTGCAGCGCGGCGACCTTGTGAATGTAGATTGCCTTTCGGGGTCCGTTATGCTGCGGGCCACCATGCGGGCACGGGAAGACGGGAAAGTTGGCGATGTCGTGTGGTTTGACCCTGTCGCGAAGGCTCGGGCCACGCGGGGCACGGCTCGCGAACCCGGGCCGGGTGTCGGCGGTGGCCCCGTGCGGGCCCGGATCGCCGGCGCAGGCCGGGCGGTGACGGTCGCCGGGGAAGGCACGGGGGTTGCGGAAGAGAATGCGCCGGAGGATCCGGGCGAAGCACCATCAGGCAGCGCATCCGTGGGGACCGTGGATGTGCGGCGGCTTTCAACGGGCCAGTAGGCCCGACCAACACCACCCTCTTCCGGAGCGATTCCATGCGTGCATCGTGGGCGATTGCGTTGTGTGCCTTGTGCGCCGTGGGCGGCCTTGCGCAGGCCCAGAGCCTGCTGCGTGATGCCGACCCGGCCCCGGCACCGGGCGAGACCGCGCCGCCCCCGGCCGAGCCGCTCAAGAACACGAGCCTGATCCAGGTGGAGGCACCCAAGCCCAAGGACTTCCAGATTCACGACCTCATCACGATCATCGTGAGCGAGCAGCACAAGGCCAGCAGCGAGGCCAAACTGGACACCAAGAAAGACACGTCTCTCAAGGCGAAACTGAGCAAGTTCCCCGACCTCCAGTCGTTCCTAGAAGCGTCGCTCACGCAGGGCGGGTCGTCGCCCATCGTGGAGGCCGACGTGTCGTCCGGCAGCAGTTTCAAGGGGGACGGCAAGTACGAGACCAAGGAAGGCCTGACCGACAAGATCACGGCCACGATCATCGACGTCAAGCCCAACGGCAACCTCGTGCTCGAAGCCCGCCGCACCATCAGCAAGGACGAGCAGACGCAGACTCTGGTGCTCTCGGGCATCTGTCGTCGTGACGACGTCACCGGCAGCAACTCGGTGCTGTCCAGCCAGCTTGCGGAGCTCACGGTGGGCATCGATTCCACCGGCCAGGTGAAAGACGCCGCGAAGAAGGGCATCCTGACACGGGTGTTCGAGGCGATTTTCAACTTCTAGACCCCCGGCCACCTTCTGCCCACCCCCTCCCGACCCAACGCGGCACGCCCGTTGCGTACACGCAGTTCATGCGTGCCCGCGTCAACACCGTCCTCGCGCTGCTTCTGAGCCTGTTCGTCGTGGCGGCCGTTCCCGGTGCCACGGTGCAGGAGCTGACGCGCATCAACGGCCAGGGGGAGTACATCCTGCGCGGCGTGGGGCTGGTGATCGGCCTGCAGGGCACGGGGGACTCGTCCAAGGACCTGGCGGTGGCGAGGCCGCTGGTCGCCCTGCTCCGCAACAGCGGGCAGGACATCGGTCTGCCCGAGGACCTGGCCCGCGGCAAGACGGAAATCAAGTCGGTTGCGCTGGTCAGCGTCACGTGCGTCATCCCCAAGGAAGGGGCACGCATGGACGACAAGTTCGACGTCACCGTCTCGACCCTCAACACCGCCAAGAGCATCGCGAACGGCGAGCTCTATCTCACCAGCCTGCAGGGCCCGCTCCCGGGTAGCAAGGTCTACGCGATCGCGGCTGGCAAGATCGAGCTTGAGGAGCCGACGGCGCTCACGACGGGGCGTGTGCGCGGCGGCGCGCGGATGATCCGCAACGTCGAAACGCCGGATGTGGGCAACACGTTTGACCTCGTGCTCGAGCCGGCATTCGCGGGCTGGACCAGCGTGTCGACCGTCGCGGAGGCGATCCAGAGCAACGTGGCGCTGGGTGGGCGCGTGTACCCCAACACGCCGCGGATCGCGGCGGCGATCGACGAGCGCACGGTGCGGGTGATCGTTCCGGAGGAGGAGCAGTCGGACAAGGCCGCGTTCCTGGCGGATGTGCTCTCGGCCGAAGTGCGGACGGAACTGCTGGACCTACCCGCGCAGGTGGTAGTGAACCGCCGCACGGGCGCCATCATCGTGACGGGCGACGTGGAGATCAGCCCCGTTGCAATCACGCACAAGGACCTGACGATCACGACCGGCGCGAGCAGCGGCGCGCCCGGCGCCAAGGGCTCGCGCAAGGACCGCTGGGCGGAACTCAAGACCAACGCCCGCCCGAGCGAGAATGCCAAGCTCAGCGACCTGCTGACCGCCCTGCGGCAGCTCGACATCCCTGTTTCCGAGCAGATCAACATCATCCAGATGCTCCACAAGACCGGCAAGCTGCACGCCCGCCTGGTGATTGACTAACGCGAGGATCGCACGCGCACCTATGGACCTCACGATCTCCAACCCGACGCTCTCGCTCTCCAACCGGCTCAGGAATGACGTCGCCGCGGCGGATGCGTCGCGCCTTGCGGATCAGGACCTGTTTGCTTCGGTGCTTTCCCGTGCGCGGCAGGACCAGGGCACGACCGACGAGGCCACCAAGGCCCGCACCGCGGCAGAGGACTTTGTCGCGCAAGCGCTGGTGGAGCCGGTGCTGAAGCAGATGCGCGAAATGAGCCAGGCCGCGGCCCCGTTCGCCCCCAATCAGGCTGAGAAGGCCTTCCGCACCATGCTGGACGGCGCGATGGCCCAGCGCGTCGTGAAGTCGGGCAACTGGACGCTAGTGGACAAGGTCGCTGAGCGCATCGCGGGCAACGCCAGCGTGGTGCCCAGCGCCGCACGGGCGCCGCTCGCGATGCCGGCAGCACAGGAGACAATCCGATGACCACCCACCAGCCAATGCTGTCGCCCACTTCCCTCGCCGACCGCCTGGACACGTTGCTGGACGCGCTGGCCTCCGCGTACACGCGGCTCGCCGATGCGAGCGATGCGCACCGCGAGGCCATCCGCACCGCGGACACGCGGGGCGTGGAAGCGGCCGTGCAGAGGCAGACCGTGCTGTTCCGGGAGCTTCAGAAACTCGACCACCAGCGCAGGGAGCTGGTCGCACTCGCCCACGCATCGTTCCCGGCCCTCCGCAAGACGCCCGCGGAACGGACCACGCTCACCCAACTCGCGGCAACCGCGGTGGATACGCGACGGGGCGAGCTGGCGGTGAAGGCCGGGAACCTCCGGTCCATCGTCGCGTCGGTGCAGGAGCGCAACGCAAGCATCCGCAGCGCTGCGGCGTCGCTCCTGGCGCACATGGAGGGCGTGATGCGGCAGGTGGCGCGGCAGATGTCGCACACGGGCACGTACTCACGACGCGGCGTGGTGGAAGCAGCGGCGGGCGTGGTGAGCGCGGTGGACCTGCGGTCGTGATGGCTGGACAGTTTTCGGGAGACTTCGCATGAGCCTGACATCCGCGATGCACATCGGCCGGACGGGCCTGACGGCGAGCCAGATCGCCATCCAGGTCGCCGGCAACAACATGGCGAATGCGGCGACGCCCGGGTACTCGCGGCAGATCGCCCGGCTGAACCCGCTGCGCGCGGGCAACTCGAACATCCAGCTCTCGATCGGTGCGGGTGCCCAGGTGACGGCGGTGCAGCGGCAGGTGGACAACGCCATCCAGGCGCGCCTGTGGGGCGCAACGTCCGACGATGCCCGCCAGAATGCGCTGGCCGGGGTGTACGGGCAGGTTGAATCGATTCTCGGTGAACTGGGCGACAACGACCTCTCGAGCGAGCTTTCCAGCTTCTTCAGCGCGTGGTCCGAGCGCGCCAACCAGACGCGCAGCAGCGCGAGCGTGGTGCAGCAGGGCGACCGGCTGGCGAACTTCGTCCAGCGGCTGCGCAGCGACCTGGTGGACCAGTCCCGGCAGGCCGACCGCACGCTGGGCGCGGCCGTCGAGGGCGCGAACACGCTCATCGATCAAATCGCTCACCTCAACGGCGAGATCAGCGGGGCGGAGATTGCCGGACAGCAGGCCAACGTCCTCCGCGATCAGCGAGACCAGCTTATCACCGAACTCTCGGCGTACATGGAAGTAAGCGTCGTGGACCGCGGGCGCGAGGGCGTGGACGTGCTGGTGGGCTCCATGCCCGTCGTGCTGGGCTCCGTCGCCCGCGGCGTGCAGGTGAAGCGCACCACGGACGCGGACGGGAACTCCCAGGTTGCTGTCGCCACCATCCAGGGGCAGTCAGAACTCACGATCAACAGCGGGTTTGTGGGCGCGGCGATCGCAAGCCGCGACGGCACCATCGAGAACCTCATCGGGCGGGTCGACGACATCGCACGCCAGCTCATCTGGCAGGTCAACCGTCTGCACTCCACGGGCGTCGCGGGCAACGGGTACGCGTCACTGTCGGGCTCCACGGCCTTCGGTACGACGGACCGCACGCTCGCGCTCAACGACCCAGCGAACGCCGCCATGCAAGGTCTGCCCGGGCAGCCGGTCAATGGCGGATTCGTGGTGCGTGTGCGCCAGGAATCCACCGGCGCGATGACAACGGTGCGCATTGACGTCGACCTGGATGGCTTGACCAACGCGGGGCTCCCCGGTACTGCCGATGACACGACCGCGGACTCGATCCGCGCCCAGATCAACGCCATCGCGGGCGTGAACGCCTCGTTCAACGCGGAGGGCAAGCTCACCGTCGCCGCCGACGAAGGGTTCACGTTCAGCTTTGAAGAGGACACAAGCGGGGCGCTCGCGGCCCTGGGCATGAACTCGTTCTACACAGGCACGGACGGTTCATCGCTCGCGGTGCACAGCGACCTGAAGAGCGATGCCAGCAAACTCGCGGCGGGCCGGTACGTGAACGGCCAGTTGGTCGAGAACGGCACGGCTCTGCGGCTCGCGCAGATCCAGGACGCACCACTCGAATCCCTGGGCGGTCAATCCCTCGCCGGCCTTTGGCGCGACGCGGTGCAGGAAGTGGGCGGCAAGAGCGCCAGCGCTGCGTCCGCTGCTTCGGCATCGACGCTGGTCCGTGAGAGCCTCGAATCCCAGCGTGCCGCGGTCTCGGGCGTGAGTCTGGACGAAGAGTCGGTCAACCTCTTGCAGTTCCAGCGCCAATACCAAGCGTCGGCACGGCTCATCACGGTGGTGGATGAACTGACCCAGACGCTGATCGGAATCGTGTAAGCAGGACGAGCCCGGAGAGCGAACGCCATGACGATCATCCCCCCCAACCTCACCCGCGTGCCCTCGTTCTACGGCACGAACCTCGCGCTCTCCAACATCAACCGCAACAACATCTCGCTGCTCCGCGTGTCCGAGCAGATCAACACCGGGCGTGCCATCACCCGCGTGAGCGACGACATCGTCAAGTCCGCCGCGATCGGCGTGCTCGACGACCGCCTGGAACGCGCAGCGCAGCAGCTCAGGAATCTCCAACATGCCCAGAGCGCCCTCAACATCGTGGACGACACGCTTGACGAGGCGTCCACCCTCGCCAACGAGGCCCGCACCATCGCGTCGGAGCAGGTTTCGCTCACCAGTTCCGCCGCGGAGCGCGCAAGCCAAGCCACGGTCATCGACCAGATGCTCAACAGCCTGATGAACATCGCGAACCGCCAGTCGGTGGCTGGGTATGTGCTTGGCGGCACAGTCACCAGCCGCGCACCCGTCGAGAGCTTCCTCGGCTACTTCCGCTACCGGGGCGAGAACAACGCGGGCCTCACCACGGACCTGGACCAGGCCTCGACGGTGCCCATCACCCTGGGCCCCACCGCCCTCACCGGCCTCTCCTCCCGCGTCCGCAGCAGTGTCGACCTGGACCCCCAGCTCACCACGGGCGCCAACCTGTCGGACCTCCGCGGCGCACGCGGCGTCGGCATCACGCTGGGCACCATCGAACTCAGCGTCAACGGCGGCACCCGCATCGCGATCGACCTTCAGGGTGCCGACACCGTCCAGGACGTGCTGGACCGCGTCACCGCGTCCATCCGTCAGTACGAGACCGACACCAGCACCACGGTCCTGGGGCCTGGTGGCCTGGGGGTGTCGGGCGGCGGCCTCACCATAGATGTCGCGGGCGGCAACACCGTCCAATTCTTCGATGTCGGCAACGGCATCACGTCCCAGGACCTCGGCCTCACCACCGTTCCAGCCGCGGCGTTCACCGCGTCGGCGGGGCAAGGGCAGGACCTTGGTGTCCGCCTCACCATGCGCTCACCGGTTTCGTCGCTTGGGGGAGTCACCGGCTCACTGGGAACCCTGCGCATCACGAACGCGGGCCACACTCAGGTCGTCGACCTTTCGGGCGCGCAGACCATCGAGGACGTCAAGACCATCATCGAGGGTGCCAACCTGGGCGTCCGCGTGGCGATCAACGACGCCGGCACCGGCATCGACGTCCTGAACGAGGTCTCCGCCGGCTCACGGAACTCCCTTTCCATCTCCGAAGTTTCCGGCGGCGATACTGCAACACGCCTGGGCATCCGCTCCCTGATGGCAGACACCCGCATCAGTGAGTTCAACTACGGGCGTGGCGTCTCGATCGTCCACGGGGTCACCGACCCGGTCTCCGGGAACGTTTCCGGCCCACTCAACACCGACATGGTGATCACCCTCGGTGACGCGGCCCAGAGCAAGATCACCATTGACTTCACGCCCAGCGACATGGTGAGTGTCGAAACCGTGCTGGCGGCCATGAACAGCCAGATCCAGTCGCAGCTCACCGCCGCCGGTCTGCCCAGCAACACCCTCTCCGCCGGGCTCGCGGCCGATGGCAACGGCATCACGCTCGTCCAGACCCCGGCCTTCACCAACCCCGTCACCATCGAGCCGGACAACAACTCTCAGGCCGCCGCGGGCCTCGGGCTGCTGGGGGGCACCTGGAACGCCGCGACCGGCACCCTGACGGGCACGGACAACGCCCGGGTCCGGGTGGACAGCCTCTTCAGCCACTTGGTAGACCTGCGAGAGTCGCTCATCGCCAACGACGTGTCTGGCATCGGCTTTGCGGGAGGGGATATCGAGGCCGCGAACAACTCGGTCGTCGAGACGCGCGGCATGGTCGGTGGTTTCGCCCAGCGGGTCGAGGGCGCGATCACCCGGGAAACGGACCGGTCGGTCCTGGACGAGTCGACCCGATCGCAGCTGCGGGATGTGGACTTCACGGAGGCCGCCACGAGGTTCTCCATGCTCCAGACCCAATTGCAGGCGAGCCTGAGAACGACAGCACTGACACAGCAGTTGAGCATCCTGGACTTTCTGTAAGCGACCCCTGACTCCCCCCACCACCCGCGGGCACGCGGCTGGTGAAATTCGATCAACGCCCGTCACTGCCCTCCCGGCGGTGGTACGGGCCACGTGCAGGACGCCGCCGACGTTGCGTCGGGGGATCGAGCACTGGACACGCCGGGAAGTGCAGCGGAGCATGCCATGGAAGTTCGCACGACGCGATTCGGGACCCTTCAAATTGCCGAGGATCGGATCATCCACATCCCCAAGGGGCTGCTGGGGTTCGGTCAGCACACGCGCTACTGCCTGCTCGAGCCCGGCGACGACGCCTGCTTCTTCTGGCTCCAATGCGTGGATGAGCCGAGCCTCGCGTTCGTGATCACCGACCCCTCCCTCTTCGTTCCCGACTACTCGGTGCCCATCCGGGCCGAGCAGATGGGCGAGCTGGGCCTGGCCCGCCTCGAAGACGCCCAGGTCTTCGTCATCGTGAACAAGGTCGACCAGACCCTGACGGGCAACCTCCAGGGGCCCCTGGTCGTCAACACACTCAACAAGGTTGGCGAGCAGATGGTGCTCGCCGAGAAGCGCTGGACCACCCGCCACCCGCTGATGAAGGTCGCCTCGCAGGCCATGCAGCCCGCGATGTCGGCCTGAGTCCGGGCGGGTTCTCCACCGGCGGGTCACCGCCGGGTGGCACGCACCCGCGGGGTAAGACCCGCTGGTCCGCCACCGGACAAGCTTCTCCTTTTCTTTTCTACCAGGGCGCGGCGCGCACGGATGCGCCAGGCACACGCGCTCTCCCGACTGTCACCAACCCACGGAAGGGTTCCACCATGTTGGTTCTTTCACGCCAACGAGATGAAACGATCATGATCGGCGATGACATCGAGATCACGGTCGTTGACATCCGAGGCGACAAGGTGAGGCTGGGGATCACAGCCCCCACCAAGATCGCCGTCCACCGCAAAGAGGTCTACGAGGCCATCAAGCGGGAGAATGAGCAGGCATCGCACATCGCAGGGCCGGACCTGACGACCATGCGTCCCGGCGTTGCCTCGGGCCCGGCCCGGGCCCTCGCCAGGACCAGGACTTCCCAGTTGTCTTCGGGCCATGCAGCAGCACCACCGGGATCGGGTGGTGCGGTTGGCCCGCCGTTTGCGAAGCCAGGAGAGGCACCGCCGCGCTCGGGTATCCGGGCGCAGGGCGCCTAGCCCGGGAAGCCGCGGAGAATCACTCAGGAGAGCGAGCCACCGTTCGAGCACAAAGCACCGCCCGGAAGACCCAGACTCCCCACCCGCAACGGAACACGCGGGACCAGCAATCACGGAGGATTGCACCATGGCCAGAATCAACACGAACATCTCCAGCATCGTCGCCCAGAACAACCTTGCACGCAACAACGCGGACCTCAACGTCCGCCTGGAGCGGCTGAGCACGGGGCTGCGGATCAACCGCGGCGGCGACGACCCCGCCGGCCTGATCATCTCCGAGCGCATCCGCTCGGACATCTCGGGCGTCAACCAGGGCATCAAGAACTCCGAGCGCGCCGCCAGCGTCATCTCAACGACCGAGTCGGCCCTCGCCGAGGTCAACGACCTCCTCAACTCGATCCGGGCGTTGCTCGTCGAGTCGGCCAACACGGGCGCTTCCTCCGCCGAAGAGCGTGAGGCGAACCAGCTCCAGATCGACTCGGCGATCGATTCGATCACCCGCATCTCCAACACCGCCTCCTTCGGCGGCCTCAAGATGCTCGACGGCTCGCTGGACTACCGCATCTCCGGCCTCGCGACCAGCGCGGTCTCGCTCGCCAACATCCGCTCGGCGACCCTGATCAACAACCAGCCGCTCCAGGTCGACGTCGATGTGGTCACCTCCGCCCAGTTCGGCTCGATCTTCATGTCGGGCGCGGGCGGCGTGCTCCTCTCGACCATGACGATCGAGATCGCCGGGCCCAAGGGCGCCCGCGAGTTCCAGTTCCTCTCGAACACCCCGCTGGCGACGGTCATGAACGCCGTCAACCAGCTCTCGGAGTTCACCGGCGTGGAGGCCGCCCTCATCAACGGCAACGCCACCTCGGGCATCTACTTCCGCAGCGCCGACTACGGTTCTGATAACTTCGTGAGTGTGCGTCGCCAGGACAAGCCGCCCGTCGCGTCCGCCGACTCCTTCGTGACATACAAGATGCTTGACACGGCCGCGTTTGTGACCGGTGGCGCCTTCAACTGGTCCACCATGGTCACCGGCGGCGGACTCGTCACGGCGGACCGCGACGCCGGACGCGACGTGGCCGCGATCGTCAACGGCAACCTCGCGATCGGCAAGGGGCTCGAGGTGTCCATCAACTCGTCTTCGCTCGCCGCACGCATCCTTCTGAATGAAGACCTCGCAACCACCCCCACCGCCACCGCCTCTACCTTCTACATCACCGGCGGCGGGTCCCTCTTCCAACTGGGGCCCAATGTCACCCCGCTCCAACAGACCGCGATGGGCATCATGTCGGTCTCCGCGACACGGCTCGGAGCCACCGAAACCGGCAACGGCCTGGAGTTCCTGTCGAGCCTCAAGTCCGGCGGCAACAACGATCTCGGGACGAGCGCCAGCCGCAACGACTTCTCGATCGCTGAGGAAGTGCTCTCCAGGGCCATCGACGATGTCACCCAGCTGCGTGGGCGGCTTGGCGCGTTCGAACGCAACGTCCTCGACACGAACGTCCGATCCCTGCAATCGCAGTTTGAGAACCTCACCGCAAGCGAGTCCGCCATCCGTGACGCCGACTTCGCCGCGGAGACCAGTCTGCTGACCCGTTCGCAGGTGCTGGTGAGCGCCAACACCTCGTCGCTCCAGCTCGCCAACGCCCAGGCGCAGCAGGTGCTGCAGCTTCTCGGCGGCTAAGTCCGGCAGTCCGAGCGCAAAAACGACGCAAACCTCTCGACCCCTCCCAGTTCGGGAGGGGTTTTTTGCTTGGTCGAGGCCACCCCGGTCGGCGTGACGTCCCAAGAAAACGGGATTGGGCTGCAAATCCGGACCGGTTGCCTCAACTGACCCCCTTTCCTCGTCGATGCACCGAGTGTCCGTCCCGGCGTTCCACGCGGGCGGACACGGAGTGCGGGATGGAACCCCGCTCCGCGAGCCCCGGGCCTTGTTGGCGCCGGGCTCATCGCCGGGGAGCTTGTTGCCCCCGGCCACACGATCAGCCTGCGGCGTCGCCGCGGGGCTCGCACTGCACGGAGGTTTTACACAATGAGCCGTATTAACACGAACGTCCAGTCCATGATTGCTCAGCGCGTGCTGGGCCAGAACAACGTCGGCCTGAACCAGGCCCTCGAGCGCCTGAGCACGGGCCTCCGCATCAACCGCGGCAAGGACGATCCCGCCGGCCTCATCGCCAGCGAGAACCTCCGCGGCGAGCAGAAGGCGCTCGACCAGGCGATCAACAACGCCCAGCGCGCCGACCAGGTCATGACCATCGCCGAGGGCGGCCTGCAGGAGATCAGCGGCATGCTGACCGAGCTGCAGGGCCTGCTGACGGCGTCGGCCAGCGAGGCCGGCCTCTCCAAGGAGGAGAAGGAAGCCAACCAGCTGCAGATCGACTCGATCCTGCAGACCATCGACCGCATCTCCGGCGCGACGAACTTCCAGGGCATCAAGCTCCTGAACGGCAACTTTGACTTCCAGGTGGGCACGGTCTCCACCAACGTGTCCGACTACCGCGTGAACGCCGCGAAGTTCTCCGGCGCGACGCAGGACGTCGACGTGCTCGTCACGAACTCGGCCCAGCAGGCCGGTCTGTTCATGTCCTTCGGCGGCGCCCTGGACCTGAACAGCGCGATCTCCACCTTCGTCTTCGAAGTCGTCGGCAGCAAGGGCAGCCGCGAGCTGTCCTTCTCGTCCGGCACCGCCCTCGCGGACATCGCCGCGGCGATCAACACCTTCACCGATGTGACCGGCGTGACCGCCACCGCTTCGGGCACGGGCATCAAGCTCGAGTCCGAGGAGTGGGGCAGCGACGAGTTCACGACCGTGAAGGTCCGCAATGCGGGCGGCGCGGCCGGCGGCGGCATCTACCAGCTCAACGCCACCAACTTCAACGCCTCCCAGACCTCCGGCGCGACGACCTTCGCCGGTGCGGGCAACGGCGTCTCGGACAGCGGCCAGGACCTGGGCGCGACGATCAACGGCGTGCAGGCCATCACCAACGGCAAGACCGCCCGCGTCAACAGCGACTTCCTCGACGTCAGCGTCACCCTCGGCGACACCGCGGCCCAGACCCGCGCCAACGTCTCCGCCTTCACCATCTCCGGCGGCGGTGCTGACTTCCAGCTCGCCTCCAAGGTGGACATCGGCGGCAAGGTGTCGATCGGCATCCAGAACATCGCCGCCCGCAAGCTGGGCGACAGTGTGACCGGCTTCCTCGACAGCCTCGGCGCCGGCCAGACCAACAACGTCGTTGATGGCGACATCACCGACGCCCAGAAGGTCGTCTCCGAGGCCATCAAGCAGGTGTCCAGCATCCGCGGCCGCATCGGCGCCTTCCAGAAGAACGTCGTCGGCTCCACCATCCGCAGCCTCGGCGTCAACGTCGAGAACACCGCCGCCGCACAGAGCGTCATCCGCGACTCCGACTTCGCGGCCGAGACGGCTCAGCTCACGCGGTCGCAGATCCTGGTCTCCGCGGCGACGAACATCCTGTCGCTGTCGAACCAGCAGCCCCAGTCGGCCCTGCAGCTCCTGGGCTAAGCAGTGACTGACGCGGCGGAGCCGCGGTACCAACCCCGTGCATCGAACCCCGGGCCCGAAAGGTCTCGGGGTTTTTCGTTTTGCACCGCGGCGATTGCGGCTGCCATCGTGCGGAGGATGGCACATGGCGTGCGCGGCACACCCACTATCCTCCCCGAATGCCCCGTGCGTCCCGTGCCCAGCCCGCGTCAACCGTTGAGGCCAAACCCTTGCGGCGTGGACCACGTGCGGAGGCAAAGCTCTCCGTGCCGCCCGAGGCCTTTGCGGCCGCGCACCGGTCTTTCCTCACCTACCTGCGCGTCGAGTGCGGCCTGCTGCCCAACTCGCTCGATGCATACTCCCGTGACGCGGCACAACTGCTCTGGCACCTGCAGGACTCCGGGTGCACGTCGCTCGCTGCCGCCACGCCCCGCCAACTCTCCGAACACCTGACGACGCTCAAGACCCAGCGCGGGCTGGATGCGGCGTCGGTCATCCGGCACCTCGCCGCCATCCGTGTCTTCTTCAGATGGGCGGCGGAGACGCAGGGTGTGACGAACGACCCCACCACCATCCTCGACCGCCCGACCCGCTGGAAGAAACTGCCGGACGTCCTGAGCCCCGCGCAGGTGCGGAAGCTGCTGGAAGCCTGCACACCCGATGCAGCACCGGGGCGCACCAAGCCCGCCCGCCCGAAGGCGTCCGACCGCACGTCAAAGGGCGATGCCGAGTCCTCGCCGAACATCCCCGTGCACCTCCGGGACCGCGCATTGCTCGAACTGCTGTACGCTTCCGGCCTGCGGGCATCGGAGGTCTGCTCCCTCACCGTCAACGACGTGCAGGAAACGCTGGGCATTCTCCGCGTCACGGGCAAGGGCAACAAGCAGCGACTGGTGCCGATGGGCGAGCCCGCCAAGCGTGCGGTCGTGGAGTACCTGCGGGCATGCCGGCCGCTCCTTGAGAAGCCGCACCTCTCGAAGGGCTGCCTGCTCCTCAGCCGCACGGGCCGTCCTTTGGAGCGGGTCCGGGTGTGGCAATTGGTGTCCCACTACGCGGAGCGGGCGGGCCTCAAGGTGTACCCGCACATGCTGCGGCACTCGTTCGCGACGCACCTGCTCATCGGCGGCGCGGACCTTCGCGTGGTACAGGAACTGCTCGGACACGCGGACATCGCGACCACGCAGATCTACACCCACGTGGACCGCACGCGCCTCAAGCAGGTGCACAAGCAGCACCACCCCCGCGGATGACACGGCCCGGCACCGGCACGGATACCGTGCGGCATGCGCACCGCTCTCGCCGTCTTCGCCCTGTCGGCCGCCTGCACGCTCACCAGCGCGCAGCCGCCCACCCCGTCCCCGGCGCCGAGGGACACGTCGCCGGCGGCGAAGCTCAGCGACCCTCTGATGGTCTTTGCAACGACAACCCCCACCACCGTGACGGACGCACTCACCTTCGCTGAAGGCCCCCTCTGGCACGACGGTCGGCTCATCGTGTGCGACCTCGCGGGCGACACGGTCTACACCATCTCGCCACGCGAGGACGACCCGACGACACCGGAGACGGAAGCGTGGAACGCGCCCGTGGAGTTCCGCAAGCCCTCGTCGCGGGCCGCGGGCTCCGCCGTGGACGCCGAAGGCCGCCTGCTGTTGGCGCACTTCGCCGGGTCGGTCACCCGAACAGAGAAGGACGGGACCGTCACAACGATCGCGAAGGACGTCTCCGTACGTGGTGAACCGCGTCCGCTCGCCCGCTGCAACGACCTGGCCGTCCACGCGGATGGGACCATCTTCTTCACCGACTTCGGCAAAAAGGGCTCGGAGAGCAAGGGCCTGTTCTGCCTCAAGCCCGACGGCACGATCGCGCAGCTCGATGCGGACTTTGGCGCGGCCAACGGCGTAGCGCTCGCCCCGGACGGGAAGACGCTGTACGTTGCCGACTACGGCAAGAACCAGGTCATCGCGATGGACGTCGGGGCCGCCGGCGCGGTCAGCAACCGGCGCGTGTTCGTGGACCTGAGTGCGGACAAGTCACCCGGCCGGTGCGACGGCCTGAAGGTCCACCCCTTGGGTCGGGTCTTCACAACTGGGCCCGGAGGCGTGTGGGTCATTGCCGCGGATGGCACACCCATCACGCGCCTTGAGATCGAGGGCGGGGCAAGCAATCTGTGCTTCGGCGGCCCGACCGGTTCCACGGTGTTCATCACAACGGGATCGCGGGTGCTGAGCGTCGAGTTGGCGACCGTGCTCGCACCGACGACTGAATCCACGGAAGCCAAGTAGACCCAGCTTCCACAGGCCTCGGTGGGTAGCTGCGCCTGTAGGTCACGCCTATGCTTTCCCCCTTACCAGTTGCGGTTTGTCCGGTATGTTCCGAACAAACTGCTAACTCTCACCGACGACCGGCCGCAGCCCCGATCTTCTGAACGGGTGTGCATGCCGAGCCGGTCGAAGAGGACAGCGACCATGGCAAAGAACGTCAAGCTGCTGCTGATCGAGAACGTCGACGACCTGGGCATCGTGGGCGACGTAGTGAACGTCCGCACCGGCTTCGCCCGCAACTACCTGCTGCCCCGCAACCTGGCGACCCAGCCCGATGAGGCGCTCATCAAGCAGCTCGCCGGCAAGCGCTCCCAGGCCGAGAAGCTCATGGCCGAGCGCCGCAAGGACCGCGAGAACCTCTCCGGCAAGCTCCAGGGCGTTGAGGTCGAGATGATCCGTGCGTGCAACGACATGGGCATCCTGTACGGCGCCGTGACGCAGCAGGACATCGCCTCTGCCCTCGGCAAGCAGGGTTTCAAGGTCGCTCCCCGCGATGTGCGCATCACCAGCGCGATCAAGCGCGTGGATACGTTCGACGTGCACATCAAGCTCGACAACGACCTGGACTCGGTCGTCAAGCTCGTGGTCAAGCCCGACCGCGAACTCACCAAGGAAGCCCAGGGCGAGGGCGCATCCGCCGCACCAGCGGGCGCTGGCGGTGGCGACGGCCCGCGCCGCCGCGACGCGCTCTCCCAGGCCATCGAGGCTGCCAACCAGCAGACCGTGACCGGCTGGGGCAAGCGTGAATCCGCGACCGACGGGGCCGCGGCCCCCGCCGAGAAGAAGGCGAAGAAGTCCGAGGGCAAGAAGTCTGAGGGCAAGAAGGAAGAGTCCAAGAAGGACGACGTCGAGCCCAAGGCCGAGAAGAAGCCCGCCAAGGAGAAGGCGGCCAAGAAGTAAGCCGCTGACGGCACCCGCGAACACTCTCATTGAAAAGGCCCCGCTCATGCGGGGCCTTTTTCATGGACTTGGTGAGTCGTATCCGGCTCTACTTGGCGTCCACCGGCGGCACGTATTCCACAATCGCCTTGCTGCCGATCGTGAAGTACTTGATGCTCACGCCCTTGCTGACGCGGAAGATCAGGGTCATCTGCTGCTCGCCTGCGCGGCTGCGGGTGATGCTGGGCAGTTCCTCGATGGTGCCGATGGGGCGGTCGGGCGTGTAGCGGAGCGTGACCTTGACCTCGTCCTCATACTGGTAGCCGATGACGGGGTACGACTGCCCGTTGTTGTCCACCAGCAGGGGCGGCAGGGTGCGGTCCTGCTGCGAGGCCACGGGGCCGAGGAACGACGCGGGGGACGTGCGGAAGTCGGCACCGCTGACGGTCAGGTGCACAAGCTGCACATCGGGCTCGACCACGAACTTCTCCACGCGCAGCGGCTTCTCCATGCCGCCGGTTCGCATCTTCATCACGTCCTGCTTGCCCCACGTGACTTCGCCGCCACGGACCATGTTGCGGACCTTGCTGTCCTCCGCCTCGTCGATGTCCAGCGGTGAGTGCAGGCCAAGCTGGATTGTCCAACCAATGAACTCGCCGACACGGATGCCGGGCACAGCGTTGCCCTGGGCTTCCCGCTTGGCCTGAACGACGCTCGAAGTGTCCATCTGCGAGGCGTCGATGCCGATCGAGCCGGTGACGAATCCCGCGAGGTTGAGGATCGCCTGGTCACGCTGCGCCGCGGAGGCGAACGCCGTGTCCGCGGCCTTCCCGGCGAGGTCGATGCGGGTGCCCCGCACGTAGATCGCGACGGGGTTGAACTTCTGCGGGACGACGAACTCGAAACCGAAGAAGGTGTCCGCGCCGCCACCGACGGAGGAGATGAACACCTCGCGCGCGTCGTAGCGCCACCGGGCGAACGTGGGCCGCTGGTAGGCCGCGAGAGCCGCGCCGGACAGTTCCGGGGGCGGCGGGGGCATCTCGGCCTGCGACGACACCGCGACGGGGAACAGCATCTGGCGCTCCTCGTCGTTCGCGTCCGCCACGAGCAGGCGGACCTGCCCAGCGCCCAGGATGACCTTGCCCGACTTTTCCCCGGCCGAGGGGCCGAACTTGAGGACAAAGCCCTCGATGCGGGAGCCCGGCTCGAAGGGACGTCCCTGGGCGTCGGTCGCCTTCTGCGGTGTGCCCGACCACAGGTCCGAAAGCAGCGTGTTGAGGTCCCCCTTCACGGAGAACTGCTTGACCAGCGAGACCTCGTTCGGACGGATGGTGTTGCGGGCCGCGCCCTCGTTGTAGGAGACACGCATGGCGTGCCCTGCCTGCGCGACATCGGGGTGCCAGCGGGCGAGTGGGTCGGCGGACGCGAACGCACGCTCCGAGAGCGCGCCGTACAGCTTGCCGGTGATCTCGTCCGCCGGGAAGATGAGCGTGTCCTTGCGCACCAGGTTGCCAGAGTTGTCGTACCGGTAGGGCTGGTAGCCCATGAACTCGGTGGCGATCCGCAGGTTCGAGATGCTGATAACCAGGATGCCGGCGGTGATGGTGCCGATGATGAGGCCGCAGACGCCGCCACCGACGTAGTTGGTCGCGGTGTTGACCAGGATGTTGGCCCGCAGAATGGAATCAGCGATCGCCCGCAGGATGCCGAGCGAGATGCCGAACGGCAGTGCCAGCCCCAGGCCCCACGCCGCCGACTCCATGATCGTGCCCATGCTGCCCTTGCCCATCGCCGAGAGCAGGAAGTACGACGCGGGCTCCCACGCCGCGAAGGCGATGGCGCCTGCGATGATGGTGCACAGCATGTGAACCAGCGCGTTGTAGAAGCCGCGGGAGCTCCATATGTAGGCAACCAGGCCGGCGATGAGGATGACAACGAAAGAGAGGATCATGGGAGAATCCTGGAAAGACAGGCTGGGCGAGGAACCAACGCCGAACGACTCAACGGACCGATCCTGAACACTTCAGCGTCCGACGGACGCACCACCTTGTATCGCTACGCCTTGGCACCGGTTGCAGGCGCCGGGGCCGCGGGCTTGGGCGCGGCCGGGGCCCCGCCACTCCCGCCGCCGGGGGCCGGGGGGGCCTGCTCGGCCGTGACGCGGAGGACTTCCTCCACACTGGTGGTGCCCTCGATGGCCTTGCGGAGGGCCGCCTGCTGGATGGTCGGCAGGTTGCGCTTGCGGAGGGAGAGCTTGAGGGCGTTCCAGTCCTGCGCCTTGATGGCCTGCCGCTCCGCGTCCTCAAGGACGAACACCTCGAAGGCGCCTTCCTGGCCAAAGTACCCGCCGCCGTCGCACATCGAGCACGTCTGGGGCTTGTCCTTCACCATCACCTGCCCGCCCTTCTTGAAGAGCTGGGGAACCTTGTCCGCGGGGAGGCCGAGCTTCTTCAGCATGTCGGGGGAGGGCTGGTACGGAACCTTGCAGTTCTTGCACAGCTTGCGCATAAGCCGCTGCGCCACGACCGCCCGGAGGGTCTTGCCGGCGAGCTCCGCATCACCCACGGCCTTCACATAGCCCTGGATCGCCTGGATGGCATTCGCGGCGCCCAGGGAGAGGTACACACGGCAACGCTCGCCGTCGGCCTTTGCCACTTCCTTGGCAGTGTTGTTGTCGGGCATCTCCGCCACGCCCAGCACGTCGGGGTCGCGCCGGATCATCGAGCGGACAAACGTGCTGTACTCAGGGCCCTCGGCGGTGGCGTCGAACTTGTTCTGTCGCACACCTTCCATGGACCCCTGTGGGTCCATTTCCACCGTCTGCACGTTCTGCGTGTAGGCGTCCGTGAGCCGCATGAGCGTGTAGAACGTGGTCGTACGACCGCCGTCCGGCGGTGCCGCCAGCAGCACGACGCCGCCCTTGGTGCCTACCACCATCTTGATGTCCTCGGCCTGCTGCTGCAAAAGCCCCATCTCCGCGAGGTCGCGCACCACCGCCTTATCGGGATCAAACAGCATCATGAGCCGCATGCCCGCCTGAGTGCCGATGCTGGTGACCCGCACTTTGCGCTTGAGGTCCGACCGCTCGACCGTGACTTCGCCCATCTGCTTCTTGCGGCGATCCGCCAGGTCCATCTTGGCCGCGGCCCGCCAGAAGTCCATGACCTTGAGCGCATCGGCCCCGGCGTACGTGTCTGCGTTCACGGCCATGCCGTCCACGAGCATGCGCGCCTGGTACTGGCTGTCCTTGCCCGTGGGCACCATCTCCACCTGTGAAGCCCGGGCCTGGCCCGCCTTGGAGTAGAACGCCTCGGCGAGGACGCGCAGGTCAAACTCGGGGGTGCCGGTCTGCGGCACCTGCACCAAAGCCTTGTCGGGTGAACGCACAACGAGCTCGGCCTTGCCGGCGAGCTTCTGCTGCTCCCTGACCTTACGAGCCTCGCTCCACTTGGAAGTATCGAGCAGGTTGATGCGGTGCGCCTCGGGCACGCGCTCGTCCTTGTTGTGGACGCTGGTGAAGATCAGCACGTCCGCAGCAAGGATCACGATCATCAGCGCCCAGCCAATCCAGAAGGCGATCTCGCCCTTCATCGGGATGGCGATGGCAACAAGCACCGCCGCCGTGGCCATGACGAGGTGGACCGTGTTGTACTTCTCCCGCGGCAGGTTGAACCGCGCCGCGTGCTTGTCGAAGACGCGTGAGACGATGATCGCCCAGGCGATGAAGGGCAGCAGGAGCAGCACCGGCTTCCACGGCGAGACGAGCAGGAAACCCGCGGCAAGGGTCAGGTGTGGGAGCATGGCTTGTGGCATCATGACGTTCCGGTGTGCATGAACTCGGTACAGACGGGGACGGCCCGGGGTTGCACCCCTTCGCACAATCCCAAACAAAAACCACTCCCGGGACCGCTGGAGGGCGGGCCGGGCCTTGGGGGAGATAGCGTAGCAGATTTCCCGCTGCTGGGCGCGGCGAACAGAGGGCGAACGATGCGGCGGGGCATGCCCTTGGCGGGCGGCCTGCTACAGACAGGGACCGCCGGAGAAGACCGACAGGAGGCTGTCGATATCGAGCGTGTCGGGGTACAGCCCATCGTTGTTGAAGTCGATGTCCCCGCAGTTGGGATCGTTCGAGCAGGGACCGCCCCCGAAGACGCTGATGAAGTCTGAGATATCCGCGGTGTCCGGGAAGAGCTGGTCACTGTTGAAGTCGATCGTGTCGCACCCGGCCGTCAGCACGTTGCTGGTTGCCACCGTGGACAGGCCCAGGGCATCGGTGACGGTGAGCCGCACCTCGTAGTAAATCACGTCACCCATGCTGCCGCCGTGGGGACTGAAGACAGCCGATCCGCTGCACGGGCTGGTCGGCGGCTCCGGGTGTGTGTGATCGTTGTGGTGCAGGATCACCTGCCACTCGCACGTGCGCGCAGAGGGACCGTGCTCCGCATCGGTGATCATCGCCGTCAGCGGCAGCGTGGTGGGGGCATCGGGCGCAATGACTGTGCCATCGACCGGCGATGTGATGGTCACCTGCGGCGGGGTGTTGTTCCCCGTGAAGAACGTCGAGGCCGTTGCGGTCTGCCCCGCGCTGTCGGTGACGGAGAGCGACACATCGAAGCGCAGCGGCTTGTTGACGGGCGTCGGGGCCGCGTACGCGCGGAGCTCACCAACCGAGATGAACCGCTGATCGCCGCCCGGGATGCCGTGGAGCCTGATACCGGTGCAGTCGATGGGCGCGAACTCGAGCGTGTACGCGTCAAAGCTCACACCGTCGTTCTGCGCGGGGTACTCGGGCGTCACCGTGAGGCCGGAAACCGCCACCCACACGCCATTGACGCGCGCCTGCACGTCGAGCTGCTCGAACCACCCGCCGTTGGAGTAATGGATGCCCTCCTGGAAGAAGAGCCTCTGCACGCGCCGGGCGCTGGGGAACGTGTATCCCAACCAGTCTTCCAGCCCCTGGTCACCGCCGTGGTATGTGTCGAAGCTGGTCAATGGGTCAAAGGACCCGCGGACCGGGCGCACGCCATCGCGGATCGTCTCTGGGTTCGTACTCCCGACACCCTGTGGCCCCGGCGGGTTCAGCGAATAGACCTTGGCGACGACCGTGCCGCTTGCCGTGATGTCCTCGACGGACGCGTACGTGTGCGTGGGGTTGGCAAGCGTGGAGGGCGGGGTGCCATCACCGAAGTCCCACAGGTACGTCAGCGGACCGTCCGCGTCCGTCGAACCCGCGCTCGAGAGTGTCGTGGTCGCGGGCAAGGGCCCGTACATCGGCACAGCCGCCGCGTTCGCCACCGGTGGCGCATCCACACCATAGAAAAACCGGCGGAGATTGCTGGACCCGTCGTAGGAATACGCCAGGTAGTACACAAACCCGTTGGCGGGATTCTTGGTGATGCAGACAACGGGGCCCAGCCCCTCGGCAAACTTGGATACCGCCGCGGGCTCTCCCTGGGAATCAAAGGTGAGGTTGTAGATCCACTCCCCGCTGAAGTCGCCGAAGAAGAGCGAGTTGTGGTACGCCGCGGGGTACGGGCCCGTGCCATACCACGTGCCGCCAATGACCGACGATGAATTGATGTAGAACTCGGTGCCGCTGATCGGCGACGCGGGGCTGTCGATCGTCACCCACGATGCCTGCGAACCCGTGAACGTCGCGACGCGCGTGTCGTCGAGGTGACCCCAGTCGATGATCGGGCGCGTGTGCTCAAAGCGCGGCGTTCCCGCGGGCACCTGCACACCCGTGTTACACGGGTTCGGCCAGCTCGGCGTGCCGACGACTTCCTGGCGGATCAGGTCTTGGAAACGAAAAAACTGCTGTGTACACCCGCCGGTGCCAAAGAGCGGGTTCGCCGCGTAAGGGTTGGGCGTGAGCAACGCCCAGTAGTCCGGGTCTTCTTCCATGCCCTGGAAGAGCGGCCACCCTAGGTTGTGCCCGCCGGCGGGCACAATGTTCAGTTCCTCGTGCCTCGTCCACCCCACGTCGCCCACATACAGCACGCCGGGGTCACCGTTGGCGGGGTTCGTACTCCCGGAGCCCGGGCGGATGCAGATGCGGAACGGGTTGCGCATCCCAAGGGTCCAGACGCGGGACCGGGCCGACCGCGGCTGCGCGGTGTTGTAGAACGGGTTGCTCGCGATGCCGTTGCCGGTACCAGGGTCCAGCCGCAGCACCTTCCCGTTGAGCGCATCGATCTGCTGCGCCCGCAACGCGCCGACATCCTGCTGGGGCGTGATGATGCCATCCTGGAGCGCGGTATTGCTGCTCGAGGACCGCGGCCCGCCGGTGTCGGTCGTGTCGAACGACGCCCCGTCCCCCACGCTCGCGAGCAGCGTGCCGTCGTCGCCAAAGAGCAGCGTGCCCATGCCGTGCGACTCGTGTGTCAGCGGGACGCCCGTCGTGATCGACTCGCCCACGAGCACGACACGCGAGCCCGGCAGCGTGCTGCGGAGCCCGGTGGCGGGGTCCGCCGTGTACCGCGTGATGCGGCCGATGGTGTCGATGAAGTACTCGTTGGCCGTGGGGCTATACGCCGCTGTGCCGAACTTCGTGAGGTGGTGGTAGTCCACCGCATACGCCAGGTAGAAGCGGCCGTTGCTCAGGAAGTTGGGGTCAAGCGCAAAGCCGAGCAGGCCGTGGTCGCGCCAATCCCCCACTTCCTCGCTGATGTCGATGAGCGGCTGCGCGCTCTTCACGCCGTTCTCCACCAGCCAGACGCGCCCGCCCTTCTCCCACACGTAGCCGCGTCCGTTCGCGTCGAACGTCACTCCGGTCGCTTGGTTCCAACCCCCGACGACAATCTGGTCCGAGAAAGTTGCCTGTGCCGCCACTCCACCAGCGCAGACCAAGACCGCCGTGACCGCCACACTGAATTGCCGTAGACGCATGACCAAACCCCGATCCCCATTGATGGGACGTGCAACTTCATCATGCGCCATGCGGGGCCCGGGTCAAGCGAAGTAGTGGAGAATTGCGCCTCGTAACGACATTACCACGCCAGACGACACCCGATCGCGGCATTGTCCGGTCCGGCAATGTGGGCAAAACGCGGGGAAGTCCCCGGCTCCGTATATGAACGATCCAAGGGCGCTTAGCCCAATTTCTTCATCATCATCCGGAATTCGTCAACGTTGGGGCTGGCCTCTTCGGCAACACGCAGCGCGATGAACTCCTTCTCCACGAGTTGCACCAGGCTCATGTTGAAGTCGATCATGCCGACCTGCCGGGCCTCGACGCTCTTGAGGTACTCGCGCAGCTCGCCCTCGCGGCCCTCAAGGATGAACTTCCTCACGACGCCGTTGTTGATCAGGATTTCCAGCGACGGGATGCGCGCGATGTGCGCGTGCAGCGTGGGCAGCAGTTTCTGGTACACGAACGCCCGCATCTGGTACGCGAGGATCTTCCGCACCTGCTCCACTTCCTCCTGTTCGAAGAGGCCGTAAATGCGACTGAAGCACTGCGTCGTGCTCGACGCGTGGATCGTCCCGTACACCAGGTGGCCCGTCTCGGCGGCGTGCAGCGCGGCCTCGAACGTCTCGTTATCGCGCATTTCGCCCACGAGCACGACGTCGGGGTTCTCACGCACCAGGGCGCGGAGCGCGATCTTGAAGTCCAGGCAGTCGATGCCGATCTCGCGCTGGTTGATCGTCGCCTTCTTGTCCTGGAAGATGTACTCGATGGGGTCCTCGATCGTCACGATGTGCACGGGCTTGCGCTCGTTCACGTAGTCGAGCATCGCGGCGATCGTGGTGGACTTGCCCGAGCCGGTGACGCCGCACAGCAGCACGATGCCGTTGGGCTGCGTCGCGATTTCCGCCATGCTGGGCGGCAGGAACAGGTCCTCGAACTTGCGGATGTTGCTCGTGATGAGGCGTGCCGCCACGCTGAGCTTGCCGCGCGCCTGGAAGAGGTTCACGCGGAAGCGGTTGTTGTCGTCGTAGTCGTACGCGAAGTCCACCGAGCCGAACTTGTGCAGGTCCTCGATCTGCTCCCTGTCCAGAATCGCCTCGGCGATGCCCCAGAACTCCTCGGTGGACACCGGCTCACAGTCCAGCGGCTTGAGCGCGCCGCGCAGACGCAGCTTCGGCACCTGGTCGGACTTCATGATCAGGTCCGACGTGTTCATCTTGATCGCCGCGGCGAGGAACTTGCCCCAGCGCGTCGCGTGCGGGTCGCTCTTCTTCTTGCGGCCCATCGAGATGTGGCCGGTCTGGGCTGCTGCGGACGGCGTGGTGTCGGTTTCGAGGCTCATGGCGTGCTTCCCAGGAGATGCGGGATTCGTCGGGGCTGGATGCCCGTTGGACGCTCCAACCGTAGCGGTCGTCAAGGTAGGACTCCTCGGCAAGGGGAAAACACACCCGCACGCGCGCGTGCGGGTGTTCCGTTCGCAGCGGGTTGCGCCCGGTTGCGGGAACAGGGCATGCGAGGTTCCAGATCGAGTCGTCACGAGCGATCAAAGAAACAACGCCCCGCACTCTGGCGGGGCGTTGGTACGGTGCTTTTGGAGGACCCGATCGGGATCAGTTCAGCAGGGGCTGGCCCATGCTGCCCACGCCGGCGGCGGCGTGCGACGTCACCACGACATTGGCCCCATTCGCGCCCGGGGCGCCGTCCTGCGTCAGGGCGGCGGTCAGGGCCGCGACCTGGGCCAGTGCCTCCTTGTTGCCCAGGAAGTGCGCTTCCAGCTGGAGACGGATCTTCTCCATCGCCTTGTTCTGGATCTGGCGCACGCGCTCCTTGGTCACGCCGATGATCTGGCCGACCTGCTCCAGCGTCATGGGCTTCTCGGCCTCGACGGACTCGAGCCCGAAGCGGTGCTCGATCACCGTGCGCTCGACCTCGCTGAGGTCCGCCCGGTTCTCCAGCACGATGCGGCGCACTTCCTCGGCCGCGTCCTTCTCGAAGCTCGTGCGCTTGATCTCCAGGAAGTTGGAACGCTCGAGCTTGGGGTCAAAGTCCGTCGGGAACCGCTGCCGGTACTTGGAGAGCTTCATGCCCTGACGGCTGAAGGCCTTGAGGATGGCGCGGCAGGCGTACGTGCTGAACTTGTAGCCGCGGCCGGCGTCGAACTTGTCGACCGCGCGGAGGAGGGCCATGTTGCCCTCGCTCACGAGGTCCGCAAAGTCCACCTCGCTCATGCGGGTGCGCTTGGCCATGGCCAGCACCAGCGCGAGGTTGGTCTCCGCGATCTGCTCGCGGATGCGGTCGGCCAGGCGGTACCAGCGCAGCAGCGTGTCGGCCTGCTCGGGCGTGGGCATGCGGCTGTCGCTCGCCCACACGTCCTGCTGGATCTTCCAGATCTGGTAGCGCGCGAAGTTGAACTGATGGAACAGGATCTTCTCCTGCGCGCCGGTCAGGATCACCTGCTGCGCGGACTTGACGGTCCGGCCGCGGGCGGCAGAGATGTCATCCATGACCGGGTGGTACCAGGTCGTGTCGGGCTTGGGAACGTCCGGGACATCGACGTAGATCTTCCGCTCCGCCTCGTCCTCGTCGAACGCGGGGCTGGGGATGAAGTCCTGCTCCTGCGACATCACCTGGTTGAGCAGACGCTCGTCCTCCACGGACAGGCGCCGGCGGACCACCTGCCGCCCGGGGCGACCCGCGGGGGCATCGATGGTGGCAGCCACACCCACGCGGGTCCGGCGACGGACCTGCTCGAGGGGGCTGAGGGTGCGTTTGGTGGTGCTCTGTCGCATCGCGTTCATTCCTTGCCGATCCTGGCTTCTGGCCGGTGCTATCTCTCGTTGGCACAACCCGGCGTTCGTAGACATGGTTCCAACGGGCGTTCCTCGCATGCCCGCCGCGTTGGGCCGGTTGGTTTGCCAACCGATCCACCGCGCTCACACTTCAAATCCGAGACCTCGTTTTTCAACGAGCCCCCCGTATATATACCCCTCCCCGCGGAGGGACCTGCGCGCATCGCCGGGGCAGGTCAGCACTCACCACAGAAGACCCACCAATGTCGTGGGACCTTTCGACAGAAAGCCGTCGTTTGGATGTTTGCAGGGGCCAGTGGTGGCCCCAAGTTGCCACAGTTTTACGCTCGGTGCGCGCGAAAGTTCCACCTCCGGGGCTGATCCCCGAAATAGATAACCGCTTACGCGCCGTCCGTGGCAGCGACTACTGGGCAATCCAGGCCCAATAGGTCAATACTTGCCCACTCGATCGCATTGGTTGGTTGTGCCCACCACGATCCGAGCCCGCCGGGGCCAGAGCCCCGACCATGAGCCTTCCAAGATACTGCTTTTCGGTTCAGATGCCAAGCCGGGAATCAGTTTTCAACAGAAGTTCAAGGTTGGGAAATGTCCGGTAATCCCACGCCGGAATCTCTGCCACCATACTAATTCCCGCGACTCCAAACGCAATACCACGTTCCGATCTAACCGACTTTGCCCCGGAGATTCCCATGCCCCTCACCCTTCCGAACCTCCCGTACGCCTTCGACGCCCTTGAGCCCCATATCGATGCCCAGACCATGCAGATCCACCACGGCAAGCACCACGCCGCCTACGTGACCAACTGCAACAAGGCCCTGGAAGGCACCCCCTTTGCCGACAAGGACGCGAACTGGCTGATCACCCACCTCTCCGAACTGCCGGAGGACAAGCGCGGCCCAGTCCGCAACAACGCGGGCGGCCACATCAACCACTCCATGTTCTGGCTCGGTATGGCCCCCTCCGGCAAGGGTGGCGGCGGCGAGCCAACCGGACCCCTCATGGACGCCATCAAGAAGGGCTGGGGCGAGTTCGCCCACTTCAAGGAGAAGTTTGCCGCCGCGGGCGTCGGTCGCTTCGGGTCGGGCTGGGCGTGGCTGTGCGTGATGCCGGACAAGACCGTGCAGATCTGCTCGACCGCGAACCAGGACAACCCCCTGATGGGCAAGGAAGTCGCCGGCTGCGGCGGCACGCCCATCTTGGGCGTGGACGTGTGGGAGCACGCGTACTACCTCAAGTACCAGAACCGCCGCCCCGACTACCTCGCGGCGTACTGGAACGTGGTGAACTGGGGCCGCGCGGCTGAGCTGTTCGCGGCGGCGAAGTAATCGCCCTCACAATCATTCACAGGATCCACCTGCAAAGACACGGATGAACGCGTTGATGTCTTCGACGTCAGGGAACATGCCGTCGTTGTTAAAGTCGATGTCGTTGCACGTGGCGGTGCCGCAGTCCTGCCCGCCGAACACACTGAGGAATTCCTGGATGTCGTGAACATCCGGGAGCAGGCCGTCATTGTTGAAGTCGATGCTGTCGCAACCGGAAGTACGGAACTGGATGATGAAGCGCTGCTGGCCCGGGCCGGTGGGGCTGGGGGCAAGGCCGGCGAAGGCTGAGAGGTCAGAAGACACTGTCGTGATCTGCACAGCACCAGGTGCGAATCTCGCTCCTCGTGAGGTCAGGTAGTCCCGGTGACTCATACTCGAGTTCAATGGCGTCCACACACGCTCGTCAGTGACAATCACTGAAGCATCATTGTTCATGGCGATCGGACGGCCAACCAACGACGGAAACAGCGACGGGACATGATTGTCCCATCGGTGATACACAGGCGGCGACCCCGTGAATCCCGCCATGATGCTGGCGTCCGCGTTCATGCACGTGACGCGAACCGACCAGTCCTGAAACGGGTCCACCGCCCGTGCGAAGTTGTAGTCGTACGTCGAGAGATTGAGGAAACCAAAGCACCCGCCGGGCACGCCGACCGCAATCGCAGAAAAGTCGGGCGTGACTGCAAGGCTGTACGTCTGGTAGCCAATCCCACCCGCCCACACTCCCGCGCCGGGTCCGACCTCTGCCCACACAGAAACCCATCCTCCGCTCTTCGCGCCGCCAGTATGCTCCGTGAGCACCTTTGTGCCGTCGGTGCTGATCGCTCGCAGATCGGGGAACACCGGCGGGTAAGAAAGCACGTCTCGCCGGTATACATCCCTGTACACCCCATCCCGCCAATGGAATCTGACCTCATGAGTCGGCGATGAGAAATTCCCTACGAATGCGACGCCGTCCCCAGACACCAACTCCGCCATTGGATGCGTCGCGCCGGGTTCATTCACCGCGGGCATTGAACGCCTGCCCGTCGCCGGAGTCCACCGAGCGCCGCCTACGACAGCCACTGATCCGTCAGACGAGAGACTCGGGACGCTGTTCAACGAGGATGGGGCACCAAGCCAGTGTAGAAACACCTGCCCGCACGCCGCTGACGGCACCAATCCTGTTCCGGCCACACAGCACCAGACCGCTCTTGCCCGATTCACTGCCGCCTCCTGACGCCCCCGTCGGCACCCGCTCGGTAAATCCTAGACCACGCCAGTGATGGCCACCCACCCATATCCTCCCGTGTGACTTCCACCCAGCCCTCCCCGTCCCCCGCCGCCCCCATGCGTCCACGCCACAAACTGGCCCTTCTCATCTTCCTCTTCTCGCCCCTCGCGGTGGTGACGCTCCTGTGCGTGCTCATCGCGCGTTCGCTCGATGACGGCATCGTCAAGCAGACGCCCATCGGCGCGGGCGCAGGGGAGACCGGCGGCGCCAACTTCATCGGGGATCAGCTCGCGAACCGCGACGCATCGCCCGCTGCAATCAAGCCCACGAATGGGCACGCTTCACCCGCCCCGGCACCCGCCGACGGTGAGATGGTGAACCCTGTCACGCTCGACACGGGCTTCTACATCATCGTGAGCGACAAAACCGGCAAGGCCAACCCCGGCAGCCCGATCTACCTCGCCGGCACACTCAACGGGTGGGACCCGGGCAACGAGCGGTACAAGCTCAGCGCCCAGTCCGACATGCGTTGGCGCCTCCATGTCACCAAGGAAATGCTCAAGGGCTCGCCCAGCACGGTCGAGTTCAAGTTCACGCGCGGATCGTGGTCTGTCGAAGAACTCAACGCCGACTTCTCTGTCCCCGCGAACAAGATGCTCCCCAAGATCGCCGCGAGCAGCATCAAGCCCGGCGAACCGCCCGCGATCGAGTACACAATCATCGCGTGGACCGACACCGCGCCCAACTTCACGGCCCGCCACATCGGTGACGACTACCGCCCCGTGAACGCGACCGGCATCGTCCGGCGCGTGCAGGTGCAGGGCGGCGTGGGCCAGAACGGGCACGCCCGCGATCTGCTCGTCTGGCTGCCCCCGGGCTACGACGCGCCGGAGAACGCGTCCCGCACCTACCCCGTGCTCTACATGATGGACGGCCAGAATCTCTTCGAGAAGCACGCAAAGGTGCCCGCGGAATGGAAGGCGGACGAGACGGCAACCTCGCTCATCTCCAGCGGCCGCGCAGCGCCGTTCATCATCGTCGGCGTGCCCAACGCGGGCGAGGCACGCATGGTTGAGTACATGCCCCCGGGCATGGGCGCTTCGATTCTCAAGGGCGCCGTCCCGCAGGGCGATGCCCACCTCGCGTGGCTCACAACTACCGTCATGCCCCGCGTGGAGGCATCCTTCCGCACTGCAAAGGGTCCCACGAACACCGGCATCGGCGGCTCGAGCCTCGGCGGCCTCATCGCCCTCTACGCCGGCGCGAAGCACCCGGAGACGTTCGGCATTGTGCTGGCCGAGAGCCCGGCCCTTCGACTGTCGGGCGGTGATGACTGGAAGTCGGTCTTTGGCAGCGTCGCCCGCTGGCCCGGCCGCATGTTCATCGGCGTGGGCGGCAAGGAGGCCTTCGACGACCAGCAGCGCAGCGACAGCTACGCCGCGGCGGTGAAGGACTTTGACGCCATGCTCACGAGCGCGGGCCTGACGCAGGCCCAGAAGCTCTTTGCCTTCGAGAAAGAGGCTGTGCACAACGAGGACGCGTGGGCGGCGCGCCTGCCCACCGCGCTGTCGTTCCTGTTCCCGCCCGAGGTTGATCCGTCCAAGTAAGCTGACCGATCACACGCGGGCACACCGGCCGTTGCCGTGTACTCTGGCCCATCGTGACGGAGCCACCGCCCACTCCCCAGAGCACTCTCCCACTGCTCTCGATTGCAGAAATCGGCGAGCTCCTCGCCCGTACGCGCGGCAAACGCAGGGCGGCGCTCATCGCCGGTACCTCCAAGTGGCTCGCCGCTCAGGGGCTGATCAACCAAACAGCGATGGTGAAAGCGGCCCAGTCTCGCGGGGACTGGTGGCCGTGGCGCGTGCTGCTTGGCGGGTTGTGGCGCGCCACGCTCTGGACACTCGGTCTGATCGCGCTGCTGGTGATCATCGGTGTGATCGCTGATGCGGCCTCGAGGGGCAGTACATCGCCGGGCGAGGTGCTGGGGTGCGCTGCGTGCTGCGCGGTGCCGATCACGGCGATCATCACGATCATCGGCGCGATGAACGGGCTGAAGGACTGGCACATCGCCCGGGCCCTCTGCGAGACCAACTGCACCTGGTGCGGTTACGACCTCGCCGGCATCGGGGGCTCGGGCGTCGACGCGGTGGTCGGCGTGACCTGCCCCGAGTGCGGAAAGAAGGACGAGCGGGTCGCGTTGGCGGCGACGGTGCTCACGGTGATGCGGGAGAAGTGGCAGCCGACACTCAACCGACGCTGGTGGCGGCAGTCAAAGCGCCAGGATCGCGCCCGTGCGCTGCGGGCATGGCGCACCCGCAACCGCTGGGCGGGGACGGATTCGCGCCCATTCCTGCTCGCGGGCATCGCGCTGGGGTCCGGCCTCGCGTGCGTGCTCTTCGCCCTCCTCTGGCTGCCGACCGGACCCGAATGGGCGGGACTCCCAACCGCCATGGCCCTCTTCGCGTTCTTTGGCGGCGGGGCCACCGGGCTGTTCATCGCGAACTGGCTCCTCGCCCCCTCCGAACTGCGGTCATCACTCGGCGCACGCGGCTGCCCCGCGTGCGGGCTGGGCCGCGAGGGCACGTCCACCGGCTTCAATGGCGGGGACTGCCCCTCATGCGGATGCCCCGAACTCCGCCGGGGCATTTCGATCGAGGACCTGCTCGCCGAGACCTACGGCAGCAACCCGGCCCGCTACGGCCCACCCCCACTACCACCACCCACTCAGAATCCGCAACCGCCCACCACCCCACGCGAACAAGGCTGAGTCGCATGCGCCTCCCCCGCGTCAAGGTCTACCGCGCCTTCGAAGAGCTCGACTCGCTGACCGACAGCGAATGCGACAGCCTGGTCAATCGCGCGGAGATCAACCACCACGGGCTGCTGGTGCTCACCCCCCTCGCGTGCATGTACCTCACCGTGGCCGTCTGGCCGGCCGTGTGGGTCACGGCTGCACTTCTGCTTCCGCTCGGCAAGTACGTGCCGCTCCTGCCAGCAACTCTGGGCGGGCAGGTCGTGCTCCTGATTGTGACGACGGTGATGGCCGCGGCGGCCGTGTACTTGGTGGTGCGGGATGCGTGCCTCTACCTGGGCCTGCGGCGTGAACTTCGCCGATGCCACTGCCCCAAGTGCGACCAGCCGCTGGTGGGTCTGCCCATCAAGTCCTCCGGCGATGACAACGACCCCGGCAAGCGGTTTGTGCGGTGCCCGGAATGCGGCCGCAAGCACAACCTGCTGGACCTGGGTCTGACGCCCAAGGACCTCATCCCGTACGAGCAGCGCACCGTCGCGCCCGACACCGGGGCGTTCCGCACGCCGCGGACACTCGGGTGAGTTCTCCCAGCCGCTATCCCTTGACAACCTCGAGCTCGCGGAACTTCTGTTTCCCCAGGATGGACTGCGCATCGGCCTTGAGCCAGCCGTTGAGCACGCCCGCGTAGACGCTCCGGAAGTCGGTCGTGAACTTCAGGTCGCCCTCGTCCAGGTCCTTCATGGAAGGGTGCGGCGTCAGCACGCCGGGCTTCACCATCGGACCCACGAGGAACATCGGTGCCGCCGTGCCGTGGTCGGTGCCCTGGCTTGCGTTCTGGCCCACGCGTCGGCCGAACTCGGAGAAGACCATCGTGAGCACCCGCCCGTCGTTGCCCTGCTTCTTGAGGTCTTCGTAGAACGCCTTGGTGGCATCCGCGAAGCCCTTGAGGAGGTTGGCGTGCCGGCCGTTCTGCCCGCCCTGCTGCGCGTGCGTGTCGAACGAGCCCAGCGTCACGTAGTACACGCGCGTCTTGAGGTTCGCGCGGATCATCGACGCGACCATCTGGAGTTGCCGCCCGAGCTCGGCCGCGGGCCCCGTGGGGTACGTCACCAGAGGCTTGACCGAGACCGCCTTGCGGATGAGGTCGCTGGAGACCTGCGCGTCCATCGCGGTGCGGAGCAGGAAGTCGGCGTTGGTGTCGCGCCCCGCGTTCAGCGGCTCGCGCCGGTTGAGCGCGTCGTACGACTTCGCGAGGTCCCGGTCCACGTCCTGCCCCGTCCAGCGGAACAGCTCCGCGGACTCAAAGCTCACCGGCTGCACCGCACGGCCCTGCATCGCGAGCGGTGCGCTGCGGCCGATCGCAATGCCGGGCGGGCCGGCGGAAGTGGTTGTGTTCTGCGGCGTGCCCGATTCACCCTTGCCAAACCCGCAGCACTCGGCGTCAAAGTACTTGCCCAACCAGCCGTCGCCGGTCGCCGTGACATCGGCGGTGTGCCAGATGTCCATGGACTTGAAGTGGGACCGGTTGGGGTTGGGGTAGCCGATGCCCTGCACGACCGACACCATCGCGTTGTCGTACAGGTCGCGCAGCGATGCAAGCCCGGGGTGGAATCCCACACCATCCGCGCCGCTCAGCCGCAGCGCATCCTTCTCGGCGATCGCGATCTGCGGGCGTGCTTTGTAGTACTCCGGCGACCCGAAGGGCACGACGGTGTTCAGGCCGTCGTTGCCGCCCGAGAGTTGCACCACCACCAGGATGTGCTCGTCCGGCACACCAGGCACGCTGGAGAGCGCGCCCATGGCCTTGGCCATCGCCATGGCCGACGTGTTCAGGAACGCGGGCACCGTCGCGGCGGCGGAAGCCATCAGCAGGCCATGCTTCAGCAGCAGGCGACGGGTGTAGGGTGTCTGGTCCATGGTCATTGTGTCTTCCCCCTAGCAGAGCTGGTACTCGGGCATGGCGGTGATGAGCAGGAGTGCCGCCGTCACCGTCCGCTGGTCCACCGTGTTGTTTTCCCGCGAGAAGTAGGACTTGATCGCTTCCACCGCGGCGTCGGGCTCCTGACCGACGGTGAGCCGCAGGAGGTGCCAGGCGACCGCGTCGGGCTCGCGACGCGCAACACCCGAGTTCTCCGCGGCACTGTCCAGGAGCGAAAGAGCATCAAAACGCTGCGTGTCGGCCGTAGCGTCGTAGCCCTGGGGCTTCTTGCCCGTGAGGAGGAACGCCAGCAGGTTCTGCCTCACGAAGAAGGTGCTGGTGTTGATCCACGCGCGCCCACCCTCCCACCCCTTCACGCTGGGCGGGAAGAAGATGCGCTGGCCCATGAGATCCATGGCGTCGTTGAGGATGGAAAGGTCACGCACCGGCGTGCCCAGGCTCCGTACCGCGCCGACGGCCAGCACCGCCGGGCTCTTGATCTGCTGGTTGATGAACGCGTCGTCGTAAAAGTGCCGGGAGAGCAGCAAGCGCCGCAGCACGGGCCGCAGTTCGTACTGGCGGCTGTAGAGCATGTCCGCGAGTTCCTTCAGCACCGCCCGCTGCGGGGCCGTCAGGTTCTTGTCGCCACCCCGCTCGTCGGGTGGCACATCCGCAACAAAGTAGTGGTACAGGCGCCGGACCACATACCGCGCGCACGCCTTCTTGCCCAGGATGATGCGGACGAAGTCCTCGCCGTCCCAGTGGCCCTTCTGACCCAGGATCACTTTCTCGCTGTTGTCGTGGTTGCGCTGCTGGAACTCGAAGTCATCGTCGGTGAACGTGTACCCCGTCAGGGCCTTGGCACCCTCCTTGATGTCGTCCTCGGTGTAGTTGCCCACGCCCAGGCTGAACAACTCCATGATCTCGCGTGCCAGGTTCTCGTTGGGCCGATTCTTCCGTGAGTCGTTGTTGTCCAGGTACGCGATCATCGCGGGGTCGCGGATGATCGCAGCCAGCAGGTCCTTGAA
>DATAKA010000175.1:0-4273 GCA_036261855.1 Phycisphaerales bacterium | reverse complement strand
AGAGCCGTCACCACTATCTGGTGACGCCGCTATGCGACGGGCGCTGATCGATGAAATGGCCCACCTTGCTCCGATCGAGGCGCATTTGTGGTGGATCGTGCGAGGTACGCCCCACCTCCTGGAGGAAGACGATTTTCTGTGGTTGCTGGAGCGTGCTACGGACGCGGGATACACCGATTCCGCCCGTCATCACTATGCCGACCTAGCCCGCACTTTGTTCCATCCCTATCGACTCGACAAGCTGGAAGCCTGGTATGCGGTGCGCGATACCGAGCCGGTACGCACCATGATGAACTACCCCGTGGTCATGGAGGTGAACTCCAACGTGGCAGACAGGGCGCGGCGGGACTGGGAAACTCTTCGCGAATCCGAGCAGATTCCACAACACGAGCCCATTACGCCGCCGCCCAACGAACGGATCCAAGAGCTACTGACTTTGTGTGAGACCAAGGACGTTCGGTATTTTCATCGACTGTGCCGCGAAATGACGCTGGATGAGAACAGCACCCACTACGGCGTCGAGCGGGCACTGATATCAACTCCGGGATGGCTGAACGGGAGCGCTACCACACGCCAGCGAGTTGTCAACGCGGCCAAGCGATTTTTGGAGTCCGATGTTGAGTCCATCGATGCGGCAGTTAAAGAGCCACTCAATTGTGTGCTCACGGCAGGAATGGCCGCCATCTGGCTTATTGCGGATACTGAACCCGCTAACGGGCCTCTCCCCGTAGCACCAATGAAATCTTGGTGGAATCGACTGTTGAGGAGGTTCACTAGCTCTGGGAGCAAGCAATCAACTCAGGACGTCGTGCCCACACTCGGTTGGCTTGCTTCGCGCGACGTCACGTGGTGGAGTCGATGGAGCTGGTACATTCTGCGGGAATTGCACCCAAACATGTCAGGCGAAGCGCAGGAAACGAAAGCACGCCTTCTTACCATGCTGCGAGTGAACGCTGGTGAGTCAGTCCGCACGCACGTGCTGGAAAATGCAACGTCAACTAAGGAATGTGCAGCCGCACTGCTGCAGTCATTGCTTCCAATGCTCGAAGCCGATGCCGACCCATTGCTTGATGACGGGTTGGCTACGCTCATCCAACAAGGAAGTGTCCCAGCGGATCGATTGCAGGCGGTTGCCAGCTTCGTACTCCGCAGCGCAGACGTTAGTGTGTCGCAACTGTGCTTGGCCAGAATGAAAGCGACGGTCGACGTTTTGAGCGATTCCTCAGATGTAATAAGGGAGGCAGAGGTGCTTGCGGTTGCGTTGCTGACCCAAGGCGACTGGGCCACCTGGGACCAAGTTGTCGCGGAGTTGAAGTCGCGGCCGGAGTTCAGCCGTCGTGTGCTTGCTCACTACGCCCACGGTGAGAGGCTGCGATTTCGGCGAGAGGATGCGCGGCAGTCAGTTCAAACAATCACCTCGGCACGCATCGGGGCCGTTGTGGCCCTCCTATTCGAGGCGTACCCGCCGGACCGCGATCCGACGCGTGAAGGCGCTTATTTCGCTGGTCCGGACGACTCGGCGCGCGATTGGCGAAGCCAGTTGTTGAATGGGCTCAGTGAACGAGGGGATGAAGAAGCGCTTGCCGCGCTGAAATCGCTAGAGAGGAACTTTGGATCGCGCTTTCCGTGGCTGCGACGCCCTCGATCGAGAGCTGAGAAGGTCTACGTTGGATCGCGCTGGAGTCCCATTCCGTTGGGAGCGATTGCTCGCATGTTTGGCGATCAGGCGACGCACCTTCTCCGATCGCCTCAAGACGTGTTGGATGGCATGCTGGCCGCGCTGGAGTCCTACGACGCGTCGTTGCACGCTTCGACGCCATCCCCTCTAGAGAACTTTTGGAACGTGCCAACGGGCGGGCCACCAACGCCAAAGGAGGAGGAGAGGGCGTCAGATCTCATTTGCGAGGTGATTAGGCAGTACTTTCGCGGCTACGCGCTAGCCGCTGATCGGGAAGTTCAGGTATACCGCCGGCCCGTTCGGGGGATGCCTGGAAAGCCGGGGTCCGAAGTTGATGTCTGCGTCACCGTGCCTGCGTCGGGGACAGTGACCCGTGATGCGATTGCGGCGATTGTTGAGGTGAAGCTCTCAAAGAACCCAGGCGTTAAGACGGACTTGCGTAGCCAACTTGTTGACCGATACATGGTGGAATCTGGAGCCGACGCTTGTTTGTACGTAGTTGCCTGGATGACCGCTACCGGCATGGATCGACGGCAAGCACCGAAGTGGTCATCCATCCAAGATGCGCGCACAGAACTTAGTCAACAAGCAGAGAACGCCCGTGAGTCGCAAGGGGTGCCAGTCGCCGCGTTCGTGATGGATTGCTCTTTGGAGTAACGACGCGCCCCAATCCTGCGAAAAGGTGACATGGCTTGTTGACGTGCCACAGGCTTCATCGCGCAGGGCGGAGATGAAGCTACTGCACGGGGCCTGCAGATAGCCCACCCCCGGCCCCTCCCTCTTGGAGGGGGGATGGGAGGAAACAAGTTTGGGTGGGGGTGCGTAGGGAGGTGGGCGAGTGCCGATAGCGGGTTTGGGGATCGGGTGCAGAGGAGGCGGCGTATGGGTGCGCGATGGCCTTGGTGGGGGATGCGGGGGGTGTCGGGGGTGTGGGTGTGTGCGGTGCTGGTGGGGCTGATGGGGGTGGCGGGGGTTGTGCCGCGGGCGGTGGCGCAGGAGGTCATTGCGCGGGATGTGTACATCGATGAGCACCTGCTGAGCGTGGATGACGTTGAGTTCCTGCGGGACGCGGCGGGGTTTTCCGGCGAGCAGACCGAGGCCGCGGTGATGCTGCTGGCGGGGGCCAGGGAGCAGTTGGCGACAGCGCGGCGTCGGCAGGAGCGGGCGGAGCGGCGGATGTATGAGCTTGAGGATGAGGAGGCGCAGCAGAAGGAGTACCGCCGGTACATGGAGCGGTACGTGGAGGACTGTGCGACGGCGGAGCAGGAGTTCATGGGGGACCTCAAGGCGCTGCTCACAAGTGCGCAGCAGGAGAAGGGTGCGTGGCAGCGGTTCGAGCGGTCGCGGCGGCGGCTCCTCATCCGCAACACGGTGAACCTGGAGCGGCTGGACATGGTGTCGATCCTCCGGAACACGCTGGGGGCGGGCAAGAGCCCGGGGGCGGTGCCGACGGACGCGGAACTGGCGAGTGCGATCGAGCAGTACGAGTCGGAGATGGACCTCCTGGTGCAGCAGCGCCGGCCCCTCGCCAAGGTGCTGGGGCGGAACACGCTGGGGTGGGTGGTGGGGCGCGAAGAGAACGAAAAGGCCGATGCGGACTGCCGCGCGGTGGCGATCCGCATGATGGAGCTCAACGCGCGTGCAGCGCGGTCGTTCGCGAGGTTCCTGAGCGAGTCGCAGAAGGACGCGTTTGATGCGCGGTACATCCGCGCGGTGTGGGGCGAGACGTTGCCGCGGCTGGACCGGGATCAGGACGTGGCGGAGGTGATGCGTCTGCGGGGGCTGACGCCCGCGCAGAAGGACGAGATGAAGCGGATCGTGGCGGAGGCGGAGCGCGAGATCCTGGAGAAGTGCCGGGCGCGGCTGACGAAGTGGGAGCACGCGGCGGTTGCGTACCTGCGGCAGGAGCAGGTTGCGGACGAGGAAGACTTTTATAACGACCACGTTGTCAAGGCGCAGAAGGACGTGCGGCGGCGGGTGTTTGAGGTGCTGACGCCCGCGCAGCGCGATGCGTACGAGAATGGTGCGGATGCGCTGGAGGAGCCCGTGGTGGACGAGAACGAGGGGCGGCGTCCGGACGAGTATTGAGTGCGTCACGCGGGCGTGGCGGCGAGGCGCTGCTGGAGGCGGGCTTTGATGGCGGGCCATTCGGGCGCGGTGATGCTGTAGACCACGGTGTCGCGGACGAAGCCGTCGCTGCAGATGCGGTGGCGGCGGAGGATGCCTTCTTTGGTTGCGCCGAGTCTTTCGATTGCGCGCTGGCTGCGCAGGTTGCGTGCGTCGCACTTGAGTTGGACGCGCTCGCAGGGGTGGGCGTTGGGGGAGATTGGCCAGTTGAGGGCGCGGGCGAGGCCGCCCTCAAAGGCGAAGGCGAGGAGCAGGAGCTTGCACTCGGGGTTGATACGGGTGCCCTGGGCGTGGGGGGCGTACCAGGTGGCGCCGATCTCGACGGCGTGGTTGTGGGCATCGAGTTCGTAGTAGGACGTGCAGCCGACGATGGTGCCGGTGGCATCGCGCGCGGTAAAGGTGACCGTGGTTGGGCCCGCGGCGAGGGTGCTGAGACAGGCGCGGAAGGTGTCGAACGTCCAGGGCGTG
>DATAKA010000174.1:0-15330 GCA_036261855.1 Phycisphaerales bacterium | reverse complement strand
GTGGGGATGGGGGTGCGGGAGTTGGCGTTGGGGTGGCGTTGGTACCAGGTTGGGTCGTCGTGTGCGAGTGGAGCGAGCGGCAGAGTGGTGCGGTCGTGTGTTGGGGCACGGCGCGAAGCACAACTGCGACGGTCCAGAGCGACCGTCGAAGTTGTGGCACTGGTGTCCGCAGTCTCGTTCGGCGCGCCGGGAAGTGGTCCAGTGGTTCACGGGATGGGCACTACATTGGGACCACCGAACGGCTCACTCTTCACCGTTCACTGTTCACAGGATTGGCTCTTGTTCACCTTCGTGCTCTTTGTGCCTTCGTGGTGATCTGTCTTTGCCTTTCCTATCCTCGCCCATGCCAACCCCCACGAGCACCCAAGTCTCCCTCGACACGTCCATGGGCACCATTGTCATCGAGCTCGACGACAAGGCCGCGCCCGTTTCCGTCGCCAACTTCCTGTCGTACGTGGACAGCGGCCACTACGACGGCACCATCTTCCACCGGGTCATCGAGAACTTCATGATCCAGGGCGGCGGCTTTACGCCCAAGATGGAGCAGAAGCCCTGCGGCAAGCCCATCAAGAACGAGTGGCAGAACGGGCTCAAGAACAAGAACTACACCGTCGCGATGGCGCGCCTGGGCGACCGCCGCCCCAACCCCAGCACGGTGGACTCGGCGACCGCGCAGTTCTTCATCAACGTGAGGGACAACAGCTTCCTCGACCAGCCCCAGCCCGACGGCGGCGCGTACGCGGTCTTTGGGAAGGTCGTGAAGGGCACGGATGTCGTGGACAAGATCAAGGGCGTGCCGACGGGCAACCACGGGCACCATGGGGATGTGCCGAAGACGCCGGTGGTGATCAACAAGGTGACGCGGGTCTGATGTGGCACCGGGCTTCTGCCCGGTGACTCATCGCAGGAAACTTCGAATGTGGGTGCGGGACCGCCGCGCGGAACACCGGGCGGAAGCCCGGTGCCACCACTTCAGCGGCCCTGGCTGCGGCCACGCGCATCGATGAACATCTGCGGCACGGGGTACCGCTGCAGCAACTGCATGCCCGCTTTTGAGTCCGTGCGGTAGACGAAGAGTTCTTCGTTGCGGCTGTCAAGCACCAGCAGCAGGTCCTCGTTGCCCACGTCGGTCGTCATGCACGTGAGGCCGCCGGTTTGTGAGACCACTGCGCCGTGCGCGGTGCCTTCAGGAATCCAAGAGAACGTCGGGGTTGCCGAACGGGACGGCGTGGCGAACATGCCGAAGAGCGTCGCGACCAGCGCGAGCAGCGTGGCCCACAGCGTGATGGTGAGCGAACGCGGCAGGGCGCGGGAAGTGGTGTCGGGAGTGGTGGGGGTCGGGGTCGTCATTTAGCGCCCCCTCGCCGCGCGGCTGTCGGTCTGGATGCTGCGGTAGCCCGCGCCGATCATGGTCTGCTTGGTGGCGTCCCAGCGCAGGGCGACGGCCTCCTGGTTGGCGGAGTCCACGACGTACACGGTGGAGTTGGGGCCCACGTTGCTCTTGCCGGCGACCATCGTGTAGTCGCCGCGTGCCCGGACGTCGGCAGCGCGGATGGACTCCTGCGCATCGGCGTGGCGGGCGACAAAGACCCCGACGACCGCGGCCGCCGCGAGGGCGTTGGCGATGACAAGGGGGCGGACGTGGGAGCGTTGGTTGTTGTGCAAGGGTGTGCTCGGGGACGGTGCCTTGGAATCAGTCCTGGTGCGACCGCTTGGCCGGGATGAACGCCGCGCCGAGGACGACCGCCAGGATCAGCGCGATGCACAGGTACATCGCGACGCCGGGGGCGTTTGGGGGCGTGCCGGGCTTGGGCGGCGTCAACGCGGGCGGGGTGCTCTGGGCGAGGGTGAACTGCATGCCAGATGGTACGGCCGCGGCCCGGGCGGGGTTGCGGCGGGCTCAGAGCTGCAGGACCGCGTGGACCTGCCCGCAGTTCTTCAGTTTGGCCCGGCCATGAAGGTTGGTGAGCTCAATGAGCACCGAAATGCCCGCAATCTCGACGTTGGCGGTCTGCTGCACCAGTTGGATGCAGGCCTCCAGCGTGCCACCGGTGGCGAGCAGGTCGTCCACGATCAGGATGCGCTTGGCCTTGGCGAGCGCATCGGCGTGCACCTCGAGCCGGTCGGTGCCGTATTCGAGGGCGTACTCCACGCGCTTCACTGCCCGCGGCAGTTTTCCGGCTTTGCGAACGGGCACAAAGCCCACGGAAAGGGCCTGCGCCACGGCGATGCCGAAGATGAAGCCGCGCGACTCGGCCCCGATGACCATGTCGATGCCCTGCCCGCGGAACGGGTTGGCCATGAGTTCCACGGCGAGCGACAGGCCGCGGCTGTCGGCGAGCAGGGGCGTGAAGTCTCGGAAGACGATGCCCGGCTTGGGGAAGTCGGGGACGTCGATGATGAGGGATTGCAGGTACGGGTGCATGGGCTGCCCAAGTGTTGGTGGTTTGTGGGGGTCGGGGCGAAATGAACTGGTGATTTTTGTGGCACCAGCTAGAACGTGTGGCATGTTATGGGTGCCGCGGGTTGTGTCGCGGCGGTCTTTCTGCGCTGAGAGGTTCTCCATGCCCATCCGGAAGAGCGTGTGCGCGGTGCTTGCACTTGTGGGCGGCCTTGCGGGCGGTGCGGCTGCGCAGGTGACGTACGAGCAGGGTGGGGCGACGGTCCGGTTCCAGGTGTTTGATCCGGCGGCCAACGGGGGCGCGGGGCTTTGGACGAGCACGCGGACGGCGTTCCCGGGGCAGCAGGTGGAGTGGCGCGTCGTGGTGTCGTACACGGGGACGCGGACGGACCTGTTTGCGCTGGGGGAGGCGCGGTACCAGCCGACGGTGTCGAACGCGGACAACGTGGGGACGGGTGCCGCGGCGGACCAGATCGGGGCGTGGCGCAACGGCGGGAACAGCGGCAATGGGCTGCCGGGATCGATGCTGAGCACCGCCGAGGGGGAGAGCGGCGCGCCGCTCGCGACGTACGGGCGCGTGAACTACGGCGGCGTCGCGGCCAATGCGGCGACGAACAACGGCCACACGCTGTTCCGTCACACAGCGGGGAGTGAGGGTGCGCCGACGGGCAACTGGCTGCGCATTGCAGGGTCGTTTGTGTCGCAGTGGCCGCGGGAACTGAACTTCCCGATCCCGCCGCTGGATGTGACAGCGAACGACATCAACCGGATTCTGCTGGGCACGGCTGCGCTGCAGGTGTCGCAGTCGCTGGACGCTGCGCACCACACGGCGGGGACGCAGAACCTCGTGGTGCTGCGGCAGGCGCTGGTGCTGAGCAACGCGACATCGACGCGGACGATCCAGATCAGTTCGTTCCGCGAGTCGTTCGGGCGCGTGGGCGGCGTCAGCGGTGCGGACGAGGGGGACGACCGGCGGTACATCGCGTGGCAGACGGGCCCGAGTGACAACTGGGGTCACCGGACGACCGAGCCGGTCATTGTCCCGGCGACGATCACGTTCATTCCGTCGCCGGGCGCGGGCGTTGCATTCGTTGTCTTTGGTCTGGGCGCTGCTTGCAGGCGGCGCTCTGGTTTGGGTTCCGTCGTCCCGTTCAGGAGCACACCATGAAGAAGAGTACTTCTCTGTCGGGTTCGGCCGCGTGTGTGGCGATGGTTGTGTGCGCTGGGCACGCGCTCGCGCAGACGACCTTTGAGCCCAATGGCGGCCAGTTGCGGTTTGAGGTGCTGAACCCGCAGACGGGCACGTGGGGGTCCACGTACCCGGATGCGATGTCGGGCGAGCAGGTGGAGTTCCGCGTCGTGGCGTCGTACATCGGCACGCGGACGGACCTGTTCGCGATGGGGGAGGTGCTGTACCAGCCGACGATCAGCAACGTGGACAACACGGGGGCGGGCTCGTCGGCGGACCAGATCGCGCCGTACCTCAACGGCGGGAACGGCGGGAACAGTGTTGCCAACTCGATGCTGAACGAGATTCAAGGCAACAGCATTTTGCCGCTAAGCGGTTACGGGCGCGTGCGGTTCGGCGGCACGGCGTGCACGGCGACGGGCTCCAACACCATGACGAGTTTCCGGCACAACAGTGACAACGGGTCGCCCGCGGGCTCTTGGATCCGGCTCGCAGGAACATTTGTGACGCAGTGGCCGCAGGCGCTGCCGGGTGTGACCGACGCCACCAACATCAACCGTATCCTCCGCGGCATTTCCAGCCAGCAGCAGAGCCAGAGCCTTGCCCCTTTGTTCCACGTTGCGGGCACGCAGAACATCGTGATCTTCCGTCAGGCGATCATCCTGAGCGACAGCGACGAAGTGCGCGAGATGCAGTTCAGCACTTTCAACGAGGCGTTCCGGCGCGTGGGCGGGACGACGTCCACGGATGACACGCGGTACATGTCCTGGCAGACGGGCGCGGCGGACTCAGGCTCGCACCGCACCAGCGTCACGATCGTGCCCGCGACGATCTGGGTGAATGTGCCGGCGCCGGGAGGCGCAGCGATTGCCTGCGTGGGCCTTGTGCTCGCATCGCGCCGTCGGCGTTAGCGCGTCTGCTGCGAGGAGCGCACGAGCGCATCGAGGTTCCGCCCCACGTGATCGGCGGCCGTGAGCAACTGCACGAGCCACGCGCCCGCCTGCTGCGCGTGCACGGTGGCCTGCTGGAGGTCGCCCGTGAGGGCCGTGGCAAACTGCGCGGGCAGGCCGGGGGCGGAGAGGGGCGACGGTGCGGCGGGTTGCGGCGCGGTCGGGCGTGATTGGGCCGCGTCGAGCTCGTGCAGGGAGTCTGTCGCGTGTGCGGCGGCTTCGACGCGTTCGCTCAGGTCACGCACCAGTTGATCTGCCCGCGCGGCCAGCGCACGGAGTTCTTCCAGCGAGGCGGTGTGCGCTGCGCCGGCGGTACGCAGGTCCGTGATCTGCGCGCCCACGCGCGAGAGGGCTTCATCGGCGCTCGCCGCGATCGAGGCCTTCGCCGCGGCGGTGACGGATTGCACGCGCTGCTCCAGCGCGGCGGCGTCGAACGCTGGGAGCGCCGGGGGCGCGATGGGTGTGGGTGCGGTGATGGGCGTGGGTTGCGCCGCGCGGAGCGATGCGCGGCTCTCGGCCACGATCTTCGCCGCGTCCACCCGCAGGGCGGCGAGTTGCTCGCTGACTTCGGTCGCGGCGGCCTCGGTGCGGCGTTCGGCTTCGGCGGCCCTCGCTTCGAGCCCTTCGGCGATGGTGGTGCGTGCTCGCTCGACTTCTTCGCGCACGATGGCGCGGACGGCGTCGCGGACTTCGGTCGCGAGCTGGTCCTTGGCGGACTGCACGACCTTGGCGCGTTCCTCGTCCACCGCCTTCATGACGGCGTCGCGGACGTCGCGGGCCTTGGAGAGCGCGGCCTCGTGCGTGACGCGGCCGGTGAGTTCCTGCACGCGCTTGGCCTGCGCCTCCATGAGGGGGAGGACCTTGGTGGCGGCGTCGGTGCGTTGCTGGAGTTCGCGCATGAGGGCGCGGAGGTTGTCGGTGACGTTGCGCACCTGGTCGCCGGTGGCCATCAGGCTCTTGCCCTGGGCGGTGGCCTCGCGCACGACGCGCTGGAGCGTGCCGGAGAGTTCGTCGAAGGATCGCTGGTCCACGACGCGGGGGGAGAGGAAGACCTGCTCGGCGGCGCGCTCAAGGCCCGCTTCAAGGGCGTCGGGCCGGTGCGTCGTGGGGGCGGCGGTCGTCGGCGCGGCTTCGACCATGACGCCCAGGGCGTTGGGGGGCGCGTTCTTGACCGGCCTGGTCTCGGGGCTCGCGTGCTGAGCGGCGGGCATGGGCGTCTCCGACGTGTGCGTTCCCGCGGCTCCGCGCGGGGGGGCGTGAACCATCCTTCATCGACCCACCCGACCCAGCGAGTGCAAAACCGGGCCCGCGGGCCCTCGGCCCCTCATACGCTGCCCCCACATGACCGACCAATCCCCCAAAGGTGAACGGCTGCAGCGGGTCCTTGCGGATGCTGGGATCGCCGCGCGCCGGGCGTGCGAGGAATTGATCGAGGACGGGCGGGTGAGCGTCAACGGCAAGGTGATGCGCCGGCTGCCGGTGTTTGTCGACCCGCAGGAAGACCGGATTCTGGTCGATGGCAGGCCGATCCCCAGGCCCGAGCGGTCGGTCTACATCATGGTGCACAAGCCCGAGCGGTGCCTGGTGACGACCGCCGACGAGCCGGGCATGGAGCGCCGGACCGTGCTGGACCTGGTGGACCACCCCGCGGTGCGTCGCCTGTTCCCGGTGGGGCGGCTGGACTACGACACGATCGGCCTGGTGCTGCTGACCAACGACGGGGAACTGGCCAACCGGCTTTCCCACCCCAGCTTTGGACTGACCAAGACCTACCACGCCCAGCTCAAGGGCGAGGTGACGCCGGAACTGCTCGGGCTGATCCAGCGCCGGGCCAAGGACGTCGCCAAGAAGCGGAGCGCTGAGGACCGCAGTGGTCGGCGCGAGCGGCTGGGCCCCGGTCCGCAACCGGGACCGCGGAAACGTGACCTTGCTCCCCTTCAGGCGAAGGTGCTGAGCTTTCAGGACGGCAAGACGACGCTGGAAGTGACGCTGGTGGAGTCGAGGCACCGCCCGATCAAGGAGATTCTGCTCTCGATTGGGTTGCCCCTGCGGCGCCTGACCCGCGTGGCGATCGGCCCGCTCGAACTCCGGCACCTTGCCCTGGGCGGGTGGCGGGAACTGACGCGCGAAGAACTCCGCGCCATCCGGAACGCCGCGGCGGGCAAGCGCACCCGGCCGCCGCTGGGCGTGCGCCCGCGCCGGACTGGTTCGCGGAGGCCCGCCAAGCCGAAGGTACGTAGTCCCCGCGAGGACGGAGTTCCGGAATCTCGCCCGCGCCCGAGGCCCCGCAGCCGTGATTGATCTTCAGGACATCCAGCAGGCCCTCTCGGCGGGCTTCATCGCGCGCCTCAAGGTGCTCGGGAAGGTCGCCGGCCAGCGGTACCGACGCAGCCAGATCACGCAGATGGCGGCCGCGTTGTCGTTCCGGTCGATCTTCGGGCTGATCCCCATGCTCGCCGTGGGCCTGGTGGTGCTGCACTCGTTCGTGAACGAGGCGCAGATGCGGCGGGTGATCTCGACGACGCTCGACTACACGGGGCTCGCGAACATTTCGGTGGACACGTCGCGCCCGGGGGCGGAGGTGGGGGCGGGGGCGGGGGAGTATGAAGAGATTTTCCTGTTCGGGCCGCCGAGCCCCGCGCAGCAGGTCGCCGCGGCGGAGCAGGCCAAGCAGGCGGAGGCGGTGAAGAAGGAGCGCCTGGACGAGTGGATCACGAAGTTCCTGAACCGGGTGGGTTCGGTGAACTTCGGGGCGGTCGGCATCGTGGGGCTCGTGCTGCTGATTTACGCGGCGCTCACCATCATCGTGGAGGCGGAGAAGAGCTTCAACCAGATCATCGAGGCGGCGACGGGCAAGAACTGGGTGCGGCGCATCCGCGACTACTGGGCGCTGCTCACGCTGGGGCCGCTGCTGCTGGTGATGAGCTTTGGCGTGCGGCAGGGGGCGAAGTCTCTGGCGGAGAGCTGGACCAGGAGTGCGGAGGCGGCGGAGGTGGTGGAGGGGCAGTCGGTCGCGACGGAGGTGGGAGCCCTTGCTGAGGCCGCGACGAGCGAGGTGGCGGAAATCGTGACGCCGCCCGCCGACGTGCCGGCTGAGGTGATTGCGGCGCACACGCCCGAGGCGCCCCAGCAGGACATCGACACCGGCTGGCGCGGGGCGCTCGTGGGGCTGGTGGGCTTTGTGGCGACCGTGATGATCACAACGCTCGCGCTGGTGATCGTGTACACGAGCGTGCCCAACGCGTCGGTGCAGGTGATCGCGGCGTGCGCGGGGGCGGCGTTTGCGGCGCTGTTGTGGGAGGCGAGCAAGTGGGCGTTCACGTCGTACATCGAGTATTCGACGACGTACGCGCGGCTGTACGGCGTCATGGCGCTGATCCCGCTCTTCCTGCTGTGGATTTACGTCACGTGGATCATCGTGCTGCTGGGCTTCCAGGTGACGGCGATCCTGCAGCGGTACCGGCAGGTCTCGCGGGAGGGGTTCAAGGAGTCGGTGCTGATTGCACTCGGCATTATCGAGGACCCCGAGGACGCGAAGGGCAACGGCCTGCGGCTCGTGGACCCGGCGTCGGTGCTGCTGGTGATGGCGGTGGTGACGGACTACTTTGTGAGGGGCTTGCCCGCCGATGCCCGCGCGATCGCGGACCAGACGGGGCTGGATGCGCCGGTGGTGAACGATCTGCTCGGCCGGCTGGTGGACATCGCGCTGCTGCACCGGGTCGCGGTCAAGGCGGACGCCAAGCTGCACACGAAGTTCGCCCTCGTTGCGGACGCTTCCGTGGGGGAACGCTACACGCTCGCTCGGCCGCCGGACGCCATCGCCGCGTCGGAGGTGCTGCGCGTGGGTGATTCGTTCACGTCCCGCGATGCGTCGAGGCCGGCGCCGATTTTGGACGCGATGCGTGAGGCGAAGATGCGGGCGCTGGAGGGGAAGAGCCTGGCGGATATCCACGCGATGCTGGCGCGGCGGGAGACGCCGGTGCTGGTGTAGCGCCAGAGACGTGCCTTGGCAGGTGTGCCGGGCCGCGATCCGACCTTGGGCCACGTGTTCATGGGTTTGCCTGCTTCGCGACGCGTCAATCGCCGATACACCCATGGATGACGACCGACACGGACAGCGTGCGGCAGGAGGGACCGACGGGGCAGTGCTTTGTGTGCGCGAAACACGGGTACTTCGCGCTTGAGCCCGCCGAGGATGTCGCGCGGGGTATCACGGTCACGCACTTCGCGGATGGCTACTTCAGTTCGCTCGTGGTGTACGACGCGGCGGGGCGGGTGTGGCGTGTGGAGGCGGCCGAGCCGGTGGTGCCGATCACCAGGTTCAAGAAGTTGCTCGCGCGGACGGTCGTGGATTCCGTGATCAGCGTCCGCCTCACGTGGGCGCGGCCTCAGGCGTACGCGTTCGGGGACCTGCGGGAAGCGTTCTTGCGCGCCGCCGAAGAGGATGATGACAACCTCACGCAGTTCGTTGAGCGGGAGGAACTGCTGCAACGGATCAGGAACTGCGGCTCGTTCGCGGCGTTGGCGGAGGTGTACGAATGGGCGGGCACTGACACGTCGGAATCGTGATCGTGCGGAGCGGCTTCGGTCGTTCCCACGACGGCGCGGCCAATGTCACTCCCGCGGACGCGGCGTTCGTACCATCACCCATGCGCCGCCTCATGCTCCTCGCCGCCCTGCCGTTGCTCGCACTCCCCGGCTGCTACGAGCGCACGGTGTACGCCCAGGGCATGGGCGCGAAGGGCAAGACCATCCAGAAGCCCTACCGCTCCGACACATCGCTCGACCGGTGGTGGGACAGCGCAGTGATGGGCGAGAAGCCCGTGAAGCGTCGCCCCGGCGGCACGGTGAGCACGGTTGCGCCCGCGCCGAGCAAGGCCGCGGCGAGGACGTGGACGAGTTCGCCGCAGTAGGTCCAAGCACGCGGGGCTGATCAACGCCGGTTATGCACGCATCGGGATGTCCACGATCATCGTGGTGCCCTGCTTCCACACGCTCTCGACGCGGATGGTGCCGCCCAGGGACTTCACGGCGTGCTTGACGATGGCGAGACCCAGGCCGGTGCCGCGGCGGGCGGCGAAGCCTGCGCGGCTGGGGTCCACCTGGTAGAAGCGCTCGAAGATGCGCGACTGCTGGTCCAGCGGGATGCCGAGCCCCTCGTCGATGACGCGGAAGTGGACACCCGCGGCCGCGGGTTCGGCCGTGACCCGGACGGTGGTGCCCTCGTACGCGAACTTGGTGGCGTTGTCCACGAGGTTCTTGAGGATGAGTGTGAGGAGTTTGCGGTCGCTGCGGATGGTCGCGGTGCGCGGGTCGATCTCGAACGACAGCGTCAGCGATCGCTCGGTGCAGACCTGCTGGAAGTCCGCCCGAAGGGTGTCTGCCACTTCGGCGAGCGGGAACTCCTCGTTCGTGACCGGGGCCTCGGGTGTTTCGAGACGGGAGAGGTCCAGCAGGTCGGTGACGAGGTCCTGGAGGCGCTGCACGTTGGTGCGGATGACCTGCGAGAGCCGCGTGCGCATCGCGTCGTCGTCCCATGCGCCGTCGTCGAGCGTCTCGATGCTCATGCGGATGGTGGAGAGCGGGGTGCGCAGCTCGTGGCTGGCGTTGGCGACAAAGTCGGTCTTGAGGTGCACGGCCTGCGCCAGTTCCGTGACGTCGCGCATGGTGAGGATCACGCCGGGGCGGGGCTCGCCCGCGAGGGTGACGGGGGCGCAAAGCACCTGGTAGATGCGGACCGCGCCCCCCCTGGTGAGGCGGACATCGCCCGCGCGCGTCTCTCCGCGCCGGGCGGCCTCGATGAGCCGCAGCACGTGGTCCTGCGTGAAGAGCCGATCGACGCCGCGCCCCAGGATCGCGCTGGTTCTGCGGTCGGCCAGGTCTTCCATCGCGCGGTTGCACGCGATCACGGTGCCGGAGTCGTTTGTGGCGAGCGTGGGGCTGGGCGTTGCGTCAAAGACCACGCGGAGCGTGGAGAGGTCCGCGAGCGCCGCGGCGAGCCGCGCCACGACGGGCCCCCGCACACCGCGGAGGGACTCGGTGACGCGGGCGGCCCGGTTGAGCGCGTTGTCCACCGGCTGGCGGTCTGCGCCGCTGGCGCGCCACAGCTCGTCCGCGACTTCCTCAAGGTCCGTCAGCCACCGGCGGCGGGGTCCTGCGATTGCCACCGCGTAGATATAGGTGCACAGCGCCGCCGTGAGCCCGGTGAGGCTGAGCAGCCACAGCCCCCGCAGGCCCGCGGCGAGCGATGCGCACAAAACCACCACGGGCGCCCAGAGGAGCGTCACGCAGGTCGCGTCGATGCTGAGGACGCCGCGTCGGGCCATGCGATCATGCTACGGGGATGGGAGGAAGGGACGCCGTCACGCGTCGGCTTCGTGGGCGTCGGCGGTGTGGAACCCCGAGTCGGGCTCTTCGTCCGGGGTGGCCTTGTAGCCGACGCCGCGGATGGTCTTGACGATCCCGGCGTGGCTGCCGAGCTTGCGGCGCACGCTGGTGATGTGGACGTCGATCGTGCGCTCGGTCACGGTGATCCCCGGGCCCATGGCGCGGGCCATGAGGACGGATCGAGACAGGACCTTTCCTCCGGCGTTGATGAGGGCCGTGAGCAGCCTGAACTCGGTGAGCGTGAGCTTGACCGGCTCACCGTCCACGAGCACTTCGTGGGTGTCGGTGTGGATTTCAATGGCGCCCAGTGACAGGGTCTTCCCGGCCTGGCTGGGAGAGCCCGAGCGGCGGAGCACTGCCTCAATGCGTGCGACCAGGATTTTCGTGGAGAAGGGCTTGGCGATGTAGTCGTCCGCGCCCACGGTCAGCCCCACCAATTGGTCCACTTCCTCGCCCTTTGCGGTGACCATGACGATGGGCAGGGAGGCCGTGGCGGGGTTGGAACGGATGCGGCTGGCGACTTCGGTGCCTGAAAGCTCCGGGAGCATGACGTCGAGTACCACCAGATCGGGCGATTTTTCAGCAATGTAATCGAGGGCGGCCCGGCCGGTGTGGGCGGCGGCGACTTCGTATCCCGCGCGGCGGAGGTTGTAAGAAATAAGGTCGCACAGATCTTTTTCGTCGTCGACGACAAGAATGTGCTTGCGGGTGCTCATGTGCTAAGTTCCTGTACAGGATCGACTTAGGTGAAAGTCCCGGGCGTGATTCGGCGCAAGACGTGCCAGTGTACGGGTGCGGACGGGCATCAACTTGCGCGTGAAGCAACAAGATTGCGCACAGAAGACACCCTGAAGGGGGAATATGGACGGTGGAAAAGTTGTGGTGTTTCCGGTCCCTCCTCCGATGGTGCTGGAAAGGAGTAAAGTGCCCGCTACCATCCGGCCCACGACGAGTCTCTCCCGTGGGTGCGAGCCTGATGAACGACCCGTCTACAGATGGGCCCCGCGTGAAACGAACGCCCGGCCTTCGGCAATCAGGCATGCAATCTGGTCTTGTGGGTGGTGCGAAGCAGTGTGACACAGGTCTTTCCCGGCGGTGCCGCCGGTGGACAGGGTGGGGAGGCGGTCTCCCCAACAGATAGAGTGAGTTTCGGGGACGCTTGAAGGCGTCCCAACGCGAGGTTCAGAGGGGAAAACGTCCCGACGGTCGGAGAAGTCACTCCCCATAGGGCCTCGTCTGGAGCTTTCGCTTCACGTTGGATGACTGCAAGAAGGAGTCAATAGATGAAGAAGTCTCTTGTTCTGGTTGCCGGCCTCGCCCTCAGCATTAGCGGCGCGGCCATGGCTCAGGGTGGTGGGAACTACCAGTCCTCGGGCTTTACGATTTCCGACGCCTCCGGCGACAACAGCCTCACCGTCGGCGGTGCGGCCCTGATCGAGTACAGCGCGTCCTTCCGTGACAGCGACGCGGTGGGCGACACCGAGGACCTCACGCAGGGCTTCGGCGTCCCGATGACCCGCTTCCGCTTCGGCGGACACGTGGGCAGCAAGCAGTTCACCTACAAGGTGCAGGTGACCAGCAGCGAGTTCGACGACGACTCCGGCAGCGGCAGCGTCGAGGCTCTCGCGGTCTCCTCCTTCCAGACCGACGACGTCTACGGCGACTGGGACATGGGCAACGGCTGGGGCTTCCGCTTCGGTCAGTTCAACGCCCCCTTCGCCCGCGAAGTCACCATGGGCGCTGAGTCTCACCTCGGCACCGGCTTCAGCCAGACCGGCCAGTACTTCGGCCAGGGCTACAGCCAGGGCGTGATGGTGCACTACGGCGACGAGCAGATGCGCTTCATGGGCTCCTGGAACGACGGTTTCTTCACCGCCGGGACCCCCTTCAACGCTGAGTCGGCCGACTACGGCATCACCGCCCGCGTTGAGGGCATCGTGACCGGCGCCGGCTTCGACCAGTTCAACAACTACTCCTCCTGGATGAGCACCCAGGGCGACAACGTGCTCGTCGGCGGCGCCTTCCACTACGAGGACGGCGGCGAGACCGGCGGCACCAGCGACTTCAACCTCATGGGCTTCACCGCTGACGCCCAGTGGCACGGCCCGGGCTACGGCGTGAGCGGCGCGTTCTTCTACGTGCAGCTCGAGTCCGGCTCCTTCGAGCAGACCGACTTCGGCGCCAACATCCAGGGCTCCTACTTCTTCAACGAGACCATCGAAGGCTTCGCCCGCTGGGATGCGTTCTTCCTCGATGACGATGTGGTCTCCGACAGCCAGGACGACCAGATCAACTTCCTCACGGTCGGCGTGAACTGCTACCCCTTCCAGGAGAGCAACGCCCTCCGCTTCACCGCTCAGCTCGGCTACTCCCTGAACGACACCTCCGCCCTCTTCAGCGGCATCGGTTCGTTCCCCGGCGACAACGGCTTCCTGGGCCAGAACACCGACGGCGAGATCGCCTTCGAGCTCCAGGGCCGCTTCATCTTCTAATCACTGCTGATCGAACTCTGTGATTCGACCGACCGCTCCGCAAGGGGCGGTCGGTTTGTTTTTGGAAAGTACCGACATACAGACGTAAGCGGTCTGGTGGTGGCGTCAAGTGTGGAACGCTCGGACGGCGTCGTCGAGCGTGATCGACTGCTCGGGGGCGATCGCTGGGGAGGTCGGCATGTCGGCGCGGCGGCGCTGGGTAGCCGCCTGGATTGAGTCGGCCGGATCCGCGCGAACGATGGGCACGTCGCTGCCGAAGACGAGCCCATCGCCGGGCCGTGAGCCCGCCCGGATGAGGTCCCGTAGGGGCAGCACGCGGTGCAGGCGGTGGGGGAGGGCGCGCTCAAGCACATCGATGTCCGCCAGCAGGTGGCACGGCTGCACGCTGCACACCACGCCGAGGCTTGCAAACCGCGGCACGTCGCGCTCGTCGATGATCTCGCAGTGCTCGATGCGCAGGCACGGGGCACCGTTACGCGTCCGCTGGACCTCGCCGCGCGAGGGTGATGCTCCGGAGTGTTCCCACGCGTTGAGCGTTGCACGCACCGCCGCGTCGCCGATCGCGTGCACCGCGAGCCCCACGCCCAGCGCGCGCGTCTGCGCAACAGCGCTCCGCAGCGATTCCTCACGCATCAGCGCCATGCCGGTGGGGTGATCCCCCGGCGCATCGGCGTACGGCGAGAGCATCCACGCCGTGCGCGCGTTGAGCGTGCCATCGGCGAAGACCTTGCCGCCCATGAGCGTGACATCGCGCCGCGCGTACGCGCGGGCCGCCTCCACCTGCGCCGCGAGGTCCGGCAGCAGCGGGTAGAGCCCGACCGGCATGAGCAACTCGCCGCGGTCCGAGAGGTCGGCCAGCAACGGCCCCAGCCACGGCGGAGACAAAAGGTCGTGGACCTCGCGGAAACCCAAAGCGTGCAGGTGCGCCAGCGCGGCCTTTACCATCGGCGCTCGCTCCGCCGGGCCGGGCTCGGGCGCGGCGTTCCACACTTTCTTCGCCGCGGCCTCCAGCAGCACGCCGGTGGGGGCGCCGGCTGCATCGCGGGCGATCACGCCCCCTTCCGGGTTGGGTGACGCATCGTGCATTCCTGCCGCTGTGAACGCGGTCGTGTTCGCGGCGGCGCTGTGGTGATCAAACGACAGGAGGACCGCGGGGCGGCGTCCGCAGGATTCGTCCAGTTCGGCCCGGGTGGGCCATCGCGGGTCGGTCCACCCTTCGATGCGCATCGCGCACGCCATGAGCCACTGGGTGCCCGAGGGGTCTGAGGTGTTCAGCCTTGCGGCCTCCGAGCGCACCCGGTCCAGGCACGCGTCGATGCTGGTGCAATCGGCCAGGCTCAGCATGCCGAGCGAGCGTCCCAGCATGTGCAGGTGCGCGTGCGACTCCCGCAAAGGCGGGAGTGACGCGCCGCGGGAGATCAGGACGTTGGGTGGGGGCGTGTTCACGGCACGGTCGGCGGAAGCGGCACGCCCAGGAGTGTGGAGAGCTGGTCACGGGCCTCGGTGTCGGTGCTCACGGGCTGCGGGAACTCCAAGCGGATGATGTCGAACCGGGCCCGCACGTCCGCGCCCCACGGGTCCACGCCCACCATGCGGGGCTCCGGCGGCGCGATGCCCGCGGCACGCTCGCACGCCTGAGACAGTGCACCGGCGTTGGCGTTCACCGCGCGGCACAGCCGGCCTTCGTGGCGTCGGAGGGGGTTGGCAAGCCGCACCAGGTCGCCGTCGAGCACCTCGTCCAGGCGTTTGACGCTCGAGACTTCGAGCAGGGCCCAGCGCGGGTGGGCGGGGCGGCCGAAGTACGCCCCGTGGCGGTCGCAGGCCTCTTCGCGGTTGGGGTCGATTTCTCGCGGGGTGGCCGTGACCTGCAGGCACTCGGGGTTCGCGGCCGCGTCATCGGGCAGAAAGAGC
>DATAKA010000173.1:0-8070 GCA_036261855.1 Phycisphaerales bacterium | reverse complement strand
GCGCGCGCCGTGGCTCCAAAACGGGAAACGCGCGATTTTCTCCCAGTTTTTTCTTCGCTCTCCACACCCCCTTCCCAAGTCCTTGCACTTCCTGCCTTTATCCCCCGCTTTCCTCTTCGTGCTCTCCGTGCCTTCGTGGTGCAATGCCCCGCTTTTTTCGCACAAATCGGGTCGCAGGGGGATTGGGTAGAGGGGCACTTCTTTCCCCTCGCCACACGACTCTCACTCGCGCAGGGGGCCACCCATGTCCGCAGACTTCACCGACAAACAACTCGAACTCATCAACGACTGGCTTGATGGCACCAACCACATGGCCGACCTCTGCCGCATGCACAGCATGACCTCCGGGAGACTTTCCGCCTTCATGGCCGAGGACCGCGTCATCGCCTTCATCTCGCGCATCACCACACTCCTCGAACTCCGCGCCCGCCACATGCTCGCCGACGCCAAAGTCCAATCCATCGCGCGCCTCCGCCACATCCTCGAAACCGCCAACAACCCCGAAACCGCCCGCCGCGCTGCAACACCGCTCCTCGAGTACCGCGACCGCCCCTTCCCTCCCCCCAGGGGGGAGGGCCAGGGAGGGGTTGGCAGTCCACCAAAGTCTTCCCCTTCTCAACCCCCGCCCACTTCTCCTCGCTCGCCCTCTCCTCCCGACCCCGCACACACCACACAAACCACGCCCCGCACGCAGGCTTCCCTAGTGCCAAATGCCCGATGCCCAGTGCCTTCTCTTCCTTCCCCTCCGCGTCCCTCCGCGTCCTCTGCGTACGGCTCTGCTTCTTCCTCCCCCGGCACCCGGCACACAGCACCCGGCACCACTCCCTCACCTCTCCACCTGCTCACCTCCTCACCTGCTCCCCGTCCATCTCCCCCTCCGCGTCCCTCCGCTCCCACTCCGCCTCCCCCGCGATCCGCCCCCCGGCACCCGGCACCCGGGAAACATGGCTTGTGTGCAACCGGTCCACCCAGGTCCCGTTACGTGAGCATCGTCGTCAGGAGGTACGTATGCACTTTCGCCGCCTCATCTCCGCCGCCGTGCTTGCGGTGATCGTGCCCCTCGCCGCGGCGAACATCGCCGACTTCCTGACCGTCTTCGCCGGCGGCGTCTGCGACGGCCAACTGCCCACCGACCCGCCCTGCAATCCCGACATCGACTTCAACGCCGACGGCCTCTTCCCCGATACCGCCGACATCGACGACTTCCTCGCCGTCTTTTCAGGCGGCCCCTGCAGCAACGACCCCAACTGCGGGGACATCGACTTCAACAACGACGCCTTGTTCCCGGACACGCAGGATATTGATTCGCTCCTCGGCGTCTTCAGCGGCGGTCCGTGCGTGTGATGGCGTGGCGGATCGAAGGTCCAGAGGCACAGGTCAGGGCGGGGGGTCGGCGGCCTCCGCGGCTGTCAAGATCACCTTTTCACTTGCCACGCCGGGCTTTTCCGGGCATACTGCTACCAAGCCGATCTGCCGATCGGGAGGAGGTTCCATGCTTCAGCGTGCGTTCACCGTCGTCTTTCTGCTCGCCGCCACCCCCTGCCTCGCGCAGGAGCTCTACCGCCAGAACCCCGTGCCCAACGGCTTCGGCGGCCTCGCCGCACAGGACGCCCGCAATCCGGGCGGCCTCGGCTGGTTCGCTGAAGTCGTGGACAACTTCCCCGGCCAGGCCGGCTGGTCCATCGGCAGCGTCGAGTTCTGGGGCGGCTACGTCACCGACGTCCCCGGCAACACCCACGGCTTCATGATCCGCTTCTACGACGGCGCGGACGGCGCCGTCGGCACGCTCCTGTCCACGCAGGACGTCATGACGTTCGACGAGACCGAGTACTACTCCACCGTCATCTCCGGCCTCGGCACCGTCCGCGGCTACCACTACACGGTGAACCTCGCCACCCCCTTCGTCGTCCCCGCCGACGGCCAGTACTGGATGAGCGTCACCGCGATCCTGGACCGTGGCGGCGGCGCGAACGAGCCGCAGTGGGGCTGGGCTGCCGCCGCGGCCACCACTCCGCCCACCTGCCGCCAGTGGTTCTTCTCCCCCGGCAACTTCAACCCGCAGGGCAACGATGTCGGCTTCGCGCTGAACGCGGCCACCACCGGCCCCACTTGTGATTCCATCGACTTCAACGGCGACGGCCTCTTCCCGGATACGCAGGACATCGCCGACTTCCTCACTGTCTTCGGTGGCGGCGCATGCCCCACCGGCACCTGCGGCGACATCGACTTCAACAACGACGGCCTCTTCCCCGACACCGACGACATCGGCGCGCTGATCCGTGTCTTCGGCGGCGGCACCTGCGCCTAAGGAGTCGGAGGTGCACGCCCCCGCACCCCCGCACGGCGCCGCCCGTGTTTCCCTTTGCCCGCGGCCGCCCACAGGCGGTGGTGGCCCCGCGCCACCCCTCCCCCCTTGGCCCGCCCACCCGCGCAACTCCCTATCATCCGCCCCTATGCCTTTCACCATCAAGCCCGACGATGCCCTGACGGTCGATGCCGACAACGCGTCCTACCTCAAGCAGCACGTCGATACCGGCGACCGCTGGGTTCTCAACTTCGGCCCCCAGCACCCCGCCACCCACACCACGCTCCGGCTCGTCCTCGAGCTGGACGGCGAGCGCATCGCCCGCTGCACGCCCCACATCGGCTACCTCCACAGCGGCTTCGAGAAGCTCGCCGAGGCCCTCGACTACAACCAGTACGTCACCATCGTCAGCCGGATGGACTACCTCTCCCCGATCGCCAACGACATCGCCTGGCACGGCGCGGTGGAGAAGCTCTTCGGCATCGAGATCACGCCGCGCTGCAAGGTCCTCCGCACCATCATGGCGGAAGTCGCCCGCATCCAGAACCACCTCCTCTGCACGGGAGCCGCGGGGCTGGACCTCAACGCCTTCACCGGCTTCATCTACGCCTTCAACGTCCGCGAGAAGATCTACGACATCGTGGACTACATCAGCGGCCAGCGCTTCCACCCGGATTGGACGCGCGTCGGCGGCCTGATGCAGGACCTCCCCGACGAAGAAACCTTCAAGCGGATGGTCAAGGCCCTCATCAACCAGGAAGTCCCCCAGGCCCTGGCGGACCTCGAAGGCCTCCTCAACCGCAACCGCATCTTCATGGACCGCGTCCAGGGCATCGGCGTCATCACCAAGCAGGATGCGCTCGACTGGTCCCTCACCGGCCCCATGGCCCGCGCCAGCGGCGTCCTGCGCGACCTGCGGAAAGACGAGCCCTACCTCTGCTACGCCGACAACTGGGACGGCCAGGGCGCGAGCGCGGTGAAGTTCCAGGTGCCCCTCATGCACGAGGGCGACTGCTACGCGCGGTACTACCTCCGCGTGCAGGAAATCAAGCAGTCCTGCGACATCATCGCCCAGCTCATCGACAAGATCCCCGCCGGGCCCATCGACGCCTTCGCCGACAGCAAGGTCACCAAGCCCAACAAGAAGGACGTCTACGGCTCCATCGAGGGCCTCATCCAGCACTTCGAGCTCATCATGACCAACCGCGGCTGGACGCCCCCCATCGCCGAGGTGTACGGCTGCCAGGAATCCGCCAACGGCGAACTCGGCTACTACATCGTGAGCGACGGCACCGCCCGCCCCTGGCGCGTCAAGACCCGCCCGCCGTGCTTCATCAACTACTCCATCATGCAGAAAATCACCGAGGGCCACCTGCTGAGCGACGTCGTCGCCATCCTCGGCAGCATCAACATCGTCGCGGCCGAACTCGACAGATAGCAGAACCGGGATTCTGCCGGTGCCTTCTTTTCAACACCCCCCGCCACCAAACACCCTGAGCAACGCCTCAATGTCCGCCGTATCCGGGAACAGCCCATCGTTGTTGAAGTCGATGTCGCCACAATTCGGATCGTTGCTGCACGGCCCGCCGCTGAACACGCTGAGGAAGTCCTCGATGTCCAGCGTGTCCGGGAAAAGCCCATCGTTGTTGAAGTCGATGTCGTCGCACGTCACCTGCGTCAGCCCGCCCGTCGCGACCAGCGCGAAGCCTTGGGGCCCCAGGTTCACCTCCGAGCCCTGAACCTCGATCGTCCACGTCCCGCTCGCGGGCGTGGTGATGTGGACCTGCTCCGTGTTGTTGAGCGTGTCAGGGCTCCCACCCGGCACGCTCACGCCGCCCGCGAACACGTTGCCGCGGTACACCTGCCCACCGGGGCTCGTCACGACCAGATCAAGATCATTCACCGGCGCAAACGACGCATTCGCCGCGGCGGGCCGGTCCGTCCACGTCAGCGTCACTTTCAGCGTGCTGGGGTTAAACACCTGCACCGTCATCGAGCGTGAGCCCCCGGTCTGCAACGCATCCGGGTGCGCGTTCGCAAGGTCCAGCAGCGCCGTCCTGCGGTTGTCACCGGCAAAGTACAGCGAATCCTCCGCAAGAATCCGCCCCCAGCCTTCCTTGTTGCCCGGGTAGCCGGCCTCCGCACTCAGGTCATTCGCGCTGTTCACCAGCATCGCGCGCAGCAGCGCGCCCGTCGGCACGAACGCGTCCAAAGGAGTTTCCGCACCACTCGGGTAGAAGCCGCGCGTGAAGTACTCGCGCGTCAGCGTCGCGATCCCCGCCGCGGCCGGGCACGCCATGCTCGTGCCGCTGTTGGTGCCCAGCCCGCACCCGGTCTGCCCGATCGACGACACGATGTTGCACCCCGGCGCCACGATGTCCGGCCGCCGCCGCCCGTCCGCAGTCGGCCCGGCCGCCGGGCCTCCATTGAGCAGCACACACATCGCGTCCTGCGTCGGCGCGTTGTTGCTCGCCGACACCATCAACGCGTTCTTCGCGGAGTCCGGGATGCCCAGGATGAGCTGGTCGGAAATCGCAAAGACCAGGAGGTTGTCCTCGTGATCGTGATGAAACGCATCGACCGCCCGGCACATGATCTCGTACGTGTGGAACACATCGCTGCCCCACGAGTTGCTGTGCACAAACGCGCCCTGCGTGCGGTGCAGGTCAAAGCGCCCGTACATCGCCGTCTCGGTGTACGACGGGTAGTTGTTGTGCACCATCCGCGCGCCCCACGCGACGCCGCGGTTCGCGCCGGCCGTGCCGTCATCGCCCAGCAGCGTGCCCGCCGTGTGGATGCCGTGCCCGCTGTAGTTCATCGGCGCGTTGAACGCCACGATCTTCCGGTGCAAGGGGCCGATGGGGTTCACCGCGTCGCGCAGCGCACAATGGTCCCACGCCAGCCCGCTGTCGATGTGCCCGATGATCGCGCCCGCGCCGATGATCCCGCGGCTGGTCACAGACTCCAACCCCGAGATGTTCGACTGCACCACCCACCGCGTCGTCGCGTTAGAGCGATCGGTGAACTCCGGCACCAACTCCACATACTGCACGTCCGCGCGTGCGGCGCACGCTTCGGCCAACGCCCGCGGCCCGGTCACATGAATCACCGACGCACCCGCGTACGCCTCGCCCGCGCGCACGGTCACGCCGGGCTGCGTCTTCAGCCACGCCAGCGTCGCATCCGGCCGCACCTCGCGCCACAGCGTGAGCGCCATCGCCGCCTCGCCCTTCGCGGCCGCCTTCTGGAACGGCCCCGTCGTCCACGCCGGCAGCGCAGCACCCTTGCGCAGCGCCGCGTCCAGTTTCCACGCCGCGGGCACGCGGTGGACCGACGCGACCAACCCCGTTGCTCGCACCGACGCCGGCGTCGTCTTCGACACGTTCACGAAGTACGCGTGCGTCGGCAGGTAATCAAGCACCACCACGCCCGCACCATCCAGCGCTGCGCGTGCACCGTCCGTCATGGGCTGCTTCAGCACCATCACCAGGGCCGCGTCCGCCGGGAACGCGCGGGAGCTCAGCACATCCGGCAGCGTGTTCACCGCCACATCGCCCGTGCGCAGGCTCAGCACGCCCGGCTGCGCCGCAACCCCCGCGGCCACATCCGCGCTGGCCGCGCCGGCAAGCGCACACAAGGCGAGGATGGCAGCGCGCGTCAGCACAGGAGAGGAGTATCGACGGAGTGTCAAGAGTGGTAGAGAGTGGTACGCGGCGCACCGACAGTTGGATGCCCTGTTATGGGGCGTTAAGCCGCGCGCCCCAGCAGCCGGTCGAGCAATCCGAACTTGGCACCCTTCGAATTGAGGGTGCGTACCGCGTCCTCGCGGGTCTCCGCCAGCGTGAAGTGCCGCATCAGCCCCGTGCTGCGGAGCATGTCCGTCGCGTCCTCGGGCAGGCCCGCGATGATGAGCTGGCCGCCCATTCCCCTGCACCAGTGGTGCAGATCGAGCAGCGAGTTGATCCACGTGCAGTGCAGCGGCCGGATCATGCTGGCGTCCAGCACCATGCGGCCCTCGCACCGCTTCGTCAGGTCGATGAGCTGGCGGTAGACCGTCTGCAGCTCGTGCTCGGACAGATTCGTGGCCGAAAGGGTGCAGACCCCCGCCGAGCCCCGCATGCCGAACGTGACGATGGTCTCGCCCGGAAGTCCAGATTCCACAATCGTTTGCATGATCCACGCTCCGTGAAAGGCTCCTCCGTGTGGGACACTGAGAAGATGGGAAACGTGGGGGCGGCGTGCAACCTGAGGACGGCAATCAACTTCGGCCCGGGTGGGGCTGTGCGGGCGATGGGAACTGGTCCGCGCATGATTTGCGCAGATTCTGGTGAGCGCCGGCGTGCTGAGCGCCCAGCGGGTTTCGGCAAAGAATGGGCGGCTGGCAGCCTCTTTGGGGCGGGGGAGCGGTGCGCCCCAGTCGGGAGCGCCGTCTGTCCGAGCGTCAGAACGGTGCAACGATGGACGCTCCGCGGCGGTGGCGGGGCGGTCAGCAATCGGGAACTACCTCTATGGCACTGATTGAAGTGAGCAAACTCACGAAGCGGTTCGGCGATGGGTCGGGCGGCATCCTCGCGGTTGACGGTGTGACGTTCTCCGTCGAGGCGGGCGAAGTGGTGGGGTTCCTGGGGCCCAACGGCGCCGGGAAGAGCACCACGATGAAGATGGTGACGGGGTTCCTGACGCCGACGAGTGGGGCCGCGCGGGTCGCGGGCTTTGATGTCGGCGAGGAGACGCTCAAGGCACAGATGCGCATGGGCTACCTGCCGGAGGGTGCGCCGGCGTACCCGGACATGACCCCGGAGACGTTCCTGCGGTTCTGTGCCGATGCGCGTGGCCTGTCGGGCGTTGCGGGGAAGGACGCGGTGCACCGTGCGGTGGCAAGGACCAACCTGCAGGGCGTCATGCGCCAGTCCATCGACACGCTCTCCAAGGGGTTCAAGCGGCGGGTGGGTCTCGCGCAGGCGATCATGCACGACCCGCAGGTGCTCATCATGGATGAGCCGACGGACGGCCTGGACCCCAACCAGAAGCACGAGGTGCGCAACCTGATCAAGGACATGGCGCGCAGCGACGCCGGCGGCAACGCGGGCAAGGCCATCATCCTCTCTACGCACATCCTGGAAGAGGTCGAGGCGGTGTGCACGCGGGCGATCGTCATCAGCAAGGGCAAGGTTGTGGCAGACTGCACGCCGGCGGAACTGCTCGCCAAGAGCCGGTACCACCACGCCGTAACCGTGACGCTGTACGCCCCCGCGGGCTCGCGCGTGCGGGAAGAGATGCTGAACCTCTCGGGTGTTCGGAACGTGGAAGTTGCAGCAGCGCAGCACGACCGCGACGGTGCCGCGGCGAGTTTCACGGTGTTCCCGAAGGACACCGGCAAGGCCGCGATGATCACGCCGGAAGTGCTGGGTCTGTGCCAGAGCAGGGGCTGGCGCGTTGCGGGCGTGCGGTCGGAGGAGGGGCGGATGGATGAGGTGTTCCGCGAGTTAACGTCCGGCGCGAGAACCTGAGACGGTGAAGAGTGAGACGGTGAGACGGTGACCGACAGGCAGGAAGGGTGTTGGGATGGGGCAGCCGATTCGTAGCCACAGGGACCTAGAGGTGTACAAGCGGGCGAAGGCCTGCGCTCGCGATATTTTCCTGGTGACCCGGTCGTTTCCACCAGAAGAGCGGTACTCGTTAACGGATCAGGTGCGGCGGTCGTCGCGATCGGTAGTCGTGAATATCACCGAAGCATGGCGGAAGCGCAGGTACGAGAAGGCGTT
>DATAKA010000172.1:0-4219 GCA_036261855.1 Phycisphaerales bacterium | reverse complement strand
CGTTGAGGGCGAGGGCGGCGCGGAGGTGGGTTTCGGTGGGGTTGTATTCGCCGAGCGCGAGGTAGGTGCGGCCCAGCGTAGCGTGGAGGCGTGCGGCCACGAGGGGCTGGGACTTGAACTCGGAGTCGATGGGTGCCGCGGCCTTGTCGAGGACGGATCGGACGGTGATGTCCTTGCCCTGTGCGGAGGGATCTGCGGCACCGAGCATGTCGTCCAGGAACTTGACGGTGGCCTCGGCCTGGGAGAGTCGGGTCTCGGCGAGCGTGCGCTGCTCTCGTTCGTTCTCACGCGCGACGACGGCGGCTGCACGCTCGCGCTGGGCGCGGAGCATGCCGACGGTGGTGCCGACGACGCCCAGGATGAGCGCGGCGGTGACGATGCCTGCGGTGACGATGGCGGCGCGGTTGCGGCGCATGAACTTGCGGGCGCGGTAGAGCGTGCCGGGCGGGGCGGCGACGACCGCTTCGCCGCTCAGATAGCGGCGGATGTCCATGGCGAGGGCGTTGGCGGTTTCGTAGCGGCGCTGGCGGTCCTTGTCCAGCGTCTTCATGACGATCCAGTCGAGGTCGCCACGGACGAGTTTGCCGAGATTCCGCGGCTCGGCGCGGCGCTGTGCGGCGACGCTGGCGAGGGTCTCCGTGTTCTGGCTCAGGCGCGTGCTGGGCTTGGGGGGCTCCACTTCGCGGATGATGCGCTGGAGTTCCGCGTACGCGGCGGAGCGGAGATCGCTGCCGCTGAAGGGCGTGGTGCCGGTGAGCAGTTCGTAGAGCAGAACGCCCAGCGAATAGACGTCGGTGCGTGTGTCGATGTCGAGGCTGCCCTCGGCCTGTTCCGGGCTCATGTACTCGGGGGTGCCGATGAGCTGGCGGTGCTCGGTGAAGAGCGTCTTCTCGGTGAGGCGGCTGCTGGTGGCCTTGGCGATGCCGAAGTCGATGACTTTCGCGGCGGGGCGGCCGTCTTGCGTCGAGACGAGGATGTTGCTGGGCTTGATGTCCCGGTGGATGATGCCCTTGGTGTGGGCGTGCTGGACGGCACCGCAGACCTGGGCGAAGAGTTCGAGGCGGTCGTGGATGCTGAGGTTGTTCGTGTCGCAGTACTCGACGATGGGGTCGCCCTTGACCAGTTCCATGACGAAGTAGGGACGGCCGGTGTCGGTGGCGCCGGCGTCGAGGACGCGGGCGATGCCGGCGTGGTCCATCATCGCGAGGGCCTGGCGCTCCTGCTCGAAGCGTGCGACGACCTGGCGCGTGTCCATGCCCAGCTTGATGATCTTGAGGGCGACTTTGCGCTGAACCGGCTGCTCCTGCTGGGCCATGAAGACCGAGCCAAAGCCGCCCTCGCCGATGAGTTGGAGGATTTTGTACGGGCCGATGCGGGTGCCGGGGCCCTCGCGGATCGGTGAGATCATCGTTTGGCCGGCGTCGGCGGGTGAGGCGGTGGGGGCGGAGAGGAAGTTCTCGTCGCCCGCGGCGGCGAGCATGGCTTCGACGCGGCGGCGGAGATCAGGGTTGTTTGCGCACTCGGCGTCGAGCAGGGCGGGGCGGTCGCCGGGCGCGGCGGCGAGGGCGAGGTCAAAGGCGCGGCGGAGGTGTTCGTGCGTTGGTTCGATCACGTCAGGCTCCCACGGTTCATGGATGTCGGTGCGGGTTCGTCAAAGTGCATCGGCGCAGGCGGGACGATGGAGTCTGGGCGGCGATCGAGTATGTGCGTGTGGCACAGCGCCACGCCTCACTCGCGGTGAACAGGCTTCGCGGGGTGTTTCATCACCCGCCTCCCTTCGCATCCGGTTTGGCCGGCTCCGCCCCGCCCGCGAGCGCCGCCTTGCACGTGGCCAGCGTCTCGCGGTACTCCCTGAGGCGCGGGTGGTCGGCGGGCAGCACCTTCTCCGCCATCGACACGGCCTCTTGGAGTTCGGCCTGGGCCGCGGCGATGTCCTTGTTCTCAAGCCGGGCGCTGCCGGAGCTCCACAGCGTGCGGGCGAGCAACGGGGAGCCGTCGGGCGAACCCTGGCGCAGGATGGCGAGGGCCTCATCAAACCCCGTGCGGGCTTCGGCGGTCTGGCCGAGTGCCTGCTGCGCGCGTGCGAGGTTGCTCAGACCCGCGGCAAGGTCCGGGTGCCCGGCGGGGAGGGCCGCGCGAAAGACCGCCAGCGCTTCGCGGTAGAGCGGCTCGGCTTCGGCGGGCTTGTTCTGGGCCTGCAGAAGCGACGCGAGGTTGTTCAGGCTCAGGGCGATGTCCGGGTGCCCCGCGGGGAGGGCCGCGCGACGGATCGCCAGCGCTTCACGCAAGAGCGGCTCGGCCTCGGCGGGCTTGTTCTGAGCCCGCAGGAAACTCGCGAGGTTGTTCAGTCCCAAGGCGATGTCCGGGTGCCCGGCGGGGAGGGCCGCACGGCAGATCGCCAGTGCTTCGCGGAAGAGTGGCTCGGCCTCGGCGAGCTTGTTCTGGGCCTGCAGGAGTTCCGCGAGGTTGTTCAGGCTCTTGGAGATGCTCGGGTGCCCGGCGGGGAGGGCCGCGCGAAAGACCGCCAGCGCTTCGCGGAAGAGTGGCTCGGCCTCTGCGAGCTTGTTTTGAGCCCGCAGGAGACTCGCGAGGTTGTTGAGGCCCGAGGCGATGTCCGGGTGCCCGGCGGGGAGGGCCGCGCGGCGGATCGCCAGCGCTTCGCGGTAGAGTGGCTCGGCCTCGGCGGGCTTGTTCTGGTCCTTCAGGAGCGAAGCGAGGTTGTTGAGGCTCAGGGCGATGTCCGGGTGCCCGGCGGGGAGGGCCGCGCGGCGGATCGCCAGCGCTTCGCGGTAGAGCGGTTCGGCCTCGGCGGGCTTGTTCTGGGCCCGCAGGAGACTCGCGAGGTTGTTGAGGCTCAAGGCGATGTCCGGGTGCCCGGCGGGGAGGGCCGCGCGGCAGATCGCCAGCGCTTCGCGGAAGAGCGGCTCGGCCTCGGCGGGCTTATTCTGAGCCCGCAGGAGACTCGCGAGGTTGTTCAGGCTCTGCGCGATGTCCGGGTGCCCGGCGGGGAGGGCCGCGCGGCGGATCGCCAGCGACTTCCGCAGGTTCGGCTCGGCATCGGCGAAGCGGCCCAGCCCCTGCAGCGTGGTGCCGATGGTCGCGCGCACGCTCGCCTCTACCAGCGGCTGGTCCTTCAACGCTCCTTCACGCCCCCCATCTGCATCCAGCTTCTTGACCGCGGTCTCGATCGCCTGCACCACCGTCACGCTGTCCTTCAGCGGCTCCCCGGTCTCCGGGTCCTTGGGCAGGTTGGCCGGATCGACCGCCGCGAGCATGTCGGTCTGGAACTTCGCCACCGCCTCGGCGATCGCCGCCTGCTTCCTGGCTTCGGCTTCCTGTTCCTGGGCCTTGGTCTGCTGTGCCACGGCTTCGGTGCGCGCGGCCTCGGCCTGCTTGCGTTGCTCGGCTTCGGCCTGCTGGGCCTGCACCGCGAGATCCCGCTGGTCGCTGGCCACCTTGGCCTGCCACGCGAACGCGACCACGCCGATGAGCAGGGCCGCCGCGACCGCGCTGCCCGCCGTCACCATCACCCGGTTGCGCCGGATGAACTTCTTGAACCTGTACGACGTGCTGGGCGGCGCCGCTACCACGGCTTCGCCGCTCAGGTAGCGACGGATGTCCATCGCCAGCCCGTTGGCCGTCTCGTAGCGGCGCTGGCGATCCTTCTCCAGTGCTTTCATCACGATCCAGTCGAGCTCGCCGCGCACGATCACGCCCAGCCGCTTGGGCTCGGTGTGCCGTTTGGCCGCGACGCTGGCGATCGTGTCGGTGTTGCTGCTCAGACGTGTGCTGGGCTTGGGCGGTTCGACCTCGCGGATGATGCGCTGCAGTTCGCCGAACGCGGCGGAGCGGAGTTCCTGGCCGGTAAACGGCGTGGTGCCCGTGAGCAGCTCGTACAGCAGCACGCCGAGTGAGTACACATCTGTGCGGGTATCGATGTCGAGGTTGCCCTCGGCCTGCTCGGGGCTCATGTACTCGGGGGTGCCGATGAGCTGGCGGTGCTCGGTGAAGAGGGTCTTCTCGGTCAGCTTGCTGGCCGTCGCCTTGGCGATGCCGAAGTCGATCACTTTGGTATGCGGCCTGCCGTCCTGCGTACTCACAAGGATGTTCGATGGCTTGATGTCGCGGTGGATGATCCCCTTGGTGTGCGCGTGCTGCACGGCGTTGCAGACCTGCGCGAAGAGTTCCAGCCGATCCTGGATGCTCAGGTTGTTCTTGT